>CALLQH010000151.1 GCA_938014945.1 uncultured bacterium | reverse complement strand
AACGCATTTTCGAGCCGTTCTACCGCCTGCCCGGCGCCAGTGAACGCGCCGGTGCGATGCTGCTATGATCGCGCACCTGATGTGGAGTGAGCCATGACCGAGGCCGCCGTCGACCCCAAGCTGCTGGAAATTCTCGTCTGCCCGCTCACCAAGGGGCCGCTGACCTACGACCGCGAGCACCAGGAACTGGTCAGCGAACAGGCCGGCCTTGCCTATCCCATCCGCGACGGCATCCCGATCATGCTGGTCGACGAGGCGCGCAAGCTCGACGACGAAGGCTGACGCGGATGAAGACCGAGGCGCAGGCCACCGCCCACTGGCCCACGGAGGTCCGCCTGCGGCGGGCCGAGAAGGAGCTGGTCGTCAGCTTCGACGACGGCAGCCGTTTTGCCCTGCCGGCCGAGCTGCTGCGCGTCGAGAGCCCCTCGGCGGAGGTCCAGGGCCACGGCGCCGACCAGAAGAAGACCGTCGCCGGACGGCGCCACATCGGCATCATGGAGATCGAACCGGTCGGCAACTACGCCATCCGCATCAAGTTCGACGACATGCACGACACCGGCATCTTCTCGTGGAACTACCTGCACGATCTCGGCACCCGCCAGGACGAAATCTGGCAGGCCTACCTCGACCGCCTCGAAGCCGAAGGCAAGAGCCGCGACCCCTGAGGGCGTGTCAGCGACGCTGGCGCTTCACACCACTCTCTCCTTCTCTTCATGCCCGCGCAGGCGGGGACGACGAGAAGGGGGATGAGGGGCTGGCTGCGTTGCGCCTCAGTCGCGGCGCAGGAGACGGCCCAGGAAACCCCGGCGGCGGCTGTCGCGGGGGTCTTCTTCGGGCATCTCGGGCGGGCGCTTGGCGGCGGCGCGGATTTCGGCGGCGACGGCTTCGGCGCGCGGGTCGTGGTGCATGGACTGTCGGGGACGCACGGCCTGGGGCTCGACGGGCCCGGGGGCGACCTCGGCGCGCGGCGTGTCATGGGAGACGAAGGCCGAGGGTGCGGGCTGATTGGGCGTGGCGGCCGGGAAGGGCGCAGCGGCGTTCTCCGCAGGGGCGGCTGCAGGCTGCGCCGCGGCGGCTTCGGCCACAGGGGCCTGCGGCGCGGGTTCGGCGACGGGCGCGGGTGTGGCCTCCGCCGGGGCTACGGGACGGCCGGCGGCGTCGACCTTGCCGGCGAGCAGGGTGAGCGCCTCCGCGATGGCGGCCATCTGGTCCTGGCGGCGGTTCTCCTGGCCGGCAAGGCGCGCGACCTGTTCGGCAAGGCGGGCCTGTTCGGCGGCCATGGCGGCCTCGCGCGGGTCGTCGTGCTCCACCGTGGTCATGGCGCGGCGCTCCACGGTCTGCATCACGCCGTACATCGCCGCGGCAATCTGCTCCATGCGTCCGGTCAGCACCGCCTCGGTGCGCTCGACCCGGCGGGCGACCTCGGCCAGGCCGGTGCCGCGGTCGTTCTCCAGATGCTGCACCAGCGCGCCCAGCGCCCCGGCGAGCGCCTTGTCGGGGCCCGCCTGCACCGCGGGCAGGCCCGCCTCGGGTGCCGGCGCCTCGCCGGTTTCGCCGAGATCACGGGCGGCGGCGCGCAGGATGGTCTCGGTCACCCACTCGCCGATGGTCATGCGCCGGCGATGGGCCGCGCGCGCGGCGCGCGCCCGCGCCTCGCCCGTGACGCCGCGCACCGACCACGGCTGGCGATCCTTGTCGGTCAACGCTGTCCCTCGAACTGGCCCATGGCCCCCATCCTGAGGGAGCGGGCGCGGTACGGCAACACGCGCCTCAGTAACCCAGGGCGATGCCGTCCTTGCGGGGTTCGGTGCCGCCGGCCAGCGTACCCTGTTCCCAGTCGATCCAGATCGCCTGGCCGCCGCCGTGCATCTCCGGCGAGATGGCGACCTTGTGGCCGCGCCGGGCGAGCTCGTGCAGGACATGGGGCGGCACGGAAGGTTCCATGCTGGCGACACCGTTCTCGAACATGTAGCGCGGCAGGTCGAGCGCCTCCTGGGGCGCCATGCCGTAGAGCAGCATGTTCTGCAGCACATGGGTGTGGCCCCAGGGCTGGTAGTCGCCGCCCATCACGCCGAAGGGCATGACCGCCTTGTCGCCCTTGGTCAGGAAGGCCGGGATGATGGTGTGCATCGGCCGCTTGCCGGGCGCGATGTTGTTGCGGTGGCCGGGCTGGATGACAAAGCCCGCGCCGCGGTTCTGCAGCACCACGCCGGACTTCGGCGCGACACGGCCGCTGCCGAAACCCCAGTAGGTGGAGTTGATGAAACTGGCGGCGTTGCGGTCCTTGTCGACGACGCAGAGATAGACCGTGTTGGGCGTCGTCGGCAGCTTCGGCCCCGGCACCTCCTTCATGGCGCGGGCGGGATCGATGGCGTCGCGCTGCATCTGCGCATAGGCCTCCGACAGCAGGGCCTCGACCGGGACCTCGGCCATGGCGGGATCGGCGACGTATTCGGCGCGGTCGCGGAAGGCCAGGCGCCCGGCCTCCAGCGTCAGATGGATACGGTCCGCGCCCAGCGGATCCATCGAGGCCAGATCGTAGCCTTTCAGAGTGTTCATCATCATCAGCGCCACGATGCCCTGGCCGTTGGGCGGGCATTCGTGGACGCGGTAGCCCGCCATCTCCGTGGAGATCGGCGCGACGTATTCGCCTTCCGCGGCGGCGAAGTCGTCCAGGCTGTGGAGGCCGCCCAGGCTGTTGAGATAGGTCACGATGTCCTCGGCGACCCAGCCCTTGTAGAAGCCGTCGCGCCCCTTGGCCGCGACCTCCTTCATCGCCTTGGCGAGCAGGGGCTGGGTGTGGACGCTGCCCAGGGCCGGGGCCTTGCCGTCGACCAGCAGGATGCGCCTGGCGTTTTCGTCGCCCGAAAGGCGCGCCACGCTGTCGGCCCAGGATTCATGCACCACCTCGGCGATGGTGTAGCCGTTCTCGGCGTAGGCGATGGCCGGCGCCAGCACCCGGTCGATGCCCAGGCTGCCGTGGTCGGCCAGCAGGCGGCACCAGGCATCGATCGTGCCCGGCACGGTGACGCTGTGCGGGCTCTCGGTGCCGATCTTCTCGATCCCGTTGTCGAGGAACCACTGGGCGTCGGCCTTGCCCGGCGCGCGGCCCGAGCCGTTGTAGGCGATGACGTCGCCGCCGCCGTTCTTGGCATAAAGGCAGAAGACGTCGCCGCCGATGCCGGTCGACATCGGCTCCACCACCGCCAGCACGGCGGCTGCCGCCACCGCCGCGTCCATGGCGTTGCCGCCGGCGCGCAGGATGTCGATCGCCGCCATCGAGGCGTTGGGGTGCGAGGTGCAGGCCATGCCGTGTTCGGCATAGGCGGTGGAGCGGTGGGGGCTGTAGCTGCTGCGCATGGGGCGGGACCGGGCCATGGTTGTCTCTCTGAAGCGGGCGGGCACGATAGGCGCTGGTACATCGCCCTGTCATCCCCGCAGGGTCAACTCGCCGAGAAAGGAGAGTCCCATGCCTGCTGCCGGACGCATCGCCGTGGTCACGGGCGACATCACTACGCTGGAGGCCGACGCCATCGTCAATGCCGCCAACAGCGCCCTGGCAGGCGGCGGCGGGGTCGACGGCGCCATCCACCGCGCGGCGGGGGCCGACCTGACGGCGGCCTGCCGCGCCATCGGGGGCTGCGCCACGGGGCAGGCGGTGCTGACGCCGGGATTCGCGCTGAAGGCGCGCCATGTCATCCACACGGTGGGGCCGGTCTGGCATGGCGGCGGTTCGGGCGAGGCGGGGCTGCTGGCATCCTGCTACAACGCCAGCCTTGCCATTGCCGCGCGGGAGGGCTTCGGGGAGGTCGCCTTTCCGGCGATCTCCACGGGCATCTACGGCTATCCGCTGGAGGCCGCGACACAGATTGCGGTGGACGCGGTGGCCGCCTTCCTCGAAACACACCCGCTGCCGCGGCGCGTCATCTTCTGCTGTTTTTCGCCCGGTGACGCGGCGGTCTATCGTGGCGTGCTGAAAGCCAGGGGAATCGAAGCGTGAACGAAAAGAAGTACGAGATCGTCGCCAAGGAACCGCTCTACGAGGGTTACTTCCGCGCCGACCGCTGGCAGGTGCGCCACACCACCTTCCGCGGCGGCTGGTCCGACGTCCACGGCCTGGAGATCTTCGACCGCGGCCATGCCGCCAGCGTCCTGCCCTGGGATCCGGTGACCGACGAGGTGATCCTGGTCGAGCAGTTCCGCGCCGCCGCCATCCCCACGGCGGAAAGCCCCTGGCTGCTGGAAGCCATCGCGGGCGCCATGAAACCCGGCGAGAAGCCCGAGGAGGTCGCCCGCCGCGAAGCCATGGAGGAGGCGGGCCTGAGCCTCACCGAGCTGCGCCACGTCACCAGCTTCCTGCCGAGCTGCGGCGCGGTGACCGAGGAACTCCATGTCTTCGTCGCCCCGGTCGATGCTTCCAGCGCGGGCGGCGTCCACGGCCTGCAGGACGAACACGAGGACATGAAGGTCCACGTCCTGCCCTTTGCCGAGGTGCTTGCGATGACCGAGGACGGCCGCATCGTCGCCGGCAACACCATCGTCGCCGTGTATTGGCTGGCGCTGCACCGCGAGGAGGTGCGGGCACAGTGGAGCCGCGGGCGCTGAAACCGGGGGCCTGAAGCGCGCCGCCACAATCTCTCCCCGATCGCGCCGTCATCCCGCCGGGAGAAGGGCGCAGGTTCGGCCGGTTCAACGGATCGGACCAACGTGCAGAATCCTCTGGTGCGCGCCCCCGGCGCCCTGGCGCGCGGCGTTTCCTGCCTGGGCCGCTGGCTGCTCGGCGTGCTGATCGTCGGCTATGTCGCGGCAGCGCTGGTGTTTGCCTTCCAGATGTCCTGGTCGGCGGCGTTCCTCGGCGGCATCGGCCCGGCGGGTTTCCTGGTGCTGCTGCTTGTGATGCTGGCAGCCCTGGCGGGGCCGCTGTCGCTGTGGATGCTCATGCAGCGCCACGGGCCGCACCGGGTGCTGCCCGGCGTCGGCCTTTGTTTCCTGCTCGGTTTCCTGCTGGCTTGCGATCACCTGCTGGATGCGCTGCTGGGCGGCCTCGCCCTGGCAGGCATCGCCGCCACCCTCGCGGCCGTGCTGGCGACCGGCCCGGTCGCCGATGCCATCGCGGACTGGCGCCGCTGTTCCTGAGCGGCCTCCTCCGCCGTCACGCCACGCCGGCGTCCCGCAGCATGTCGTGGAACAGGGCGACACCTTCCTCGTGGCGCGGCGAGAGGGGGCCGCCGGGGAAGACGCCGCTCGCCAGGTTCTCGTGCACGGCGACGGAGATCGCCATGTCCTCGGCGACCAGATCGCGGATGGCGCGGGAGGTGTCCTTGATCTCGGCCTCCGACAGGCCCGCCTCGGGATCGATGTAGACATCGAAGATGGCGCGGGTCTTCTGGGGCGCCAGCGGCACGATGCGCGAGACGTCGTAGCCGCCGGGGAAGGTGACCAGCGTGAAGGCCGGCCACGTCCAGGTCCACAGGCCCTCGTAGAGGCCGCCCGCCTTGGCGCCCGCGCGCATGGCGATGCAGCGGTTGTAGGCGGTGGTGGTGAAGGTGCCCGATTCCAGTTCGGCGTCGAACTGCGGGTGGACGGAGGGGACGTGGTAACCCTCGACGTAGTTCTCCGTATAGACCTTCCAGTTGGCATCGAAATCGAGGTGCCAGGAATCGGCGCGCACGCAGCGCTCCAGAGGGCGCTTGGCGATCAGGCCGGGCATGTCGCCCAGGGCGGCTTCCAGGGGCTCGGGATCATCGGCGAGGTTGACGAAGAGGTGGCCGCGCCACTCCCCGACATGGACCGGCATCAGGCCGTAGTCCTCCTTGCAGAACCCCTGGACCTCGCCGAACTCGGGCGTGGTGCGCAAGGCCCCGTCCAGGCCGTAGGCCCAGCGGTGGTAGGGGCAGGTCAGCACCGCGGAGCGGCCGTAGCCGTCCTCGTGGACGACCGCGGCGGCGCGGTGGCGGCACATGTTGTGGAAGCCCTTCAGGCTGCCGTCGCTCTGGCGCACCACGACGATACGGAAGCCCGCGAAGGTCGCGGCGACCCGGTCGCCGGTCTTCGCCAGGCTGCGGGCATCGCCGACATACTGCCAGGTCTTCGCAAAGATCTCCCGCCGCTCGGCCTCGTAGGTCTCCGTGCTGACATAGACCTTGGGGTCCGGGCTGATCATCGGCTTGCGCGCGAGCTTGGCGGCGTAACCTTCGGGCATGTTCATCGGCGGATTCCTTGAAGCGAAGCGTGTGCGCAGCATTAGCGCCGCGCGCCTTCCGGCGCAACGGCGCTCCATGCTGCGCGCGGATCAGCGCCCGCCGTTGCCCGCGCGCGGATCGGGCACCACGATGTGCTCGCTGAAGTGGCCAGGCAGGTCGTGCAGGGAAATGGCGGAGAGGTCCTTGGGGAACTCCGCGGCGACCTTGCCGGCCGCTGCCTTGTCGAGATCGCGGCGCAGTTCGCCCAGCATCTGGGCGGGGCAGGCGATCAGCAGGCGGTCGAAGCGGTTGGTCTTGCCCGCATGGTTCAGCGCCTCGGCCAGTTCCTTGGTGAACACGGTCTTCTCGTGGCGCTGGGGATCGGTGGAGGGTTCCATGGCGTGACGGCCCTGGCCGCCGCTGTCGAAGGAACGGCCCTTGCCGTCGCTGGCGATTTCCCGGGAAGGCTGGCGCGAGGCGTCGTGGTGGCGCTCCTCGATCACCTTGAGCGGCTCGTTGCGGGCGGCCTGCTCGATGATGCGCGCGCGGGCGGCATCGGCGACGACGATCCAGGTCTTCACGGGTTTGCTGTGCGGCATGGGAAACTCCTCTGCGGGTGAAGGGAAGGATGGCGCCCGGATTGCACGTGGGTCGCGCCTGCGATTCGATCAAGCCGCCAGACGCCAAACTTCGGCGATCAGCACGCCGCCGCTCGCCAGCGCCGCAAGCCAGGGCCACCACAGCGGCACGCGAAATCCGCCGGTGCCTGCGGGATCGCGCCGTTTCAGGGCGATCAGCGCGACGTTGACCAGGGTGAAGCTCGTCAGGGTCAGCATGGAGCTCGCCTGGGCGAGCAGGGCGATGGGTAGCAGCAGCGCGCCCGCCAGCACGATGGCCCCGGCCAGCAGGGTCGCGGGCGCCGGTGTCCCGGTGCGGTGCCAGACGTGGCCCAGCAGCGCGGGCAGGCTGCCCTGGCGGGCAAGACCGTAGAGCACGCGCGAGGCCATGATGAGCAGCACCAGCACGCCGTTGACCGTGGCGACGCCGGCGACCACGGCAAAGGGTGCCGCCGAAAGCCCGGTGGCGCGCTCGAAGACCAGCGCGAGCGGCGCCGTGCTGGCGGCCAGTTCCGCAGGCCCGGCCACGCCCAGGGCGGCGCAGACCAGGGCGACGTAGAGCACGGTGGTCGCGATCAGGGTGAGGCCGATGGCCAGCGGCATGGTGCGCGCCGGCATGCGCACCTCCTCGACGACGTTGACCATGTCCTCGAAGCCGATGAAGGCGAAGAACGCGACGACCACCGCCGCGGTGAAGCTGCCTGCCGCCACCGGCAGCCCGGCCGCGGCGGGCCAGGCGGAAGCCTCCAGCGTCACGGGGGCAGCGACGGCCAGGATCACCAGCAGGCCGCCGATCTCGACCAGGGTCACCACGCCGATGGCGGCGACCGACTCGGCGATGCCCCACAGCGCCAGGGCGGCAAGCAGAACGATCAGCGCCACCGCGATCATCCAGGGCGCCAGCGGCACCAGGGTGGCGATGTAGCCCGACGCGCCGATCAGCACCGCGGCAGCCGCGACCATGCCGGTCATCGCCACCGCCAGCCCCGTCACCAGGGCAAGCGCCGGGCTGCCCAGCCCCTGGCGGACATAGACCGCCTCGCCCGCGCTGTGGGGCAGGCGCACCGACAGTTCGGCAAAGGACATGGCGGTCAGCCCCGCGACGAGTGCCGCGGCCAGAAAGGCGAAGGGTGCTGCCGCACCGGCAAGGCCCGCGACCTGACCGATCAGGACATAGATGCCCGCGCCGATGGTGACGCCCAGGCCGTAGAGCGTCAGACCGGCGAGGCCCAGGCTGCGTTTCAGGGTAGCGCGGGGCGGTTTCTCGACCATGGCACCATCGTGCCATAGCCCGCCTGCGACCGTCTTGATCCAGCGCAAGGGCGGCGGGCCGTCGGTTGACCTCGGCCGGAGCGCCTGTTAGTCCTTCGATAACTGAATGAGCATTTAATTTCTGGAGGCAGGATGAACGAGGCTATTCTGGATCTGCAGCGCGAGGACGACCGCTTTTCGAGCGATGCCGCGCTCTCCTACACCCTGACCTCGGAGCACTACACCGATCCGGACCTCCACGCCCTGGAGCGCGAGCGGGTCTTTGCCCGCAACTGGTCGCTGGTCTGCCACCAGAGCGAGATCGCCAACCCCGGCGACTTCCGCCGCCACCGGGTGGCCGAGGAGGAGCTGTTCGTCATCCGCGGCCGCGACGGCGTGGTGCGCGGTTTCTACAACGTCTGCCGCCACCGGGCCTCGCAGCTCATCGACGAGGCCGCGGGCAACAAGCGCGCCTTCATCACCTGCCCCTACCACTCCTGGGCCTACGACCACGAAGGCAAGCTGCGCGCCGCGCACAACTGCGAAAACGTGGCGGGCTTCGACAAGGCCGATTTCTCGCTCGCCGGCGTGGCGGTGGAGGTCTTCCTCGGCTTCGTCTTCGTCAATCTCGACACGCAGGCCAGGCCCCTTGCCGAGCGCTTCGGCGATCTCTCCGCCTGGATGCTGCGCGAATGCCCGGGGATCGACGACTACCGCCTGCTCTACCAGGCCGACAACGAGGTGCCCTGCAACTGGAAGCTGCTCGTCGAGAACCTGATCGAGAGCTACCACCTGGAACTTTCCGGCCCCGCCCACAAGACCTTCGTCGAGGTCGTGGCCTGCGACGAGGATGCCGGCGGCGAGGCGCCCTATGCCGCGGTGACCCACGACGGCTGGTCGAGCCATGCCGGTCCCGCGGGCGCGCCCGAGAACGCCGCCTATGCCTGGAGCAGCCCGCGCACCCTGGGCGCGACCAACGCCTTTGCCACCTTCCACGTCTTCCCGGACTGGGCCTTCCTGCTGTGGCCGGGTGCGAATGCGCTCACCGTCTTCATCAACAGCCCGGCCGGACCGGAAACGACTGCCCAGCGCTTTGCCTATTACGGTCCGGAGGGCGAGCCCGACGAAGCGACCAGGGGCATGATGCATTACTTCAGCCATGTCCTGGGGCCGGAGGACAACGAGCTGTGCAGCCGCGTGCAGAAGGGCCTGCGTTCGCGCTCCTACCGCCAGGGGCGGCTCATGGTCGATGCCGCGCGCAGCGCCGTCAGCGAACATCCGGTGCATCACTTCCAGGCCCAGATCCGCGACGCCATGGGCCTGTGAGGCCGCGGCCATGACGACGCGCATCCAGCGCCAGCGCCGCCGCAGCTTGGTCGAGGCGGCCTATGCCACGGTGCTGGAGGACGGGCTCGACGGCATGACCATGGCGCGGGTCAGCCGCCGCGCCGGGCTGTCGCCGGGCATCGTCAACTACCACTTCCGCGACAAGGACACGCTGGTCATCTGGGTCGTGCGCCACGCCCTGCGCCTGATCCTGGAGGAGGCGGTACGGCGCCTGAAGGAGGCGAACACCCCGCGCGAACGCATCAGCGCGGTGATCGCGGCGAACTTCTCCGAGCGCGCCTTCGACCGTCAGACGGCGGCCTCCTGGATCGCGTTCTACGCGGCGGTCTCTTCCAACCCGGAGGTCGCGCGCCTGCAGGAGCTGGTCTATCGCCGCCAGCGCAGCAACCTGGTGCCCGCCCTCTGCGCGCTGACCACGCGCGAGCGCGCCGCGACCATCGCGCACGGCATCTCGGTGATGATCGACGGCCTGTGGATGCAGCGGGCCATGAGTTCCCAGGAGGTCAGCCGTGAGCAGGCGATCGCGCTGATCGAGGATCATGTCTCCGCCGCGCTCGGCGCAGCCGAGGCAGGCTAGGCTAGGCAGCAGTCAGCCGCCGCTGCGCAGCTTCCGCCACAGCAGGACCAGCACGACCAGCGGCACGATACCCTCCAGGGCGACGATGCGCGCGGCGGCCGAGCCGCCGTGCAGGTCGCCCATCCAGCCGATGTTGGCAAAACCCAGCAGGCCCGATCCGATGCACAGCACCAGCAGGCCGAACAGCCGGCCGCGCATGGCGGGCGGCGCGCAGGCATAGACCAGCGTGCTCTGCATGGAGCCGAAACAGGCGCTGGCCAGGCCGATGGCGAAGATCGTGAGCGCCACCGGCCACAGGGTGCCAAGGCCGGAGACCAGCAGCATCAGCAGCAGATAGACGCCGGTGCCCCCGGCATAGATCGCCCGGAAGAAACGCGGCCTTGCCGTCATCGCCACGACCACGGCGCCGAGGAAGGCGCCCGCACCCTCCAGGGCCGCCAGCACGCCGATCAGCGCTGGGTCGAGCGCCAGGGTCTCGGCGCCGATGACCGGGATCATGGCGACGAAGGGGAAACACCAGATGTTGAAGATCACGGTCACCGCCAGGATCGCCAGCATGTCGCGGTTGGAGACGGCAAAGACCACGGCCTCGCGCATCTGGCGCAGCAGGCGTTCGGCCCGGCGGGTCGCGGCATTGGCGAGCGGCATCTCGGGCAGGCCCAGCACCAGCACCGCGCTGATGCCGTAGAGCAGGCACGACAGCGCAAAGGCGCCGGGCGCGCCCAGCGCGTCGTAGAGCAGGCCGCCCAGCAACGGCCCCAGCATGCGTGTGGCGTTGCCCGTGGCGCTGTCGGTGCCCATGGCGGCGGCCAGGCGGTCGGGCCCGGCGATGTCGCCCAGCATGCGCCGGCGCAGCGGCATGTCGGTGGTCCAGACCATGCCGGTGACGACGGCGGCGACCGCCACCACCCAATAGGCCTCGACCCCGGCAAGGAAGACGCAGAGCACGATCAGCGAGACGCTCGCGGCGACGGCAAAACCGGCCGCCAGGAAGGCGCGCGGCGACAGCCGGTCGGCAAAGGCGCCCACCACCGGCCCCAGCAGGGCAAGCGGCGCCATGCGCAGGAGCAGCAGCAGGGCGACCAGGAAGGGCGAGCCCGTCGTCTCCACCGCCCAGATGCCCAGCACCAGCATTTCCAGCCAGCGCCCGACGCCGCCCAGCAGGCCGACCGACCAGATGCGCCGGAACCCGGCATCGCGCATCAGCGCCGCCATGCCGGCGCGGGGAAGGGGCGGTGCGGTCACGTCACACCGGCGGGTCGACGAGCTGGCGCAGGCGGCGCGCGGCGAGGTGGGCGAAGAGCAGGGTCTGGGCCTTGCGCCTTGTCCCGTGCATCGGTGCCTCCTCGCTAGCGCGCAGGATGGTGGCGTCCCAGGCGTCGGCGACGATCAGGCCGTGCTCGCCCGGCAGCACCTCGCGGGGGAAGTGGGCGGGCACGGCGAAGTAGTAGCGGTCGCAGAACTCCAGGTACTCGCCCCACTTGGCATCGGCGCGGAAGTCGGCGAGCGAGGTCTTGATCTCGACGATGGTGAAGCGACCCTTGCCGTCCATGGTCAGGACATCGGCGCGCCGCCCGTTCTTCACCGTCACTTCCGTCAGACAGGCATGGCCCATGGCGCCGAACAGACGGCAGACGCCGCGCGCCAGCAGGATCGCCTCGCGCGTCTCGGCCGCCTCCTGGGTTCCGGAAGCCACGGCGTTCAGGCGTCCTTGCCCGCCACGCCCGCCTCGGCAAAGGTCGCCATGCCCGTGTGGGTGGCGACCGCCGCCTTGACGATCAGCGCCGCCACCGCGGCCCCTGAACATTCGCCCAGGCGCATGCCGAGATCGAGCAGGGGCTCCAGATTGCGGTCGAAGTCGAGTTCGCCGAGCAGGCGGCCCGCGGCCGGTTCGGCGCTGCGGTGGCCGGCCTGGCAGTGGTCGAGCGCGCGTTCGTCGAGCTTCTTCAGCACCGCTGCGGCGGCGCAGTTGACGTAACCGTCGAGGATCACCGGCACGCGCTTCAGACGGCAGGAAAGGATCGCGCCCGCCATCGCGGCGATCTCGCGCCCGCCCAGGCACGCCAGCGCCTGCAGCGGGTCGGAAAGGCGGTCGCGGTGCAGCGCCAGGCCGCGGTCGATGACCTCGGCCTTGCGATTCACGCCCTCGGGGTCGAGGCCCGTGCCGGGACCGGCCCAGGTCGCGCCGTCGCCGCCGAACAGGGCGGCTGCCAGAGCCGCGGCGACCGTGGTGTTGCCGATGCCCATCTCGCCGATGCAGCAGAGATCGCCTGCGCTCACCGCCTCGAAACCGGTGGTGAAGGCCGCGCAGGTCTCGGCCTCGCTCATCGCCGGCCCGGCGCAGAAGTCGCCCGTGGGGCGCTCCAGCTCCAGCGGGATGACGGTGAGTTCGGCGCCCGCGAGCCTGGCGAGCTGGTTGATCGCCGCGCCGCCGTGCCGGAAGTTCGCCACCATCTGCACGGTCACTTCCGCCGGGAAGGCCGAAATGCCCTGGGCGGTGACGCCGTGGTTGCCGGCAAAGACCAGGAACTGGATCGCCTGCGCGCGCGGCGGGTTGTTGCCCTGCCAGGCGGCCAGCCACAGGGCCAGATGCTCCAGCTTGCCCAGCGACCCCGGCGGCTTGGTCAGCTGGCCGTCGCGCGCCTGGGCGGCCTCGATGGCGGCGCTGTCGGCATGGGGCATGTCCGCCATCAGGGCGCGGATATCGTCGAAGCTCGAAATCGTCATGGGTCCGCCTTTGCGTCAGGCGGGCAAGCTAGAGGCAGCGGGAGATTCCGCCAAGGGTTCGCGGCCTCTTGCGGCGCGCACGATGGCGGGCTAAGACCCCATCGTCTTTGGGGAGTAGCCGCCTCCGTTTCCCAGGAGGGTTTGCGTCAACACACTTGGCTCCGGGCCTTCGGGTTCCCGCCATGGCGCAGACGGCCCGCAGCAGCGGGCATTGGCGAGACCATGGACCGGATGCGCCGGTGTGGGCCGGGCGTTGCGTCCGGTCGTGGTCCATTCCCGGCCCGGGGAACAAACACATGGAAGCCCTCTTCGTTTCGACCGGCGTCGTCGCGCTTGCCGAGATCGGCGACAAGACCCAGTTGCTCGCCCTGCTGCTCGCCGCCCGGTTCCGCAAGCCGGTGCCGATCATCCTCGGCATCCTTGTTGCCACGCTTGCCAACCATGCCTGCGCCGCCCTGCTGGGCTCGACCGTCGCCGGCGTGCTCGAGGGCGAGATCTTCCGCTGGGTTCTGGGCGCCTCCTTCATCGCCATGGGCCTGTGGACCCTGGTGCCCGACAAGCTGGACGAGGACGAGACCAAGGCCGGCCCGGCGGAGGGCTGGGGGCCGTTCCTTGCCACCACGGTCGCCTTCTTCCTGGTCGAGATCGGCGACAAGACCCAGATCGCCACCATTGCGCTGGCTGCGCAGTTCCAGAGCGTGGTGCTGGTCACGGCGGGAACGACGCTGGGCATGATGGCGGCCAACGTGCCGGCCGTGCTGATCGGCGGCTTTGCCGCGCAGCGCCTGCCGCTCGCCACCATCCGCGCGGTCGCCGCGGGCCTCTTCGTCATCCTCGGCCTGCTCATCCTGCTCGAGGCCTCGGGCGCGGTGGCGTTCGATTGAATCGCCCGCCACCTGCTATGATGGCCCCCGCACCCAGGGGGAAACCGCCATGAGCCACAGCCACGACGACGATACGCCGCACCACGGCCATCGCCACGGGTCGGCGCCCGACTGGATCGATTGCCTGCGCACGGCAACCGCCTTCCTGACGCGCCTGCCGGTTTCGGCGCGCCACGGCCATGACCTCGCCCGCGCGACCAACGCCTTTCCGCTGGTCGGCGCGGCGGTGGGGCTGGTCGCGGGCCTGGCCTATCTGCTCGCCTGGTGGCTGAGCCTGGGGCCGTGGCTCTCCGCCGTCGCCGCCGTGCTGGCGGCCATTGCGGTGACCGGCGCCCTGCACGAGGACGGACTTGCCGACGTCGCCGACGGCCTGGGCGCGCGCGGCGAGCGGGAAGGGCGTCTGGCCGCCATGCGCGACAGCCGCATCGGCGCCTTCGGCGTCATCGCCCTGGTCCTGGCGCTGGGCGCGCGCGTCGGCGGGCTGGCCGAACTGCACAACCCGGCGGCGGTGATCCTGACGCTGGTCGCGGCGGGCGCCATCTCGCGCGCCGCCGTGGTCGTCGCCATGCGCTACATGCCGGCCGCCCGCAGCGACGGCCTGGGCGCCGGTGCGGGCACACCCGACATGGAGGAGATGCTGGTGGCGCTGGCCGTCGCCGCCGTGCTCGCCGTCGCCATGCTGCTGCCCTGGGGCTGGCTGCCCGCCATCCTCTTCGGCGGCGGTTTCGCCTGGATCATCGCCTGGCGCGCCAGGGTTGCCTTCGGCGGCCAGACGGGCGATGTGCTGGGCGCAATCCAGCAGATGGCCGAGATCGGCGTGATCTGCGCAGCCGCGGCGGTGACATGACGCAGACGAACTGGTGGTGGGTGCGCCATGCGCCCGTGACGGAGACCAAGGGCCGCATCTACGGCTCGACCGATCCCAACTGCGACACCAACGATCCCGAATCCTACGCCGGCCTTCACAGGATGCTGCCCCGGGACGCCTTCTGGGTGACCAGCCACCTCAGGCGCACCAAGCAGACCGCCGCGGCCATCGCGGCCGCAGGCAACCGCACCATCGAGCCGGCCGAGGAGCGCGATCTCGGCGAGCAGGACTTCGGCGACTGGCACGGCATGACCCACAACGAGGTCTATGCCCTGCCCACCGCGCACCGTTTCTGGCTGGCGCCCGCCACCCACTGCCCGCCGGGCGGCGAAAGCTTCGCCGACCTCTGCGTGCGCGTCTCCCGTGTCATCCATCGCCTGACCGCCGAACACGCCGGGCGCGACATCATCGCCGTCGCCCACGGCGGCACCATCCGCGCCGCCGTGGCGCTGGCCCTCAACCTCGATCCCGAGGCGGCCTTGGGCTTTGCCACCGAAAACGTCTCGCTCACCCGCCTCGACCACTTCACGGGCGACGACGGCCACCCCGAAACCTGGCGGGTGGCCTGGATCAACCGGCTGCCGAAGTAGGGGGCAGGCCCCCCATGGAAACCCCGCGCCCGCTCTGCTAGGTTCCACCCCGGAACGCGACGAGGGAAGCCGGTGCCGCCCGTCTGGGCAAGGCCGGCGCTGCCCCCGCAACTGTAACGGTGAGACGGCGGACATCATCCCACTGGCCCTGCGGCCGGGAAGGGGTCCGCCGACGGTGAGCCGGAGCCAGGAAACCTCCCCGTTCCGAACTGGACCACAAGCACCTCGGAGGGAGGTCGGATGTCCGATACCAGGGGATCCGTTGCCGCGTCCGCGGCCAAGTCTGCCCGTGCCGCGGGATCGCCCGCGGTCTGCCTCGTGCTGGGCGGCGCCCGCTCGGGCAAGAGCGCGGTCGCCGAGGGCCAGGTGCTGCAAAGCGGCCTGGAGCCGGTCTATCTCGCCACGGCAGAAGCGCGCGACGGCGAGATGGCCGACCGCATCGCGCGCCACCGCGCTCGCCGCGGCCAGGTCTGGACGACCATCGAGGAGCCGCTGGAGCTCACCGACACCCTGATTGCAGAGGCCCGGCCCGACCGCATCATCCTGGTCGATTGCCTGACCCTGTGGCTTTCCAACCTGATGGGCGCCGAGCGCGACCCCGTGGCCGAGGGCGACCGTCTCGCCGTGGCGCTCGCCGATGCCGCGGGCCCCATCGTGCTGGTCTCCAACGAGGTCGGCCAGGGCATCGTGCCCGACAACGCCCTTGCCCGCCGCTTCCGCGACGAGGCCGGCCTCATCCATCTCAAGGTCGCGGCGGTTGCCGGCCGCGTCCTGTTCGTTACCGCAGGCATCACCCAGACCCTGAAGGACGTGCGATGAACCTTGCGCCCAAAATCCCCGCCACCGTCATCACCGGCTTCCTCGGCGCCGGCAAGACGACGCTGATCCGCCACCTGATCCAGAACGCGGGCGGCCGCCGCTTCGCCTTCGTCATCAACGAGTTCGGCGATCTCGGCGTCGACCGCGAGGTGATCCGCGGCTGCGGCTACGAGGACTGCAAGGACGAGGACATCGTGGAGCTGGCCAACGGCTGCATCTGCTGCACCGTCGCCGACGATTTCCTGCCCACCATCCAGGCCCTGCTCGACCGCGCCGATCCGCCCGACCACATCATCATCGAGACGTCCGGTCTGGCGCTGCCCAAGCCGCTCATCAAGGCGTTCGCCTGGCCGGAGGTGAAGACGCGCGTCACGGTCGACGGCGTCGTCGCCGTGATCGACGGGCGGGCGCTGGCCGACGGCCGCTTCGCCGACGATCCCGAGGCCCTGGCCGCCCAGCGCGCCGCCGATCCCAACCTCGATCACGAGAACCCCCTCGAGGAAGTCTTCGAGGAACAGGTCATGGCCGCCGACATGATCGTGCTCAACAAGACCGACCTGATGGACGAGGGCCAGCGCACGCGCGCCCGCCAGATGGTCGACGACGCCCGCCGCGCGCCGACCAAGGTGGTGACGGCGACCTCGGGCGTGGTGGATGTCATGGTCCTGCTCGGCCTTCATGCCGCCGCCGAGGACGATCTCGACGCCCGCCCCAGCCACCACGACGGCGTCGACGGCGAACACGACCACGACGATTTCGACACCTTCACCGTGCACTTCGATCCCATCGAGGACGTCGAGGCGCTGGAGGCCCGCCTCAAGCAGGCCGTCGCCGATCACGACATCCTGCGCGTGAAGGGTTTCCTGGAGGTGCCGGGCAAGGCCATGCGCCATGTCGTGCAGGGCGTGGGCGGCCGCTTCGACCGCTACTTCGACCGCCCCTGGAAGGCCGGCGAACCGCGCCGCAGCGAGCTGGTGGTGATCGGCCTGAAGGGCCTGGACCGCGACGCGATCACCACGGCGCTGGGCGGGCGTGCCTGATGCATCTGCTTGCGGCGCAACCCGGTGAGGTGAGCGACGGCAGCGAGGCGATCGATCTCGGCCAGACGCCGGGCGCGATCGTCGTGCTGTCGGCCGCCGATACCGAGCTTGCGCTGCTTGCCGATGCCGCCGCCGCCCTGGGCGACGATGCCCCCAGCCTGCGCCTGGCCAGCGTCATGGCCCTGTCGCACAATCTCTCGGTCGACACCTATGTCGAGGCCGTGGCGGCGCACGCGAAGGTCGTGGTCGTGCGCCTGCTGGGCGGTGCGGCCTACTGGCGCTACGGCGCCGACGAGATCGCCGCGGCCGCCCGGGCGAACGGCGTTCACCTTGCCCTGCTGCCGGGCGACGACCGGGAGGACGGCGAGCTGCGCCGCCTCTCCACGGTGTCGGATGCCGATTACGACCGCCTCTGGGCCTATCTGATCCACGGCGGCCACGGCAACGCGGTGAACTTCCTTCGCCATGCCGCATCGCTGGCCGGTCACGCTGCGCAGGCGGGCGAGCCGGAGACATTGCCGCGCGCGGGCTGCCACTGGCCCGGCGTCACGCTGCCGTCACTCGAGGATGTCGCCGCGCACTGGGTCGATGGCGCGCCGGTCGCCGCCATCGTCTTCTACCGGGCGCTGGTCCAGGCCGGCGACACCGCGCCCATCGATGCGCTGGTGCGGGCGCTGGCCGAGCAGGGCCTCAATGCCCTGCCGCTCTACAGCCAGAGCCTGAAGGACCCTGCCGCCGCATCCTTCGTGGAGGAGGCGCTGGCGATCCATCCGCCCGCCGTCATCCTCAACTGCACCGGCTTTGCCCTGGCGAGCCCGGGGGCAGAGCGCGGGCCGACACCCTTCGATGGCGCCGACTGCCCGATCCTGCAGGCCGTGCTCTCGGGTGGCACGCGGGAGGCCTGGGAAGGCGGCACGCGCGGCATGGCGCCGCGCGACATCGCCATGAACGTCGCCCTGCCGGAGGTCGACGGCCGCATCCTGACCCGCGCCATCTCCTTCAAGTCCGCCGCCCGCTGGGATGCGGCGACCCAGAGCAATGTCGTGCGCCACGAGCCGGTCGCCGACCGCGTGACCTGGACCGCCCGGCTCGCCGCCGCCTGGGCGCGCCTCGGCGCGGCGCGGGCGGACGAGCGCCGCATCGCCATGGTGCTCGCCAACTATCCCAACCGCGATGCCCGCATCGGCAACGGCGTCGGCCTCGATACCCCCGCCTCGGCCAGTATCGTGCTGCAGGCGCTGGGCGAGGCCGGTTACGATGTCACGGGCGTGCCGGGCGACGGACGGGCGCTGATCGAGACCCTGCTTGCCGGGCCGACCAACGACCTGACGCGCCCGCGCGAAGGCTCGGTTGCCCTGTCGCTCGCCGACTACCGCGCCTTCTTCGATGGCCTGCCCGAAGCGGTGCAACAGGCGATGACACAGCGTTGGGGCGCGCCCGAGCGCGATCCCCATGTTGCCCGCGGCGCCTTCCAGCTTGCCGTGCATGTCTGGGGCAACGTCGCCGTCGGGGTGCAGCCTGCGCGCGGCTACAACATCGACCCCAAGGCGACCTATCACGATCCGGACCTGGTGCCGCCCCACGGCTATCTCGCCTTCTACGCCTGGCTGGCGCGCGACTTCGGGGCGCACGCCGTGATCCACATGGGCAAACACGGCAACCTCGAATGGCTGCCGGGCAAGGCGCTGGCGCTTTCGGAGACCTGTTTCCCGGAAGCGGCCTTTGCGCCCCTGCCGCACTTCTATCCCTTCATCGTCAACGACCCCGGCGAGGGCAGCCAGGCCAAGCGGCGCACCGCCGCCGTCATCATCGATCACCTGACGCCGCCGCTGGCGCGCGCGGAAACCTATGGGCCCCTGCGCGATCTCGAGGCGCTGGTGGACGAATACTTCGAAGCGAGCCAGACCGATCCGCGCCGCCTGAAGCCGCTGGCGCGCGACATCCTCGACCTCTGCGTCTCCACCGGCCTCGACAAGGACTGCGGTATCGGCGCGGGCGATGACGAGGCCGAACGGCTCTCCAAGCTCGACGGTTATCTCTGCGAACTGAAGGAAATGCAGATCCGCGACGGCCTGCATGTCTTCGGCCGTTCGCCCGACAAGGCGCTGGCCGATGCGCTCACCGTCGCCCTGGTGCGCGTGCCGCGCGGCGACGGCAAGGGCGGCCA
>CALLQH010000150.1 GCA_938014945.1 uncultured bacterium | reverse complement strand
CTGCTTGATCCTGCGACCACGGTGACGGGCCGGACGCTCGCCGAGAACGTCGCCGAGGCGCCGGCGCCGGACGGCGACGTCATCCGGCCCTTCGACAGGCCGCTGAAGGAACATGCCGGGTTCCTGGTGCTCTCGGGCAATCTCTTCGACGGCGCGATCATGAAGACCTCCGTGATCTCGGAGGCCTTCCGCAAGGCCTGGCTGGAGGTGCCCGGCCGCGAGAACGTGATGGAGGGCACGGCGGTGGTCTTCGACGGCGCGGAGGACTACCGCGCGCGCATCAACGATCCCGACCTGCCGTGCGACGCCAACTCCATCCTGGTGGTGCGCGGGGCGGGGCCCATCGGTCATCCCGGCGCGGCGGAGGTGGTCAACATGCAGCCGCCCGACCGGCTGATCCGCGAGGGCATCCGCGAACTGCCGACCATGGGCGACGGCCGCCAGTCCGGCACCTCGAACGCGCCGTCGATCCTCAATGCCGCACCCGAGGCCGCAGCCGGCGGCGGGCTGGCGCGGCTGCGCACGGGCGACAAGCTGGTCATCGACCTCAACAAGCGCACGGCCAACGCCATCGTGCCGCAGGAGGAGTGGGAAGCGCGCGCTGCCACCATGGAGGTGCCCGAGAGCCAGACGCCCTGGCAGGCGCTCTACCGGGAGAAGGTGGGGCCGCTCAACACCGGCATGTGCTTCGACTTCGCCACGGCCTTCCAGAAGGTTCGCACCCACGAGCCGCGCAACTCGCACTGAGGCTTGGGCACGCGGAGACGCGGCGGGCGGGCCTCAGGGTTTCTGCTCGATGTTGTCGAAGACGATGATGCCGGAGGCGTCGATCCGGGGGATGCCCCAGATGGGGCGGTAGCGGCCGGCTTCCTCGAGCACGGTCATGTGGTCGATGCTGCCGCAGCCGATGCCGCAGAAGCGGGTCATGGTGAACAGGTGGACGTTGTCGTGGCCGGCAAAGGCCGCGGGCGTGCCGGTGTTGACGAGTTCGGTGTAGGCGGGGCCGTCCTCGGTCGCCTCGTGGCGCAGCTGCTGACACACCGACAGGGGCACGAAACCCTGCCAGTTCGCCGTCGGCGCGCCGTAGCGGGCGTTGAGGCGGGCGCGTTCGGTTTCGTCCAGCGGATCGGCATTGCCCGAGGTGCCCGCGCAGGTCAGGCCCAGGCTGGTCGCCGGGCTGCCGAAGGCATAGTCGTAGACGACGGAGAACAGCTCGACATCGTTGAAGGCCTGATGGTCGTCGTCATCGTCCTCCATGCCGCCGGCCGCCTGCGCCACGACGGGCGCGAGCAACAGCAGAGCAAGAAGGCACAGGGCGTGGCGCATGCGCTCAGCCCGCCACGGGGAAGGGTGCGGGATCGCAGAAGCGGCGCACCACGTTGCCGGTGAGCCGCACGATGTTGTTGTCGAAGCCGTTGCAGGGCAGGGCCGAGACATAGGCGATGGAGCCGGTGGAGAAGACCGCGCCGCCGTTCGCCGTCTCGAAGAACATCATGTCGGCCTTGAGCGCGGGCTGCAGGGGGCCGGTGATCATGGGATGCATGTGGCCGATCTCCTCGACCACGAACATGACCGCCTCGCTGTGATCGAAGGAGCTGGCGACGGCCAGCGCATGGGGCGGCGTCCCGCGTTTGGCATCCGCCGCGTCCAGTTCCCAGCCGGCGGCGCCGCCGCCCAGCAGGCCGAAGTCGCCGACGATATCGCCCTCGATGCCGTCGAAGATCCAGGCGGCGCGGGGATCATGGCTCTCGGGGTTGCGCCGGTAGGGGCTGGAGACGTCGAAGCCCTGGCCGATGAAACCGTTGCCGACCAGCGACTGCGGCGTGCGTCCGGCGCGCCACCACAGGCCGCCCATCTCGCCGGTGAAGCTCATGTAGTATTCGCCGGGTTCGGCGATCCAGCTCCGCATGCCGTCCTCGGCCCGGCGCATCTCGATGACGCCGGGCTTGTCGTCGCGGTAGGCGACGCGCCAGTAGAAGCCGTTGCCGCCCATGTACATCAGCCGCCCGCCCCGGGCGCAGAAGCCGGTGTAGGCATCGTGCATGCGCGTCGAGGTGTATTCGGGATGGCTCATGGTCATCACGCAGGGCCACTGCGCCAGAAGGTCGGCGCCCTCGCGATCGATGTCCTCGTCGCAGATCATGTCGTAGGCGATGCCCTCGTGCTCCAGCCAGGCGATGAGATGCATGTCGGCCGAAAGCTGCCAGAGGGATTCGTGGGTCGGCGACAGGTTGGCGACCGGGCGCAGGCGCGAGCTGTAGTGCGGCCCGGTGCCGTCGTCGTGGAAGCCGTACATGGAGACGCCGTATTCGGGATGGGCGTTCTGCTGCAGGTCGTCGACGCCCAGTTGGGCGGTGCGGAAATACTGGTAGTCGAAGCCGGAGTCGAAGACCTCCTCGAAGTTGGCGTAGGCGAGATAGCTGGCATCGGGAAAGACGACGCAGAGCCGGGCGCTGGTCTTGCCCTTGGGCGGGCGCACCACGAAGGGGATGAAATAGGGCTCGCTGCCTTCGCGCTCCAGCTTGGCGGCATATAGGCCGCTCTTCGTGCCCGGCGGGATGGTGGCCTCGACGTCGGTCTGCCAGCCGCAGTCGTAGAGCGCGTCCTGCACCACATGGATCGCGCCCCACTGGGCGGGATCGTCGGTCCAGCGGTGCTGGCTGCCGTCCCAGTTGTGCCCGGTCAGGGCGCGGATCGGCAGGTTGACGGCGGTGCCGTCGAGGCCGTTGCCGGAGATGTCGGCCAGCCGGTCGGTGGGGATGTCGATGGAGAAGTCCCAGGCGAGCACGACGCGGTCCTTCAGCGCCGCGGGCACGGGTCCGGCCGAGAGCGCCAGCACTTCGTCGTCCGAGAGCAGGCCGCGGGTCAGCACGGGGCGCTCCAGCTTGCCGTTGACATGGCCGCCGGGAAACCAGCCGTCCGTGTTGCGGTTGTTGTAGGCGCCGGCCAGGAAGGCGGCATCGGGATTGCGCACGTCGGTGATCGCGGAGGCATCGGCGCTTGCCTCGCAGCGCGCGGGGATCGTCGCCACGGGATGCACCATGCGCTGGACGATGCGGATTTCCTTCGTGTCGGCGTTCCAGCTTCCCGACAGCAGGTACCACTGGCGCGCGATCAGCGGCTCGGGCGCGACGGCATGGACCGTGGTGTGGTCGCGCCCGTCGCCGACGAAGAAACAGGCATGGCCGTCGCCGTTGGTGAAGAGGCCGAAGCCGTGTTCGACCGATTCGTCGAACTTCGAGACGATGGACTTCCACGGCGCCTCCGGCGTCGTCGGCCGGAACAGCACCTGCAGGGTGAAGCTTTCGAGATCGTCGAAGGCGGGATGATGGTCGAGCCTGCCGTAGCTGCCGGGATGGACCGGCTGGTGGCGCGCCCGATAGCTGCCGTTGGCGGCGACATCGAGCACCTCGTCGCGATACCCCGGTCCGCCCGGCTGGTCGTCGGCGGAGATCATGCGCACCAGTGTCGCCTGAAAGCGGTCGGGGCCGGGATCGCAGCTCACCTTGAAGGCAATGGTGTCGCCCGGCTGCACCGAAATGGCATCGGCATATCCGGCAAGCGTCTTGGTGCGCATGGCTCTCATCCCCGTCGTTTCGGGTCGAGCCTGCCCCGAGGGTGCGCGCGCTTCAACCGCGCGTGTTGCGGCGCTGTCCGAAGTGGCGCTCCAGGGCCCAGCGATGGCTCTCGAAGGTCAGGCTGGAAACCAGATCGTGGGGCGAGAGCCAGACCGCCTGATGATCCTCCTCGGAAAGGATCAGCGGGTCGTGGTCCACGGCAATGGCAAAGAAGTGGCAGAACTTGTTGACCGGCGGCTTGCTGATGCGGTGGCTGTGGTACTGCCGCGCACAGCCGATGGGGCTGGCGTCAAGGACGCGGTGGGCGGTCTCCTCGGCAACCTCGCGGACCATGGCCTCCTGCGGGCTCTCCCCGGCGTGCAGGCCGCCGCCCGGCAGCAGGATGCGGCCGCGCGAACGGCGGCAGACCAGCACCCGCCCTGCGCTGTTGACCGCCACGCCATAGGCGCTGGGACGTTCGCCGTAAATCAGGCCGGGCATGGCCGTGCCGAACTGGGGAATGTCGCGCGTGTCGTTCATGGCGCTCCCATACACCGCGGGGCCGCCGCGTTGCAAAACCCGCGGGATTAGAAGGCCTCATGCCTGCCATGAGAGGGCCTGACTTGCCCCGACTCGCCCCCCGGCATAGAGCAGATACAGGGGAGTGAAGGACATGACGGAGAAGGAGCGGCTGCGCGGCATCGTCGCCTGCATCGCCAGCACCATCGCGGTGACGGTGACCATGGGTCTGACGCTGCCCTATCTGGCGCTTGTGCTGGAGCATCAGGGCGTCGACCCCTGGCTCAACGGGCTTTCGGCCGCTGTGCAGATGGTCGCGGTAATGTTCCTCGCCTTCCTCGGGCCCCGCCTGATGGCGCGTTTCGGCACCAAGCGGGTGATCGCGGGGGGCCTGGCGGGTGTTGCGGTCTCGCTCGCCCTGCTGCCGATCTTCCCCAATGTCTGGCTGTGGTTCCCGATCCGCTTCCTGCTCGGTCTTTCCTCCGAACTGGTGTGGACCGCAGGCGATGTCTGGATCAACCAGCTCGCCCCGGAAGAGAAGCGCGGGCGCATCATCGGCATCACCGGATTTTTCCAGCACGGCGGTTTCGCCGTCGGTCCGCTGCTGCTCGGCGTGCTGGGCACCGATACCTGGTGGCCGCTCTACATCGGCACCGCGATCGTGCTGTTTGGCCTGGCGCCGCTGCTGATCGCGGGCCCGGCGATCAAGACGCGGCTCGGCGAATCAAAGGCGCGCATCCTGCATTTCCTGAAGATCGCGCCGGGCCTGATGATCGCCGGCCTGATGTTCGGCCTGATCGACAGCGCCACCCTTTCCCTGCTGCCGGTCTACGGCCTGCGCAAGGAACTCAGCGCCGACATGGCCGAAAGCATGCTGGCCATCTTCGTCATCGGCGCGATGCTGGCGCAGATTCCCATGGGCTGGCTCACCGACCACTTTCCCGCGCGCCTGCTGATGATGGTCGGTGCGACGCTGACGCTCATCATGCTGGTCGCCATGCCCTGGACCATCGCCGATCCCGTGCTGATCTATCCGGTGTTGGGGCTGATGGGCGCGGGGCTGGGCAGCTTCTACACCATCGCGCTCACCGAGATGGGCCGCCGCTTCGAGGGCGGCGCGCTGATCGGCGTCACCACCAGCTTCATGTTCCTGTGGGCCTCCGGCAGCGTCGTCGGCCCCGGTCTTTCGGGCATCGCCATCGATCTGGCGGGGCCGGACGGCATGCCGATGCTGGGCGCGGCGCTGACCTTTGCCTTCATGGTGCTGATCGCCGTGCGGATGCGCTCCGGCGGGCAATCGGTCTGAGCCTGGGCCGGCCTACTGCGCCAGGCCCGCGCGGGAGAGGAAGCGCCGGTTGGCGGGGCTGGAGGGTTTCAGCGCCCAGCGCTCTGCGGCCAGGGTGCGCGCCAGGGTCAGGTCCTCGCTCGCCAGTGCCGCTTCCATGAGGGTCAGCGCGATGACATCGCGCTGGGCGTGGCTGCCGCCGAAGAGGTGGGTGTCGTAGCGCACCGGGGCGAGATGGCGCACGGCGTCGTCGAAGCGGCGGCGGCCGAAGGCCTGCAGGCCGCGGCACACCGGCAGGCCGACACGCCGGGTCATCATGGCGTTGGTGCCCTCGGTCTGGGCGACCGCCTCCATGGTCTTCAGCAGGTCGGCCTGGCCCAGTTCGTCGCCGGTGGCGATCATCGCCATCATGGTGTGCATGTCGTTGAAGGCGTAGTTGCCGTCGCCGGTGCGGCGCCGCCAGCAGGGTGCGAGCACCTGCCAGCGCTCGCCCGTGTCGGTGCCGGCAAGATCCAGGCGCCAGAGCAGGCTGGCGGCATCCAGCAATTCCTGTACGAAGTCGTTGTCGGGGCGGAACAGCATCTCGTCGTAGATGTGGAGCGCCACCTCGTGCTGGCCCATGTCGACGTGGAGAAGCGCCTTGTGCCAGGCGTTGTGGACGGCAAAGACGCCGTCGCTCCAGTCGCCCCAGGTGCGGTCGAGCCAGGCCACACCATCCTCCAGGCGGCCTTCCATCTCATAGACATGGGCCACCGCGTGGACCGCCCAGGCGTCGCGCGGGTCCTGCTCCACGGCATACATGCCGCGCTCCTCGGCGCGGGGATAGTCGCCCGCTTCCTCCAGACCGAAGGCATGCATGCCGACGACATAGCCGTGGCCGGGCACGCTGGCGTCCCAGTGGGGCAGCACACGGGCGATGCGGTCGCGCAGGATGCGCGGATCGCCCAGGAAGAAATCCAGGCTGTGGACCAGATGCAGGGCAAAGGCATCGCGCGGGAAGGATTCGAGCACCGCACCCCAGCAGGCCGCGGCTTTCTTCCAGTCGCCGCCCGCCCAGGCGACGATCGCCGCGATGTGGCCGCGCTCGCGGTCGTTGGCCTTGGGTGCCAGATCGCCCAGGCGCTCCATGCGTTTGCGCACTTCCACGAGACCAGCCTTGTCGGTGCCCGAAAGGTTGGTCGCGGCATGGAAGCAATGGCCCATGACGAAATCGGGATCGGCCTCCAGCGCGGCGTTCACCAGCGGCAGGGGATCGTCGTTGTAGGTCTGGTAGAGCGCGACGGCCCGCTCCCAGGAGGCGAGCGCGTCCCTATTGCCGGTGGAATAGGGATTGCCGTGTTCGTCGAGCAGACTCATGAAACAACCTTGCCGTCGACCAGGATGGCGTCGACCTTTTCGGGATAGAAACACAGGTAGTCGCCGATCCTGCGCACTTCGTCCAGCGGCTCGGGATAGAACCACACCGCGTCCTTGATGGTGGCGCCGCCGACCTTCAGGTGATGGTAACTCGCCGTGCCCTTGTAGGGGCAGGCGGTGTGGCTGTCCGAAGGCGCGAGCAGGTCGGCCCGCACATCCTCGCGCGGGATGTAGTAGCGCGTGACATGACCGGTCTCGAAGAGGAAACGGGCGCGGGTCGAGCGGGCGACCGTTTCGCCTCCGGCACGCACCTCCACGGGTCGGCGGCTTTCCAGGATGTCGATGCGGACATGGGGATCGCGGGCATGGACGAAGACCTCCTCGTCCTCCTCGAACCAGTGGTCCATCTTCTTCCAATAGAAGGATAGCCAGCCGGCGATGCCGGCGCATTCGTCGAAGGGCGTCTCGTAGCTCCAGGCGGCGTTCTCGGCGGTGCGGCCGCCCGCGCTTACCGTGTAGTAGCTGGCATCGCCCTTGTAGGGGCAGTGGGTGCTGTGATCGGTGCGGGTGAGGCGGTCCATCGCCACATCCTCGCGCGGCGCGTAATAGACCGCGATATGGCCGGTCTCGCGCAGCACCATGGCGCGCTGCGTATCGAGAATGGTCTCCCCGCCCAGCATGGCGCGCACGCGCTTGGCGCAGGGCACGGTCTCGACGCGGTGTTCGGGGCGTGCGGCAAAGCCTGGCGCAGGATTGGCGGCCGGTGACGTGGCGGCCATGGCGGTCTCCTCATGCATCGGCCGCTAAGGTTGCGCGGATGAGGCATGGAGTCCACCGGGTGGCGTACGCAGCGGCGCAGCCTGGCGGAAGGTGGTCCTGCGCCGGTGCAGGGAGTGCCACCGGCGCAGGGCTCGTCACACCTACTTGCGGACGGCCTTGCTGGCGTCGCGCGCGGCGTCCTTGACGTCGCCGGCGGCGCTGCGGGCGTGGCCCTCGGCCTTGTCGGCCCGGCCCTCGTTCTTCAGCTTGTCGTTGCCGGTGGCCTTGCCGGCGGTCTCCTTGATCGAACCCTCCGCCTTTTTGGCGGCGCCCTTCACATGTTCCTTGTCCATGTTCTTTTCTCCTTGGCCTCCGGTTGTGGAGGCAAAGGGAAAACGCGGACCGGGATGCGATGTTGCAGCGGCTCAATCAACTTCGTCGTGAGCGATCACCCAGGGTTCGGCCCGCCCGGCCTCGACCCATTGCTCCATGGCGGGCAGGGCCATCACCGCATCGACATAGGCGCGGCTCTCGGGTTTGAGCTCCACGCCATAGGTGACGAAACGGCTGACCACCGGCGCGAACATGGCGTCTGCCGCACAGAAGCGGCCGAACAGGAAGGGTCCGCCTGCGCCGTGCGCCTTGCGGCAATCGGCCCACAGCGTCTCGATGCGCGCGATGTCCTTCGCCGCGGCTTCGGTGCGCCCGCGTCCGGGCAGGGACTTCCGCACGTTCATGGGCATGGCGCTGCGCACACCGGAAAAGCCGCCGTGCATCTCGTTGGCCGCCGACCGCGCCATGGCGCGCGCCTTGGGGTTCTCCGGCCAGACGCCGGCGCCTGGGTGATGTTCGTGGAGGTATTCGACGATCGCCATCGTCTCCCACACCGTCACGTCGCCGTCGGTCAGGCAGGGCACCTTGCGCGAGGGCGAGACCCTGGCGATCTCGGCATCCCAGTTCTCGTCGAACAGCGGGATGAGGTGTTCCTCGAAGGGCAGGTCCAGCACCTTCATCAGCAGCCAGGGCCGCAGCGACCAGGAGGAGTAGTTCTTGTTGCCGATGTGAAGGACGGGAAGGCTCATGGCTGCTTGTCCAGGCTGACGGGGGGCAGGGCCAGCGCATCGCGCACGAGACGCTGGAAAAACACGGTGCCGGGTTCCTTCTCGGGCGACAGCTTGCCGCCCTTGTAGAGCCCGGCTTCGAGATTGGCCTGCACGCGTTCGCACACGCCCATGTCCTCGCCGATCACCAGGTCGGAATCGGCGCGATAGGCATCGCCGAAGGCGCTTTCACCCTCGGGCACCCAGTAGAGCGAACGGATGCGGATGCGCCCCGGCGCGGTCGCCTCGACCTGCTCGACGTTGATCGAGCGCACCCCGAAGTGCAGCAGGATCGCCGGGAACTTGTAGATCCACAGGCCCTGGGCCTCGCGCACGCCGCCGGCGTAGCCGACATGGAAGCCGACGAAGCCGCCGTCCTCGTAGGTGCGGATGTCGCAGGAGGTGACGGCCTTGGCGAGGTCTCCGTGGACGAAGGGCAGGTGGTAGCCCTCGCAGGAATTGTCGCCGTAGGCCTTCCAGTCGCAGGCGCCCTCGTAGGTCTTCTCGCCGTGGAAGACGAAATCGCCCATGGCCGGGAAGGGTGCCGCCAGTTCGGTGACCGCACCCATCCAGGTGTCGAGCTCGGGCGCATCGTCGTCCAGGCAGACAAAGACCAGGTCCTGCCAGCTTGCAACACGCACGGGGAAAAGGCCGAAGGAAGCCTTGTCCAGCGCATCGGCATCGGGGAAGCCCGGTGCGGAGCGCAGGGCGCCGTCGAAGCCGTAGATCCAGCCGTGATAGCGGCAGCGCAGCGCCTGGCAGCGCCCGCTGTCGTCGGTGAAGAGCGGTCCGGCGCGGTGGCGGCAGACGTTGTGGAAGGCGCGCAGGACGCCGTCGCGCCCGACCACCGCGAAGACCGGAAGGCCCGCGACCTCGCCGGTGATGTAGTCGCCGGCCTCGGCAAGCTGGCTCCCGCGGCCGAGCAGATGCCAGTGGCGCGCGAAGATGCGGCGGCGTTCGTCCTGGAAGACCGCCGGGTCGGCGTACCAGGCGGCGGGCAGGGTATCGATCAGGTCGGCAGCGGTCATGGTTGGCACTCCTCGCCCCTCACTTCGCCGAACTCGCGGCGGCGATCAACAACGCGATTGTGTTTTAACATCACGTGCGTAATATAAACCCGAATCGGGGGCAGGACATGCCGAAGCTGGTCGATCACGATCTGCGACGGGAGGAGGTGGCCGAGGCCGCCTGGCGCGTCATCGGGCGCGACGGGCTGGAGGGCGCCACCCTGCGCGAGATCGCGCGGGAGGCCGGCTTCACCACCGGCGTCATCCAGCACTATTTCCGCGACCGCGACGAACTGCTCGCCTTCGCCGCCCGCCTGATCTCCGAACAGGCGGTGGTGCGCCAGCAGGCGGTGGTGCGGGATTTTCCGCCCGGGCGGGAGCGGCTGGTCGCGCTGCTGGAGATCCTGGTGCCGCCGGGCATGCGCGCCGCGCGTGTTGCCGTGCTGCTGGGCTTCTGGGCCCGCGCCGCAACCGATCCGCGCCACAACGCCATCTACCTCAAGCAGTACGCCCGCCTGCGCGCCCTGTTCCGCGAACAGGTCGTTGCGGCCATCGCCACGGGCGCGCTGGGCGAGGGCGATGCCGACGACATCACCGATCACCTGATCGCCTTCGGCGACGGTCTCTGCATGCGCGCGGGGCTCGACCCTGAGCGTTATCCGGCAGAGCGCCGCCGCCGTCTCATCGAACACGCGCTCGACGCGCTGTGAACCGTCCGGGGAGGGACGCCTGACCATGTCCGTGATCGCAGATCTTTCGCTCGAGGACTTCATCAGCGCCGAACAGATCGCGCGCCTGCGCCGGCCGGCCAACGAGGCCGAGGGCCTGCCGGGCCGCGCCTATGCCGATCCCGAATTCTTCGAGCTGGAGAGGAAGAAGCTCTTTCCGCGCGGCTGGATGGCGATCGCCTACGAATCCGATGTTGCCGCACCGGGCGATGCGGTGCCGGTCTCGGTCGCGGGCTGGGACTTCATCGTCGCGCGCAACCGGGCCAACGAGGTGAAGGTCTTCCACAACATCTGCCGCCACCGCTCGATGACGGTGCTCACCGAGCCGTGCAGCAAGGCCCAGACCCTGCAGTGCCGCTGGCACGGCTGGACCTACGATCTCAACGGCCGCCTGATCGCCACGCCCGACCTCGGCGGCGTCACCTCCAACGAGCAGCCGGGGCTGGAGAAGGCAGGCATGGGCCTGCGCGAGGTGCGGAGCGTCACCTGGATGCACTTCGTCTTCGTCAACATCGACGGCAAGGCCGAGCCCTTCGAGGACTTCATCCGGCCCGTGCTCGATCGTATCCCCGACCACGACCTGTCGCTGACGCGCTTCTCCGGGCTCACGACCAGCGCGCAGTTCGACGGCAACTGGAAGCTCGCCATCGAGACCGGCTGCGAGGATTACCATCTGCCCTGGGTCCACCCCCAGCTCGGCGGGCGCAGCGAGGTCTTCAAGGGCGAGCGCGGCGGCAACACCTATGTCTCGATCGCCAGCCGGCGGAAGCTTGCCGAATACCGCGGCACCAGCCTGCCGATGTTCCCGCAGTTCTCCGGCAAGATCGCGCCGGACGGGCTTTCGAACGAGATCGTGCTGTTCTTCATCGTGCCCAACGCGATCCTGGCGGTGATGGACGATCACGTCGTCACCAACATCTACAACCCCGTCTCCCACGACCGCACGCCCACGCGGCGCGCCTTCCACTTCATCGGCGAGGCCGCCACCGACGAGGCCCACCGCGCCGACCGCGAGAAGGTGCGTGACGGCTGGATCAGTGTCGGCGAGCAGGACTTCCCGCTGGTGCGCGAGGTGCAGACCAAACACGGCCAGCGCGACGAACTGGGCATGGAGACCCGCTTCTCGGCCTATTGGGAGCCGGCGGTACACCACTTCCAGAACGTCGTCGTCGACCGCCTGATGGCCTGAGCCGGAGCGCTGCCATGGCCGACATCGACCTCGATTCCGTCTGCCTTGCCGATCCCGCGTTCTGGAAACGGCCCGACAAGCTGGACGTCTTTGCCGCCTTCCGCCGCGAACGGCCGGTCGCCTGGCAGACCTATCCCGGCCGCGACCGCGGCTACTGGTCGGTGACGCGCCATGCCGAGACGCGGCAGGTGACCAAGGATCCCAGGCGCTTCGTCTCGGTCTTCGGTACCGGCATGGTCTCCGAAACGCCCGAGGAGGCCTACACCACCGGCGGCATGCTGAACCGCGATGCGCCCGCGCACCCCGCGCTGCGGCGTATCGTCGCCCAGGTCTTCACGCCGCGCCTGCTGCGCAACCTGGAGGACAAGATGGCCGCGACCGCGCGCGGCGTCGTCGCCCAGGTCAGCGAGCGCGGTACCTGCGACTTCGCCACCGATGTCGCCAACCGCATGCCGCTGACGGTGATCTGCGACATGCTGGGCGTGCCCGAGGCGGACCGCGACGGGCTCGCCCGCCTGACCCTGACGGCGCTGGGTTATGGCGACGAGCAGATCGGCGACATGGGCGATTCCATGCAGGCCTTTCTCGATCTCAACGCCTATGGCGAGGAACTGGCGCGCGCCCGTCGGGTGCAACCCGGCGAAGACCTGATCACGATGATGGTGAAGGCGGATGTCGAGGGCGAGTCGCTCAGCGACCGCGACATCGGCATCTACTTCCAGCTTCTCATCACCGCCGGCATCGAGACGACGGCAAGCTCCATCGCCCAGGGCATGGCCTTCCTGGCCCGCCATCCCGACCAGTGGGCGGCATGGCGGGGCGACTTCGAAGGCCTGGTCCCGACCGCGCTGGAGGAGATCGTGCGCTATGCCAGTCCCGTCGTGCATTTCGGACGCACGGCGGCGGCCGACACGGAAATCGGCGGCCAAGGAATCGCCAGGGGCGAACAGGTCGTCTTCTGGTACGTCTCGGCCAACCGCGACGAGGCGGCCTTTGCCGATCCCGATTGTTTCGACATCACCCGTTCGCCCAACGACCATGTCGGCTATGGCGGCGGCGGGCCGCATCACTGCCTGGGCATGCATCTGGCCCGGCGCGAGATGCACCACTTCTTCCGCACCCTGTTCACGGAACTCCCCGACCTGGAAATCGACCTCGACGCGATGAAGCCGATCCACGGCATGTTCATCAACGGCCTGCACAGCCTGCCCTGCCGCTTCACGCCGCGGCGGCTGTCGTGAACCTCCGGGGCCGCCGCATCGTCGTCACCGGCACGGCTTCGGGCATCGGCGCGGCGACCGCCGCACTGCTCGCCGAACGCGGGGCTGAGGTCATCGGGCTGGACCGGCGCGAACCCGAACAGCGCACCGGCGCCTTCCACCGCTGCGATCTCTCCGATCCCGCCAGCATCGATGCGGCGGTCGCCGCCATACCAGGGCCGCTGCATGGCCTGGCCAACGTTGCGGGCGTGCCGGGCAGCCTCGACGGCGAGACGGTGATGCGCATCAACCTGCTGGGGCTGCGCCACCTGACCGAGGCGCTGCTGCCGCGCATGGTTGCGGGCGGGGCCATCGTGCAGGTCGCCTCCGGCGCGGGCTCGGGATGGCGCGACAACCTGGCGCAGGTGCGCGCCCTGCTGTCCTGCCGCAGCTTCGCGGAGGGGCTCGCCTGGGTGCGGGCCAACCCGATGAGCGGGCCGCAGGCCTACGGCTTCTCCAAGGAATGCGTCATCGTCTATGCGCTGGCCGGCTCGATGATGGCGCGGCCCTTCGGCGTGCGCTCGGTCTCGCTCAGCCCCGGCGTCGTCGACACGCCGATCCTGGCCGACTTCGAGGATACCATGGGCAAGGCGGTGCTCGACCGCCTGACGGCGCAATCGGGCGGGCGCAATGCGCGGCCCGGCGACATCGCTCCGGTCATCGCCTTCCTGATGGGGCCGGATGCCGGCTGGATCAACGGCACGGACATCGGTGTGGACGGCGGCAGCGAAGTCGCCATCGGCCTCGATCTGCTGGAGGTCGAGGCCGAAACGGCGCTGGATCACTTTCTCGGTGCAACCGCCGCAGGCAGCTAGGCGTGCCGGAGCGTCATTCGGCGGCAACGATCTCGTTGGCCTGCGTGCCCAGACCGTCGATCCCCAGTTCCACCCGGTCGCCGGCCTTCATGTAGAGCGGCGGCTTCTTGCCCAGACCCACGCCCGCGGGCGTGCCGGTGAGCATGATGTCGCCGGCGTTCAGGGACATGAAACTGCTGACATAGGAGATCAGGTGGGCGACGGGGAAGATCATGTCGGCGGTGGTGCCGTCCTGCATGGTCTCACCATTGAGCTTCATCCACAGACGCAGCTTCTGGGGATCGGGCACCTCGTCGGCGGTGACGAACCACGGCCCCAGCGGGCAGAAGGTGTCGCCCGACTTGCCGAGGATCCACTGGCCCGTGCCCAGGCCCTGGAACTTGCGTTCGGAGACGTCGTTGGCGACGCAGTAACCGGCGACGTGCTGCAGGGCGTGGTCCTCGGCGATGTTGGAGCAGCGCTTGCCGATGACGACGGCGAGCTCGACCTCCCAGTCCATGTGGCGGCTGTTGCGCAGCATGCGGATCGGATCGTTCGGGCCGGTCAGGCTGCTGGTCGGCTTGAAGAAGGCGATCGGGCTCTTGGGCGCCTCGGCGCCGGCCTCGGCGGCGTGGTCGCTGTAGTTGAGGCCGATGCAGACGATCTTGCCGATGTCCGAAAGCGGCATGCCGAGGCGCGGCGTGCCTTCGACCAGCGACAGCGAACCGGTGTCGAGCGCCTTCAGGCGGTCGATCTGGCCCGCGGCCATGGCCGCGGGGTCGATGGCGGTGATGTGTCCGGTGAGGTCGCGCAGGCGGCCTTCGGCGTCGATCAGGCCCGGACGTTCATCGCCGGGCTCTCCGTAGCGGACGAGTTTCATGCGTGTTCTCCCTGCAATCAGGCGATGAGGCCGCCGTCGACGACCAGGGTGTGGCCGGTGACGTAGTCGGCCCCGGCGGCCAGGAAAAGGATGGAATCGCCGTAGTCGTCGGGGGTGCCGACGCGGCGCAGCGGTATGTTGCTGAGGTCGCCCGCCTCGATGTCGTCGAAGCGGCACATCCAGGCCGAATCCACCGCGCCCGGGGCGATGGCGTTGACCCGCACCTTGGGCGCCAGCGCGCGGGCCCATTCCTTGGTCAGGTTGATGAGGCCGGCCTTGGTCGCGCAGTAGACGGAGCTGGAGCCGCCGTGGGCAAAGCCAGAGATCGAGGCGGTGTTGACGACGGCGCCGCCGCTCTCCTTCAGGGCCGCCGCCGCCGCCTTGGTGCAGCGGTAGGGGCCGATCAGGTTGACGTTGAGCAGCAGGTCCCAGAACGCCTCGTCCTGGCGCTCGAAATCGGCGGGCGGAATCGGCGAGCGGGTGCCCGGCGTGCCGGCGTTGTTGACGAGATAGTCGAGCCGCCCGAGGTCGGCGATGGCCTTCTCGACCATGCGCGGACACTCCTCTGCGTCGCCCACGCTGCCGGGCGCGGCAAACACCTTGTGGCCCTCGCCGGAAAGCTCCTTCACCACCTTCTCCAGGTTCGGCGAGGTCGCAAGATCGTTGATCGCCACCGCTGCGCCGCAGCGCAGGAAGGCCTTCACGGCGCCAAGGCCGATGCCCGAAGCGCCGCCGGTGACGAGCGCGGTCTTTCCCTTGAGGTCGTAGGTCGCAAGCATGGTCGTTGTGTTCCCTAGGAGATGTGGTCAGGCCCGCCTGGCCGTGCGGCGGCGGGCAAGCTGGTCGAGCAGGCGCACGCCGACGCCGGTCGGCCCCTTGGGGCAGAGCGGCTTGTCGTCGTAGGCCATTTCCTTGCCGGCGATGTCGAGATGGGCCCAGGGCCGTCCTCCCGCGAAGCGGGAAAGCAGCTGGGCGGCGTGGCTGGCGTCGGCCTCCTCGGTCTCTTCGCCGAAGTGGCGCAGGTCGGCGATGTCGGAGCCGAGGTTCTCCTCGAAGGCCTCGTCCAGCGGCATGCGCCATAGCTTCTCGCCGGAATCGGCGCTGGCGCCCATCAGCTCCGCGGCCAGGGTGTCGTCGGTCGCAAAGAGGCCGGTGAAGACCAGGCCCAGGGCCGCCATGATGTCGTAGGTGAGGGTCGCCAGATCGACCATGGCGTGCGGCGCGAAGGTCTTGTGGGTGAACCACAGGGCGTCGGCGAGCACCAGACGGCCCTCCGCATCCGTGTTGATGATCTCGATGGTCCAGCCGGCCATGGTGGTCAGGATGTCGCCGGGCCGCAGCGCGCGTTCGCTGGGCATGTTCTCGACCAGGCCCAGAACGCCGACGGCGTTGACCGGCGCGCGGCGCCCGGCCAGGGCGCGCATCGCACCGACCACGGCGGCGGCGCCGGCCATGTCGCCCTTCATCTCCTCCATGCCCTTGGCCGGCTTCAGCGAGATGCCGCCGGAATCGAAGGTCACGCCCTTGCCGACAAATGCGATCGGCGGTTCCTGCGGGTCGGCCGCGCCGTTCCAGCGCAGCACCGCCAGGCGCGGTTCCCGGTCGCTGCCCTGGGCCACCGCCAGCATGGCGTTCATCTTCAGCTCGGCCAGGCGCTGGGGCCCCAGCGCCTCGATGTCGACGCCCAGCTCGGCGAGCGGGGCAAGGCGTTCGATGAAGCTCTCGGGGTAAAGCGTGTTGGCGGGTTCGCCGAACAGATCGCGCGCCAGCAGCACCCCTGCGGCGACATGGCCGAGATCGCCTTCCCACAGGGCGGAGGCATCGTCGGCGCAAGCGGCGACCAGGGTGAGGCCTGCGGGGCTGCCTTCATCGTCCACGGGACGGCGGCTGCGGAAGCGGTCATCACGGTAGCCGCGCAGCACGAAACCCAGCGCCAGCCGGCACAGCGCCTCCGGGCCGTGGAGGGCCGCGTCTTCGGGCGGGTCCAGCACCAGGCGCACGCTTTCCTCGCCACGACCGGCAAGGGCCGCGGCCATGGCGCCGCCGATGCGCTCCCAGGCGTGGCCGTCCAGCGCGGAAGCCTCGCCCAGGCCGACCAGCATGATGCGCTCTGCGCTCAATCCCTGCGGCGCGGCGCTTTCGGCGATCTCGTCCGCCGCGCCTGTGAAGCGGCCTGCGGCGACCAGACGTGCAAGGGCACCGCCGCAGGCACGGTCCAGCGCCTGCGATGCGGGCGGCAGGGTACGGCCCGCCAGCACGGGCACGGCCAGAATGCCGCCGGATGCGTCGTGCCCGTCGCGGGTAAAGGCAATCGTCGTCACGGAAGAGTCTCCCAAGGCGCAGGCTGGCACTCTAGAGAGGTCGGGCGCTGTGCGCCAAGCCGATCTAGCGCCCTTCCGACCGCCAGGCCGCGGCAAGGCCGCCGACGAAGAGCAGCAGGGCAAGCCAGGGCGGCAGCAGCGCCAGGCTGTCGATGCCGCGCACGACATAGCGGCCATGGTCCAGCATGCCGATCCAGCCCTGGCCGCTGCGGTCCCGCTCGGGATCGACATGGCGCACGCTGGGCAGGCGGTTGTCGGCGATCCAGGTGATGCGTCCGCCGGAGGCCTCCGTGATGGGCGCCAGCAGGTCCTCGCCTGCCTGGGGCGAAGCCCATTCCAGGGGATTGAGCTCGCCGACGGAGACGACGGTCTCCAGGTCGCCTGCGACGATGCGGAAGAGGCCGGCCTCGCCCACGATGACGTCGGCGGTGGCCCGCCCCGGCGCGCCCGGCTCCAGCGTCACCTCCTGCGTAGCGCCCGAGGGCGCGATGACGGTGATGCTCTCCTGCCGGTCCTCCAGGCTCTGGCGCACGATCTCGATGCGGTTGCCCCGCGCGACGGCGCGGATAGCGTTTTCCTCCAGCTCCGGCTCCTTCATCAGCCAGTGGGCCAGGCGGCGCAGCAGTTCCTGGCTCGGCCCGCCGCCGTCCCAGCCGCGCGACCACAGCCACATCTGGTCCGACAGCAGCTCGGCGACGCGGCCCTCGCCGGCGCGTGCGAGCACCAGCAGCGGGCGGCCCTGCGCACCGTCGAGCAGGACATCGCCGCTGCCTTCAGCGGTGTCGATCTGGCGGTACCAGTGGCCCCAGGGCGGAGGATCGCCGGCGATGCCCGGCAGGTCGGCGGTCACGGGATGGCGCAGGCCGACATCGGTGGGCGTGACGCGGAAGGGCTCCTCCAGCACGACACCGTTGGGGCGCAGCGGCATGAGATCGCCCAGCACCGTGTTGTGCAGGCCAAGGGGCGAAGCGAAGTCCGGCCCGGCGGCGACCAGCATCGCGCCGCCGTCCGTCACGTAGTCGGCGATCGCCTGCAGGTAGGCCTCGGGGATCACGCCGCGCTTGCGGTAGCGGTCGAAGATGATGAGGTCGAACTCGTTGAGCTTGACCTCGAACAGCTCGCGCACGGGAAAGGAGATCAGCGCCAGTTCGCGGATCGGCGTGTTGTCGGGCTTCTCGGGCGGACGCAGGATCGTGAAGTGGACGAGTTCGACCGAGGTGTCGGACTTCAGGCTGTTGCGCCAGACCCGCTCGCCGCTGTGCACCTCGCCGGAGATCAGAAGCACCTTCAGGTTCTCGCGGATGCCGTTGACGGCGATGACGGCGCTGTTGTTGACCGGGGTCAGTTCATCCTCGCGCAGCGCGGCGTCCAGGCGGACGACGGAGATGCCGGCGTGATCGGGGGCAAAACGCACCTCGTAGCGTTCGCCCACCGGCACGTCGTAGGTCAGCGGCTCCTGATCGTCGATGGTGAGGGAGACCGGAACGGTGCCGCCCTGCGCCTTCTCGTCCAGTACGCGGAAGGCCAACACCAGCGGCTTGTCGACGATGCCGTAGCGGGGCGCGTCGAGCAGTTCGATGCGCCGGTCGCTTTCGCCGCGGTTGCCGGTGAGCAGGGTGTGCACCGGGGTATCGATGCCCAGCGCCTCCAGGGTCTCGGGCGCGTCGTGAACCGCGCCGTCGGTGATGAGAACGATGCCCGAGACCGCTTCGCGCGGCACGTCGGCCAGCGCGCGCGAGATGACGCCGAAGAGGCGCGTACCCGAACCCGGCAGCGCGTTCTCGCCCGCCGCGGCGACGGGATCGACGGTGACGGTGCGGATATCCACGTTGCCGAGGCGCTGCAGGCGCTCCAGCACCTGGGCCAGCGCGGCATCGCCCTGGGCTTGCCGCTCGCCGATCGACTGACTGGCCGATTGGTCGACCACCACCAGGGCGACATCGGGCAGCGCCTCGCGTCGTTCGCGCACGATCGACGGGTTGGCGAGCGCCAGGGCCAGCGCGGTCAGCGTCACGGTGCGCCACAGGGTGCCCGGTGCACGGCGCGAGAAGCCGTAGAGCAGCAGGGCCGCGGCCAGCACCGCGAACGGGATCAGCAGCCACAGCGGCAGCAGCGGGGCAAAGGCGATGTCGGTGACGGTCGCGCTCACTCGCCCAGCCTTTCCAGGATCGAGGGCAGGTGCACGGCATCGGCCTTGTAGTTGCCGGTCATGGCGTACATCACCAGGTTGACGCCGAAGCGGAAGGCCATCTCACGCTGCCGTTCGCCGCCGGGCACCACGGGATAGAGCGGCTGCATCTGATCGTTGAGCGCCCAGGCCGAGGCCCAGTCGTTGGATCCGATGATGATCGCCGAGACACCGTCGTTGAGGCCCGCGGGGTCCTGCTCCACCCACAGCGAACCGCCGGTCCAGCGGCCGGGATAGTCGTTGAGCAGGTAATAGGCCTGGTTGATGACGTGGCCGGAGGGCGCGCGCATCAGCGGCGGCACGTTGATGCCGCCCAGCAGCTCGGGCAGGCGCGCCGCGTTGGAGCCGGTGGCGGTGACCCCCTGCAGTTCCTCGTTGGCATCGCGTGTGTCGACCAGAAGAATGCCGCCGGCGGCGAGATAGGCATCGAGGCGCGCCCGCGCGAGGCCCGACGGCGCGGGCTGGGTCTGGGTGATCGGCCAGTAGAGCAGGGGATAGAGGATCAGTTCGTCGGTTTCGGGATCGACGCCCACCGGTTCGCCGGGCTCGACCGAGGTGCGGGCATTGAGGATGGCCGAAAGGCCGCGCAACCCGGCAAGGCTCGCGCGATCCACGGCCTCGTCGCCCGTCTCGATAAAGGCAAAGCGCACTTCCAGCGCCGCCTCGGGGATGGCGTTTGCATCGGTCTCGACCGTCTCCTGGGCCTGCGGCGTGCCCGGTTGCATCAGCAGGAAGAGCAGGGGCAGGGCGGCCAGCCGCGTGCCGGTGCGCAGGCCGGGCGCGAGGCCGCGCAGGGCCATGCTGGCCCAGATCTCGATCAGCGCCAGAAGGGCGGCAAGGCCCAGCAGGACGGGCCGCAGGTCGATCTCCTGCTGGCGCTCGAACCCGGTCAGCAGCGTGCCCTCGGGCAGAGCCATCGGTTCGGGCGCGGCGACGGCGCTGCCCAGGTTGAGCGAGCGGCGCAGGTCGTAGGTGCCGTAGATGCCGGGGGGATGCTGCGGTCCGGCAGCCGCGGCATCGAAGGCATTGGCGGCAATCGCGCTGGTGCCGGGCGGCGGCGGACCCAGGGTGCCGAAGCCGTCCAGGCTCTGCAGGGCGGGCAGCGGCTCATCGCCAAGTTCGGCGCCGGCACCCTGCGACAGGTCGACCAGGCGCCGCATCATGGAGACGAAAAGGCCCGAGATCGGCAGGTTGGTCCACTGGGTGTTGGCCGAGGTGTGGATCAGCACCAGCCAGCCTTCGCCGCGCCGCTGCGCGGTGACGAGCGGCGTGCCGTCCTCCAGGCGCGCCCAGGTGTGGGCGGAAAGATCGCCGGTCGGTTCGGCCAGGACCTGGGTGTCGATCAGCACCTCGCGGGGGATCTCCAGCCCGGCGAAGGGCGAACCCGGCTCGAAGGGTGCGATGCGCTGTGCCGAGGACCAGCTCATGGCGCCGCCCATCGAGCGTTCGCGGCCGCGGATCTCCACCGGCACGAGGTCGTCGGTGTCCTGGGCAAAGAGCGGCCCGGCGAACCGCACCAGCACGCCGCCGCCCTCCATCCAGCCTTCCAGGGCGTCGCGTTCGGTGGTGGGCACGGTGCCGATGTCGGCCATCATGATGACGGCGGGCGGCTGGGCCAGGAGCTCGGCCAGGGTGCCGCGGCGCACCTGGGCCGCGCCTTCGA
>CALLQH010000149.1 GCA_938014945.1 uncultured bacterium | reverse complement strand
GCCATTTCGAGAGCCGGGGCATGGAGGCCAACGAGGCGCGCATGCGCATGGCGCGCGTGCCCGACGGCGCCCAGCTCATCGACAACGAGATCAGCCTGGCGCCGGGTTTCCAGATCGGCAACGTCTTCGTCCTGGCCGGCGTGCCTTCCATCGCGCGCGCCATGTTCAAGGGGGCAAGCCACAGGTTGCGCCGCGGCAGCGTCGTGCTTTCCCGCTCGATCCGGGTGATGACCGGGGAAGGCACCATCGCCAAGGCGCTCTCCGACCTGCAGGCCGAGTATCCCGATGTCGAGATGGGCAGCTACCCCTGGTCGATGGACGGCACCTACGGCACCAGCCTGGTTCTGCGCGCCACCGATGCGGAGCGTCTGGCCGAAGCCTTCGACAAGGTGTTTGCCGCGGCGGATGCCCTGGGCGGCAAGCCCAGCGAGGAAGCAACGGCCGACTGAAGGCGGTTGTCGCCGTCCCGGGCGCCTAGAAGACGCCCGCCTCCAGGCCCGCCGCCATCAGCTCGCCCAGTTCGCGGACCTCATCGACGAAGCCGTCCTGCCAGTCGCCCTTCAGGGTCAGCGGCTGGGCGACCAGCTTCCAGCGCAGGCCGGTGAGGATGGATTCCACGGCGCGGCGCGTGCCGGTGCCGTCCAGCCCGGCGCGGATGTAGAGGCCGCAGGGCAGGCCCTGTTTCTCCTCCAGAACGCCGTAGTAGGTGCGGTCGAAGAAGTCCTTCAGAGCGCCGGACATGTACCCCAGGTTCTCGGTCGTCCCCAGGATGATGGCGTCCGCCGCCAGCACATCCTGCGGCCCGGCCTCGAAGGGGGTGAGGCAGCGCACCTCCACGTCATCTGCTTCCAGCTCCCGCGCGCCCTGTTCGACGGCGTCGCGCAGGCTCCGGGTGTTGGGCGAGGGGATGTGCCCGACGATCAGCAGGGTCTTGCTCACAGCAGCTCCAGGACCTCTTCCAGCATCGCGATGATCTCACCGAAGTAACCCTCGACATGGCCGCCTTCGTCCTCCAGGACGCTGAAGAAGGCCGCCGAGGCCTGCTTGTCCGGGCGGGCCATGAGGAACTGGCCGGCGTATCCGGCATGGCCGATCCAGGGTCCGGCAGTGAACAGCTGGTTGCGGTAGCGCAGCCGGCCGCCGGGCGTTTCGTAGCAGGTGCCCGCACCGCTCAGGGTGTCGTCGATGAAGGCGGCGCTGCCCACCCGGCGGCCGTCGATGCCCTTGCCCTTGCGCGCCAGCAGCAGGCCGTAGCGCGCCAGATCGCGTGCGGTCATGGCGCCGCCGCCCGAAAGCACCGGGGCCATCTCGCAATCGAGCGAAACGTGAAAGGCGCCCTCGATGCCCGCTGCCCCGACGATCTCGTCGAGAAAGGAGGCGAGCGAGCGCCCGCTGACGGCTTCGACAATCCAGCCCAGCACGTCCGTGTTGGAGGATTTGTACTGGGTGAGCCCGCTGCGGTTGGCGACGTCGTCGCTGGTCAGCCGCGCGGCAAAGGCACGCATGCCGAACTCGGCCTCGCCTTCGGGCGGCAGGCGCCAGCCCATGCCGATCTCCGAGCGGCCGTAGCCGACCGGCGCACCAGGCGCAGGCGCGGGGCTGTAGGGCGCGACATAGTCCTCCTCGAAGTTGTTGGAGAGGTCCATGTCGAGTGCCTGCTGCACCGTGGCCTCGGCAAAGCCGCTGCCGATTTCGGGCAGGTAACGTCCGATCGGTGCGGACGGATCGACAAGCCCTTCCTCGACCAGACGGCCGATCATCAGATGCGTCGTCGTCTTGGTGATCGACTGGATGGAGTGCGGGATGTCGGGGCCAAAGTCGGCGGCATAGTGCTCGTGCGCGATGCGTTCGCCCTGCAGCACGACGATGCCGGTGAAGGCGGTGCTGCCGGACATGCTCCGCACCGCCGCCAGATTGCCGATCCGCCGGTCGATGTCGCGGACCAGGGGCAGCACCCGTTCGGCGCGCAGGGTGAGCCCTCTGCGATGGAGTTCCGGCAGGCGGCGGAAGCTGTCGCGCCGCCGCTCCGGTGTGTTCCATGCCGCGAGATTGCGGTCATCGACCGTGAGGTCGCGGTTGCGTGGAAAGGAGGTTTGCATGGCGGTTCCGTGGCTGGCACGCGACCCTAACGTGGCATTGCACCGCGGGATAGCCGGTGGTGCGTCAGAGCGCCACGCCTGCCTTGAGGCCGTCCAGCACCGCCTCCTCGCAGGTGCGCGGCGACAGGGCATCGCCGATCACCTGGGCCGGAATCCCTGCCGTCTCGAGTTCGGCCAGCAGACCATCGTTGCTGCGGTGGCCCAGCGCCAGCACCACGGTTTCGGTGCCCTCCGCCAGGATCGCCTCTCCGGTGGTCGTCTGCTCGAAATAGGCGGTATCGGCATCGACCCCGGCCAGGCGCGCATAGGGTGTGATGGCAACGCCCAGGCGCATCAGATCGCCCACGATCATGTCGCGGACATAGGGCTGCAGGTTGATGCCGGCGCAGTGGGCGCTGGTCATCAGGCGCACGCGGCGGCCCTCGCGGGCGAGCATCTGGGCGATGCCGACACCCACCCAGTCGCCGCGCCAGTCGGCGACGACGACACTGCCGCCGCAATTGACCTCTCGGGTCAGAACCTGCCAGGCGGTCACCACATGACCTTCCTCGCTACCCTCCACCAGGGGCACATGGGGCAGGGCGCCGGTCGCCACGACGACCGCGTCGGCGCCTTCGGCGGCGGCAAGCTCTGCCGTCACCGGGCAGGAAAGGCGGACCTCGACCCCGGCAAGTTCCATCTCGCGCGCAAGGTTGGTGACGATGCCGCCGAACTCCATGCGCCCGGGCAGCTGCTGGGCAAGCAGGGCCTGGCCGCCGAGCCGGGCCTGTGCTTCGCACAGGGTCACGCGATGCCCGCGCTCGGCCGCCACGGCGGCGGCCTTCATGCCCGCCGGGCCGCCACCGGCGACCAGAATGCGCAGGGGTTTTTCGGTCATCTGCCGGGTGCCGTAGGCCAGCTCGCGTCCGGTCTCGGGGTGCTGGATGCAGGAGATCGGTGTGCCCAGGGTGACATGGCCGATGCAGGCCTGGTTGCAGGCGATGCAGGCGCGGATGTCGTCGATGCGTCCCTCGCGCGCCTTGTTGGCCATCTCGGGATCGGCGATCTGGGCGCGGGTCATGCCGATCATGTCGGCTGCCCCCGCTGCCAGCGCCGCCTCGGCAAGCTGGGGCTGGTTGAAGCGTCCGGCCAGAAGGATCGGTGTCCGCATCGCCTGTTTCACGGTCTGCCCGGCTTCCTGCATGTAGCCCGCCTCGATCATCATGGGCGGGGCGATGTGCGGCGAGGAGGCGCTCGTTGCCGAGGAGCCGTAGGCGATGTTCATGTAGTCGACCAGCCCCTCGGCCTCCAGCGCGGCCAGCGCCGCCAGGGTCTCGTCGGGCTTGAGGCCGACGTGGTCCTTCTCGTCGAGCGAGATGCGCAGGCCGACGACGGTGCCCGCGGGGACGCGGGCCCGAACCTTTCGCGCGACCTCCAGCAGGAAGCGCTGGCGGTTCTCGCGGCTGCCGCCCCAGCGGTCTGTCCGCGTGTTGACGCCGGGCGCCAGGAACTGTGCGGGCAGGTAACCGTGGCTCGCCACGATCTCGACGCCGTCGTAGCCTGCCTCGGCCATGCGCTCGGCCGAGGCGCCATAACCCTCGATGATCTCCAGGATCTGCGCCTCGCTCAGCGGCCGGGTGGTGGCGAAGTAGCGCTCGTGGTTGATCGAGGAGGGCGCCCAGGCGACCGTGCGCGTGCCGTAGGGATCGCTGCCCAGCACCTCGGCGCCGGGATGGAAGAGCTGGCCGAAGACCCGCGCGCCGTGGCGGTGAACGGCCGCGGTGATGCGCTGCAGTCCGGGAAAGGCCTCGTCGCGGCAGGCAAAGATCATCGCCTCGTTGAAGTAGGCCGTCTCGTGGACGCACATCGCCTCGGTGATGATGAGCCCTGCGCCGCCCCTGGCACGCGCCTCGTGATAGGCGGCCAGCCGCTCGTCGGGCAGCCCCCCGGTCTGGATCAGCGTCTGGTGGCCTGTGGAGAAGATGCGGTTCCTGATTTCCAGGTTGCCGATCCGGAACGGGGAAAAGAGCGTGGGAAAGGCGGTCATCTGGCGACCCCTGATGGCGCTGTGATCCGCAACAGTCCACCACGGCAGCGGCGCGCGCAACTCCCCGCGCGGCCGAAGACGGCGCGCTGTTGTTGCGGGCAGGAAACTTCGTTGCCGGAGGTCTTGCAGTGGTCAGAGGCGGTGCCATATGCACCGCGCCCCGGCACCTGGCCGGATCTCATTCGCGATGGTCTGCATGCCCTACCTTGAACTGGCGGGTGGCTTCATTCTGCTTCTTGCGGGTGGAGAACTTCTCGTGCGCGGCGCATGTGCGAGCGCTGCACGGCTCGGTGTGCCACCCCTGATGGTGGGCATCACGCTGGTCGGGTTCGGCACCTCCACGCCCGAGCTGGTAACCAGCCTGGAAGCGGCCTTCCTTGGTTCTCCCGGCATTGCCATTGGCAATGTGGTGGGCAGCAACATCGCGAACATTCTGCTCATTCTCGGCCTGGCAGGCATGATCGCGCCGGTGCGTGTGACCCGCGACACCATGCGGCGCGACGGGCTGATGGCGCTCTTGGCCGCGCTGGCCTGCGTCTTGGCCGTTCTCCTGGGGCATGTGGGCAGTCTGCTTGGCGGCGTCTTCGTCGCTCTTCTGCTGCTCTACATCGCCTGGAGTTACCTGCAGGAGCGGCGCCGCTTTGCCGCGCAGATTGCCGATGCCGGGATCGAGGAGGCGCTGCCTGCATGGCCGCGTCACCTCGGGCTTGCCCTGGCCCTTACGGTCGTGGCGATCGGCCTGACGATCCTGGGAGCCCACTGGCTCGTCGAAGGCGCGATCGTGATGGCTTCGGACCTTGGCGTTTCCGATGCTGTGATCGGTCTCACCGTGGTGGCGGTTGGCACGTCGCTGCCCGAACTTGCGACCAGCGTTATCGCCGCCCTGCGCCGGCAACCGGAGATTGCTCTGGGCAATGTCCTAGGCAGCAACATCTACAACGTTTTGGGGATCCTCGGCGTCACCGCTCTTGTACATCCCCTCGACGTGCCGGCCGCGATAGCTGACCGCGATGTCTGGGTGATGCTCGGCGCGACGCTCGCCCTGCTGGCCGTGGGCTGGTGGTTCCGAAGCATCGCTCGCGCGGTCGGCGCGACCTTTCTGGCCGCCTATGTCGTGTACAACGCTGTTCTGTTCGGTGTCTGAGGGCGTGACCCGGGTTGCGCCGGTCGTGTACAACCGCCACGCTTGAGTTGTGTGCCCGCTTGGCGGAACCGGTAGACGCAGCGGACTTAAAATCCGCTTTCCGAAAGGAAGTGGGGGTTCAAGTCCCTCAGCGGGCACCACAAGGTCGGTTCCGCGCTCAGGGCACCGGCGGCATGAGATCGTAGGTCCGCAGGTTGCCGTCGCGTGCGTCGTAGAGGAAACGCACCCGCTCGGCCTGATAGGTTGCAAAGCCCTCGCTGATCGGGCCGTTGACCCGCAGGGCTGCAATGTTCCGCAAACCCAGGCCCTCCAATTCCACGAGGGCCGCCGCGCGTTCTTCTGCGCCGCTTCCGCTCGCGGCCTCGTCGGGCGCGGCGCAGGCCGAGAGCTGCAGTGCCAGGACCAAGCCCGCCAGCAGGGCCGCAATTTTCAGGTTGTTTGCCATGGATTGTCTGTCCGTAGTGTTTTCTGCGCCTTTTGCGAGATTATGCGCCATGAACCTCCCTGTCCGCTCACGATTCCTTGGTCGGGAGCGGCTCCAGGCTAGCGGTTTGTGGGCAATACTGTTGTATGGGGCCTCCGTGTCGACAAGAATGGCGCCTTGTTCCGTTTGCACAGGAGATACCGATGCCCGAGAAAACCGCCGAGCCGCCGATCCGGCCCCTGCGCGCGTTCAAGCTGCTGCGCAGCGAGGAGTATCCCGCCTTTGCGGTGCTCGAGCTGACGACGCCCGATGGCGCCCAGCGTTTCGCCGTGACCCGCGAGATCCTGGAGACGTTGTCCACCAACATGACCCAGGCCGCTTCCAAGATGCCTGCGCCCAAGGCCGCCGCGAAGGCGACCTGATCGCACGCGGCGTCCCGGCACTACGGAGTCTTCATGGTGGACAGGGGCGACGTGCTTGACCGTGTCTGCGCCCTTGCCCAGGCCTCGCTTGCGCGATGGTCCCTGGGTGAGGGCGCGCGCGTTCGCCTCCTCAATGTTTCGGAAAACGCCACCTTCCTGGTCGAACATGGCCGGGAGGGGCGGCATGTGCTGCGCATCCACCGGGGTGGCTACCATTCGCGTGCCGGCATCGCCAGCGAACTGGCCTGGCTCGACGCGCTCCATGCCGACGGCGGCGTCATCACGCCCCAGGCGCAGAAGGGCATCGACGGGGAGCTGATTCAGGAAGGCACCGTGCCAGGCCTCGATCAGCCGCGTCACATGGTGCTCTTCGATTTCATCGAGGGTGTAGAGCCAGACGAGAGCCAGGACCTGGTCGAACCCTTCCGCCGCCTGGGCGAGGTCAGCGCCCGCGTGCATCGCCATGCCGAACGCTGGGTCCGCCCGCCCTGGTTCGAACGCCGGGTCTGGGTGCCCGGCTACGGCGAGGCCAAAGCCGGTGCCCATTTGCCTGGAATGCTTGGTGTGGCCTGCTCAAGCGAGGCTTGGCGAGCTTGGGCATGTGCCTTTGCTTGCACCGATTCCAATCCTTCTCCCGTGCCTTGTGTGGCATGCTCAAGCGAGGCTTTGCGAGCTTGGGCATGTGCCTTCGCTTGCAC
>CALLQH010000148.1 GCA_938014945.1 uncultured bacterium | reverse complement strand
TCGGCCGCGATGATGAGGTCGCAGGCCAGCGCGATCTCGAAACCGCCGCCGATGGTGAGGCCGTTGAGCGCGGCGATGACCGGCTTGTTCAGGTTCCACATCTCGGTGATGCCGGCAAAGCCGCCCATGTCGGCGTCCTCGGCCTCCCACCAGTTGTCGAGCTGCTGCTCGCCGCTGTCGATGGCTTTCAGATCCCAGCCGGCCGAGAACACCTTCCAGCCCGCCGCCGTGATGATGCCGACACGCAGTTCGGGATCGTCGCGCAGCATCACGAACGCCTCGCCCAGCCGGCGGCTGGTGGCGCTGTCGATGGCGTTGACCTTCGGCCGGTCGATGGTGATCTCCAGAATGTGGCCGTTGCGCTCGATCCGCACCTCGCCGCTCTTGTCGGCCATGGCGTTTCTCCCTGTCGTGACTGCTGACCTGCATCATGGCGAAAGCCCCGGTGCGGCAAACGTCGCCTTTCGCCATGAGGCGCGGTTTTTCGCCATGACGAAAAAACGCACTTGTTGGCGAACCTGCGTCCACATCGGGGCGGGTGCTTCGCCATGATCGCCCCACACTGGGAACCGGGAGATCACGCGATGCACTTCGCCACCACCGACGAGCACCGGATGCTCCTGGAATCGGTGCGCGCCTTCATGGCCGCCGAACTCTATCCCCATGAGGAAACCGTCGACCGCGCAGGCATCGTCGACGAGGACCTTGCCGCGCAGATCAAGGCGCGCGCCATCGCCGCAGGCTTCTATGCCGCGAACCTGCCCGAGAGCGTGGGCGGCGGCGGTCTCGACCATGTCGGGCGCACCATCATGGAGCGCGAATTCGGCAAGGTGACCCATGCCCTGCACGAGATTCCGGCACGCCCCACCGAACTGCTGATGGCCTGCCAGGGCGACCAGGTCGCGACCTATCTCGAGCCGTGCGTCACGGGCGAGCGGGCCGAGTGTTTCGGCCTGACCGAGCCCGGTGCGGGCTCCGACATCATGTCGATGCAGACGCGCGCCCACCGTGACGGGAACGACTGGATCATCAACGGCCAGAAACATTTCATCAGCTCGGCCGTGGTGCCCGATTTCGCCATCGTCTTTGCCGCCACCGGCAGCACCGAGACACCGCGCGGCCCCAGGAAACGCGTCACCGCCTTTCTGGTCGATGTCGGCACCAAGGGTTTCGAGATGGTGCGCGGCCCGCGCTCGGTGAGCCAGCGCGCCTACAAGAACTTCGAGCTCTACTTCAACGACTGCCGCGTGCCCGCCAGCCAGATCTTGGGCGAGGAAGGCACGGGCCTTGATCTGGCCAACCAGTGGCTGTGGGCCGGGCGCATCTGGGTCGCGGCGGGCTGCTGCGGCAAGCTGGAGCGCCTGATGGGTCTGGCGACGGAGTGGGCCGCCACACGCAAGCAGTTCGGCCAGCCGATCGGCAAGTTCCAGGGCACCTCGTTCAAGCTCGCCGACATGGCGACCAGCCTGCAGGCGGCCGACCTGCTGACCTTCCACGCCGCCAGGCGCGCCGACGAGGGCAGCATGACCGCCGAGGACGTCGCCATGGCCAAGCTCTTTGCCTCAGAGGCGCTGGGCAAGGCGGCCGACGACACGCTGCAGATCTACGGCGGCATGGGCCTGATGGAATCGCTGCCCATCGAGCGGCTGTGGCGCGACGCCCGCCTGGAGCGCATCTGGGAAGGCACCAGCGAAATCCAGCGCCACATCATCAGCCGGTCCATGCTGCGCGAGCACGGTGCATGACAACCCGTCGGGCCAACCTGGAGCGTCTGTTCCGGCCGCGCCACATCGCCTTTGTGGGCGGCGCTTCGGCCGGTTATGCCGCGGCCCAGTGCCTTTCCTTCGGCTTTCCGGGCAAGGTCTGGGGCGTCAACCCGAAGCGCAGCGAGCTGGGCGGCGCGCCCTGCTTTGCCAGCGTTGCCGACCTGCCCGAGGGACCCGATGCGGTGTTCCTGGCGGTGCCGCGCGAACATGCCGTGGCGAGCGTCGCCGAGCTTGCCGCCAGGGGAGCCGGCTCCATCGTCAGCTACACGGCGGGTTTTGCCGAGACGGGCGCGGAGGGCAAGGCGCTTGAGGCCGAGCTGATCGCTGCCGCCGGAGAGACGGCCTTCATCGGACCCAACTGCCTGGGCGTGCTCAACTACGCGCGCAAGGCGCTGCTGTGGCCCTTCGACCATGGCGGACGTGCGGTGGAACGGGGCATCGGCTTTGTCTCCCAGAGCGGCATGCTCTGCACCAACCTGACGATGAACCGGCGCCATGCCGATTTCTCCATGCTGGTCTCCATCGGCAACCAGAGCGTCGTCACCATCGAGGACGTCATCGACGCGATGATCGAGGACGACGCGGTCAGCGCCATCGGCCTCTACATCGAGGGCCTGAAGAACGTGCCGCGTTTTGCCGAAGTCACGGCGCGCGCCCTGGAGGCGGGCAAGCCGGTGGTGGCGATGAAGTCCGGCCGCTCGGAAATCGGTGCGCGCATGACCGTGAGCCACACCGGGTCGCTGGCCGGCAGCGACGCGCTCTACGACGCGCTGTTTGCCCGCTGCGGCGTGATCCGCGTCGATTCGCCCACGGCCCTGCTGGAAACGCTCAAGATGCTCTCCATCGCCGGTGCGCCGAAAGGGCGCCGCGCCATGGCCTTCACCTGCTCGGGCGGCGATGCCGCGATGCTTGCCGATTACGGCGAGCGTTTCGGCCTGACCTATCACCAGCCTTCGGCGGAGACGGCGGCGCGCCTGCGCCCGCTGCTGCCGCCGATCGCCACGGTCGCCAATCCGCTGGACTACACGACGCCGCTGTGGGGCAAGGAAGCGGAACTCACCGCCGCCCTGGACGTCGCCCTGTCGGAGCCCTGCGATGTCGCGGTGATGGCGCAGGACCACCCGCGCCCGGAACTGGGCGGCACCAACGAGGACTACCGCGCCGATACCCGCGCCTTCATCGCCGCGACGGCGCGGCGCGGCATTCCCGCCGCAGTGGCGAGCGGCCTGTCGGAAAACATCGACGAGGAGACCCGCGACCTGCTGGTGGCGGGCGGCGTCGCCCCGCTGCAGGGCCTGGACGAGGCCGTGGCGGCCATCGACCGCGCGATCCGCTGGGGTGAGCGGCGCGAGGAAATGCAGGCGGGCGGCGGTGCCGCGGTCCTGGCGCTGGCCCCTGCCCGCGGCTTCGGCGATACGGAAGTGCTGGACGAGGTGGCGGGCAAGGCGCTGCTGGGCGCTGCCGGGCTGGCGGTGCCCCGGGGCATCGTCACCGATGGCGCCGGCGCGCCCGATGCTGCCGCGCGCCTGGGCTTTCCCGTGGCGCTGAAGCTCGCCAGCGCCGACCTGCCGCACAAGAGCGAGGCGGGCGCGGTGGCCCTGGGCCTCGATACGCCGGAGGCCGTCGCGCGCGCGGTGGAGGCGATGACGGATTCGGTGCGCGACTACGCCGGGATCGCCGCCGAGCGTTTTCTCGTGGAGCGCCTGGTGACCGGGGCCGTCGCCGAACTGCTGGTCGGCGTGCGCCGGGTGGAAGGTTTCGGTCTCGCCATGACGCTGGCCGGCGGCGGCACCATGGTGGAGCTGCTGCGCGATGCCACCACCCTGCTGCTGCCCGCCAGCCGCGCCGACATTGCCCGTGCGCTGGCGGGTCTGAAGGTGGCGCGGCTTCTGGCGGGCTGGCGCGGCAAGCCGGCGGGCAATGTGGAGGCGGCCATCGACGCCATCGCGGCGATCGCGGCCTTTGCCCTGGCCAACGCCGACAGCCTGGTCGAGCTGGACGTCAACCCGCTGATCGTGACACCCCACGGCGCGACAGCGGCCGACGTCCTGCTGCGGCGCGAGTCCTGATGCCCCGGCCATGTTTATGCGGGATCGGTCAGGGCGTAACGTGAACGTCATGGGAAGCCTGCGCCACCGCCTGCCCCCGCTCAACAGCCTGGTCGCCTTCGAGGCCGTGGCGCGCCATCTGTCGATGACGCGCGCGAGCGAGGAACTGGCGGTGAGCCGCGAGGCGGTGAGCCGGCAGATCCACAATCTGGAGGAGCACCTGGGCGTGCAGCTTTTCCTGCGCGTCCACCGCGCGGTGGAGCTGACGCCGGCCGGCCACAGCCTGCAGGACGCGGTGACCGGCGGCCTGGAGCAGATCGCGCGTACCGCCGCCGGGTTGCAACAGGCCGCGCGCGCCGCGCGGGTGACCGTGACGGCGACCGTCGCCATCGCCACCTACTGGCTGACCCCGAGGCTCGCCCGCTTCCGCGAGCGCCACCCCGAAACGGAGATCCACATCCGGGTTTCCGACACACCGCTCGACATGGCCGCCGAGGGCATCGACCTTGGTCTGCGCTACGGCGACGGACGCTGGCAGGGGCTGACGACCACCGCGCTCTTCGAGACCGAAACCTTTCCCGTATGCACACCGGCGTACCTCGCCGAACACGGCCCCATCGCCAGCCCCGCCGACCTGCTTTCCCATACCCTGCTCAACCTCGACGGCCCGACCCATTCGGGCGAGGACTGGGCCTGGCTGCTGGACGGGCTGGAGGTGAGCGCACAGCGGACGCCGCGCACCCTGGGCTTCGACAACTACGCCAACGTCATCCAGGCTGCGCTGGAGGGCCAGGGCATTGCGCTTGGCTTCACGCGCATCGTCGATGCGCTTCTGGCGCGCGGCCAGCTCATCCGCCCCATCGGCCATGCCTTGAAGAAGGGTCATGCCGTGTGGATGGTGGCGCCGGCCGGGGCGCGGCTGTCGCCCGCCGCCGGCGCCTTCCGCGACTGGCTGCTGAGCGAGGCGGAGCGGCCGTAGCGCCGCCGCCGCATCCCGAACCATCAGGACATCAGGGAGAGAACCATGAGTGAGCTCACGAACTACAAGATGCTGATCGACGGCGACTGGGTCGGCGCCGGCGACGGCGGCAGCTTCGAGAGCATCAATCCCACCACGGGCGCGCCCTGGGCCTCCATCCCTGCGGCCACGGCCGAGGATGTCGATCGCGCGGTGAAGGCGGCCTGGTACCAGTTCAGCGAGGGGCCGTGGTCGAAGATGCTGCCGACCGAGCGCGGCAGGCTGCTGCGCCGCCTGGGCGACCTGCTGGCCGACAAGTCCGAGGATCTCG
>CALLQH010000147.1 GCA_938014945.1 uncultured bacterium | reverse complement strand
GATGCGCAGGTTGCGCGCGATGGTGAAGATCCAGGTCGAGGCGCTGGCCTTGGCCGGGTCATAGGAATTGGCGCGGCGCCAGACGCTGGCCATGACATCCTGGACCAGATCGTCCAGCGTGCCCTCGGGCGTGCGCAGGCGGCGCAGGAAGGAGCGCAGGCGCGGGGCGAAATGATCGAACAGGCGGCGGAACGCCTCACGGTCACGGTGGCGCGCGACGGCGACCAGGTCGCTCTCGTGGTTCGCTGGTGCAGCTCTGCCCTCTGCTCCCGAAATGGATGCCATGAACCCCTGTACCGCGACATCGGTCTGGCCGCCAAGTTCTGAAATGCCAGTGCCATCGAACATGTTCTGTCCCCTCTGGCGCTGTTACGCGCCGTCGGGCCGATCGGATCAGGAGCGAAGTGATCCGAATGACGGGCGCGAGCGAAGAAAGCGGACATTCCGGAAGGGCAGACGATGAAGATTGCAGTGATCGGCGCGGGCATTGCCGGACTGGGCGCGGCCTGGGCCCTTTCGCGACGCCATGACGTGACGCTTTTCGAGCGCCAGCCGCGCCTGGGCGGTCATGCCAATACGTTGTCCGCCGTGCTCGACGGCCGCGAGGCGCCGGTCGATACCGGCTTCATCGTCTACAACGAGGTCAATTACCCCCATCTGACGCGCCTGTTTGCTCAGTTGCAGGTGCCGACCGTGGCCAGCGACATGTCGTTTGCGGTTTCGCTGGACGACGGCGGCTGGGAAATGGCGGGTCGGGCGGGCGGGTTGTTCGGCAGCCCCGGTCAGGTCGTGAGCCCGGCGCACTGGCGCCTGCTCGGCCATGTCGTGCGCTTTTTCCGCCATGCCGAGGCGGCGCTCGACGATCCCCGTGCCGAGCATGAGACCCTGGGCGACTGGCTCGACCGCCACGGCTACGATCGGGGCTTCGTGCAACGCTTCCTGGTGCCGATGGCCGCGGCGATCTGGTCGTCCAGCGCTGCGGGCATTCTCGAATATCCGGTGCGGCCCTTCGTTTCCTTCTTCCGCAACCACGGCCTGCTCAAGCTCGGCCGCCGCGTTTCCTGGCGTACGGTGGCCGGAGGCAGTGAGGCCTATGTCGCGCGCCTGCGCGCCGACATGCCGGCGACCCTTTACACCGGAAAGGGTGCGCGCGCGGTTGTCAGCGACGGCATCACGCCCCGTGTGGTGCTTGACGATGGTCGCGTCGAGCGCTTCGACCAGGTGGTCCTGGCCTGTCACGGCGACGAGGCGGCGGCCCTGCTGAACGGTGACAGCGACCGCGAGCGCGCCAGCCTGCTGCGGTCCTTTCGGTACCAGCCCAACGAGGCGGTGCTGCACACCGATTCCGGCCTGATGCCGCGGCGGCGGCGGCTCTGGTCGAGCTGGAACTACAGCGGCACGAGCGCCGGTGAGGGCGAACGCGCCATCGCCGTGACCTACTGGATGAACCGCCTGCAGGGTATCGCGACCCGCGATCAGGTCTTCGTCACCCTGAACCCGGTGCGCGAGCCGCGTGCGGAGACGGTAGTCGCGCGCATCGCCTACGATCATCCCCAGTACGATCCCGCCGCCATTGCCGCGCAGGGCCGCCTGGGGGCCATGCAGGGGCGCGGCGGCATCTGGCTGTGCGGCAGCTACACCGGCTTCGGCTTCCACGAGGACGGTCTGCGTTCCGGTCTTGCCGTGTCGGCTGCCCTGGCCTCGCCGGCGCCATGGTGGTCTGAACGGGACACGGCACGCGATCCCTGGTCCGCCCCCGTAGCCGACGAGCCGGCAGCGTCGGCGGCATGACGGACCGGATGCATTCCTGTTTCTACGACGGGCGCGTCATGCACCACCGCCTGGCGCCGCGGCGTCATCGCTTCAGTTACCGCGCCATGACCATGCTGTTCGATCTCGACGAACTTTCGCAGATGGACCAGCGCTTTGCCCTGTTCGGCCATAACCGGGCACGTCCCATCGCCTTTCACGACGCCGACCATGGACCGGGCGACGGCTCCGACCTGCGGACCTGGGTGGAGGGGCACATCACTGCGCAGGGGCTGCCCGTGCCGGGCGGGCCGATCCGCATCCTCTGCCTGCCGCGTCTGCTGGGTTACGTCTTCAATCCGATTTCCGTGTGGTTCTGCTTCGATCCCCAGGAGCGGCTGGCCGTGGTGCTCTACGAGGTCGCCAACACCTTCGGCGAGAAGCGCAGCTATCTGCTGCCGGTCGAGGACCACGGCGACGGCGTGCTGCGCCAGAACTGCGCCAAGGGGTTTCACGTTTCGCCCTTCCTGCCGGTGGCGGGCGAATACCGCTTCCGTCTGTCGCCGCCCGGCGACACCATGATGCTCCAGATCCGTCACAGCGTTGCCGGTGAGACGCGGCTGATCGCCCTGCAGACCGGGCAGCGCCGCGCCCTGGAAAACGGCGGCATGCTGCGCGTGCTGCTGCGCTTTCCCCTGATGAGCGCCAAGGTGAGCGCGGCTATCCACTTCGAGGCGCTGCGGCTGTTGCTCAAGCGG
>CALLQH010000146.1 GCA_938014945.1 uncultured bacterium | reverse complement strand
CGTTGGGCAGGGCCTCGATCATGGCCGTGGTCACGAAGACATGGCCGCCCAGCGTGGCGAAGGCATTCACCGTGTCGAGATCGAGCAGGTGGACCTGGATCTCCATGCCTTCGGGAAGGTCCATCGCCGTGGCGACCCGCTTGCCCAACTCGCGCAGGGCCGCCGCCTGGGGCCGCATGTCCGCGGGCCCGTCCGCGCCGCCGCCCGCCAGCGCACGCTCCCAGGAGAACGGCACCGCCGGGCCCAGGACATGGGCCGTCAGCAGAAACAGCACGACGGCGGCGGCAAGCAGCACGCCGACGCCACCGCCCAGAACCAAGAGGTCGCGCAGCGGCCTCTGCCGGCCGGAGTTGATGCCTTCGGGTACCTTCGGATTCTCGAAGATCACGCCCCGTCCGCGGCCCGGATCGCCGTCCCGTAGGCCAGAACCTCCACCGACCCGGTGCTGTTGCCGCGGTCGTTGTAGAACACCCGTGAGGTCTGCAGCTTGACGTTCACGATATGGGTCGCGCCGCGCGCCAGGGCATCGCTCTTCATGCGCAGGATGGCCTCGCGGCGGGCCCGCTCGACCAGCGACTCATAGGCGTCGATCTGCCCGCCCACCAGCTTGCGCAGGCCCGTGATGAAGCGCTTGAAGTAGTCGATCGAGACGACGGTGTTGCCGGTCACCAGCCAGCCCTCGCTGGCCTCGGGCATGTCGCGCGAGGCAAACAGCATCAGCCCGCGCATCTCCTCCTCCCGCTTGCGGATGGAGGCATAGTGGCGCCGCTCGTTGAACGTGCCGATGAGATAACCACCCACCAGCAGCGCCACGAAGATGATGAGTTGCGTCATCTCAGGCCTCGTCTTCGAGCACCACCGCGGTGCCGTAGGCCATCAGCTCCGCCGCGCCCTGGCTGATCGTCGATGTCGAGAAGCGCACGTTGAGCACGGCATTGGCGCCAAGTGCCTGAGCCTCCTGGACCATGCGGTCCAGCGCCGTATTGCGCGATTCGGTGAGCAGTTCGGTGTAACCCTTGAGTTCGCCGCCCACGAGGTTCTTGAAACCGGCCATGATGTCGCGCCCGACATGCTTGGCCCGCACCGTGTTGCCGTTGACCAGGCCCAGATGCCGCGCCACGCGCTTGCCTGGAACCTGTTCGATATTGGTGACGATCATGCAGCACCCCCTCCGGTTGGCATGGGAGAGAGCATAGTCAAATCCCGGTTGCTTCCGCAGCCGGAAAACAACGGCGCCGACAGGCTCCGGCGGAGCCGCACGGGTGATCAGGTCTGCGCGGAATCCGGCGCAGAATCCGGCGCGGAGGCCAGCGCCTCGCGGCCCGCGTCGAACTGCAGCTCGGCGAGGCGCGCATAGAGGCCACCCTGGGCCACCAGTTCCTGGTGGGTGCCGCTGGCGACGATACGGCCGCCGTCGACCACGACGATGCGATCGGCCTTCAGCACGGTTGCCAGCCGGTGCGCGATGACCAGGGTCGTGCGCCCGGTCATCAGCACGTCCAGCGCCTTCTGGACCATCTGCTCGCTTTCGGCGTCGAGCGCGCTCGTCGCCTCGTCCAGCAGCAGGATCGGGGAATCGCGCAGGATCGCGCGGGCAATCGCGATGCGCTGGCGCTGGCCGGTGGAAAGGCGGATGCCGCGTTCGCCCACGAAGGTGGCAAAGCCCTCGGGCAGCTTCTCGATGAAGTCCAGGGCAAAGGCTGCCTCTGCCGCCGCACGCACCTCGGCATCGCTCGCCTCCGGGCGGCCGTAGCGGATGTTGTCGGCGACACTGGTGCCGAACATCACCGGCTCCTGGGGCACCAGCGCCAGACGGCCGCGCAGGGCATCGACACGGGCGCGGCGCACATCGACTCCGTCGACACTGACCACGCCCTGTTCAGGGTCATAGAGGCGCAGCAGCAGGCGGAAGACCGTGCTCTTGCCTGCACCCGAGGGGCCGACCAGGGCCACCGTCTCTCCCGGCGCGAC
>CALLQH010000145.1 GCA_938014945.1 uncultured bacterium | reverse complement strand
CTGGAAATGCTCGCCTTTGCCTTGCAGCGCGGCGACGGCGTGCTGACCGTGGTTGGCGAGGCCGGCACCGGCAAGACCATGCTCTGCCGCCTGCTGCTGCAGGTGCTGGAGCCCGAGGCCGCGGTCGCCTACCTCCATGCCCCGCTCTCGGACGAAACCCAGATCGCGCGCGATGTCTGCCGCGAGTTCGGCATCGCCGTCGATGCCCACGGCGATCCCTTCCACCTGCTCAACGACTTCCTGCTCGACCAGCACAGCCAGGGACGTCAGGCGGTACTGGTGGTGGACGAGGCCCAGGCGCTGGGCCGTCCGGGCCTGGAAACCATCCGCCTGCTGTCGAACCTGGAGACCGAGACGAGCAAACTGCTGCAGATCGTGCTCTTCGGCCAGCAGGAGCTGGATCATCTGCTGCGTCAGCACGCCATGCGCCAGCTCAACCAGCGCATCGCCTTCCGCTTCGAGACGCGTGAGCTCAACACGCGCGATGCCGCACGTTATGTGCAGCACCGCATCAACCGCTGCAGCCGCGACGGCGAGATGCACGACCTGTTCCAGCCCGCCGCCCTGCGCATGATCGCGCGCCACAGCCGGGGCGTGCCGCGCGTCATCAACATCCTGGCCGACAAGGCGCTGCTGGCGGCCTATGGCGAGGGCAGCCGCATCATCTGCCGGCGTCACGCCATTGCGGCCATCGAGGATTCCCCCAGCATCGCCCGGCCCTTGCCCTTCCTGATGCGCTGGACGATGCCGCGCGCCACCGCCTGAGCGGACCGCCCACGTCATGAGCCATCAGATCGACCAGTTGCTGGCCTTCATCGTGCACCAGGAGGCTTCGGACCTGCACCTTTCCTCCGGCCGGCCACCGGCGATGCGCGTGCACGGCGACATCATGCCCATGACCGACCAGCCGTTCACGGCCGAGCAGGTGCATGTGCTGGTGACGGAGATCATGGACGACGAGCAGCGCGCCCGGTTCGAGGACGAGCACGAGATCGACCTGGCCTATCAGTCGGCCCCGGAGATCGGCCGCTTCCGCGTCAACGCCTTCACCACCTCGACGGGGCCGGCCGCGGTGCTGCGCACCATCCCGACGGTGGTGCCGAGCCTGGACGACCTGAAGGCGCCGGGCAGCTTTGCCCGCTTCATGACCCTGGAGCGCGGCCTGATCTTGGTGACCGGCCCCACGGGATCGGGCAAATCGACGACCCTGGCGGCCATGGTTGATCACGCCAACGCGACGATGAAGAAGCATATTCTCACCGTCGAGGACCCCATCGAATTCGTCCATCAGGGCAAGCAGTCGCTGATCAACCAGCGGGAGGTGGGGCCGCACACCCGCTCGTTCGCACGCGCCCTGAAAAGCGCCCTGCGCGAGGACCCCGACATCATCCTGGTCGGCGAGATGCGCGACCTGGAGACCATCTCCCTGGCGCTGACCGCCGCCGAGACCGGCCATCTGGTGCTCGGCACCCTGCACACGACCTCGGCGCCCAAGACCATCGACCGCATCATCGATGTCTTCCCCGGCGGCGACAAGGACATGGTCCGCGCCATGCTCTCGGAATCGCTTCAGGCGGTGATCAGTCAGGTTCTGCTCAAGCGCACCGGCGGCGGACGCGTCGCCGCTCACGAGATCATGGTCGGCACGCCGGCGGTGCGGAACCTGATCCGCGAGAACAAGATTCCCCAGATCGTCTCCATGCTGCAGACCGGCGGACGCTTCGGCATGCAGACCATGCGCGAATGCATCCAGAAGCTGGTCAGCGACGGCGCCGTCGCTGAATCCGAACTCGACCGTTTCAAGATCAACTTCGGCGAGAACGAGACGCCCGCCAAGGGTGCCGATGCCGGACCGCCGCTGCGGTCGGCGGCAGTGGCAGCCCCGGCCACCTCCCCGGCCGCGGCCCAGGCGCAGGTCCAGGCCACACCCTCCGAAGAACCCCGCAAGGGCCTGTTCCGGGGACGCTTCTAGACGGCGCGGGCGCCCTCGCCCGCCGGCGTCCCGCTGCCTTCGTGATCCTCGATCGCCGCAAGAAACGCGCGCTCCAGGGAGACCGCGGCAAACCGCTGCTTCATCGCCTCGGGCGTTCCGGTGAAAAGCAGGCGCCCGCCGTGGATGACACCGACACGGTCGCAGATCTCGTCAATGTCCGAAAGGATGTGCGAGCTGAAGAACACCGCGCCGCCGCCGGCCCGATAGGCCAGCAGGCGATCCTTGAGCAGGATACGCGCGCGCGGATCGAGCCCGGTCATCGGTTCGTCGAGGATCAGCAGGGGGCGCTCACTGAGCAGGGTCGCAAGCAGCCCGGCCTTCTGGACCATGCCCTTGGAGTAGGTCGACATGCGCCGTGAAAGGGCGGCGGGATCCAGCGCCAGGCTCTGCGCCTCGGCTTCACGGTCGGCAAGGCGCACGCCGAAATAGGCCAGCGAAAGCTCGATGAATTCGGCGCCCTTCAGGTTTCGGTTGGGCTGAAGGTGCTCGGGCAGGTAGGCGATCGCCCTGCGGCTGGCGGGGCGCCCGCTGTCGACGCCGAAGATCTCGACCGTGCCGCTTTCCGCCCGCGCCAGATCGAGGATCGTCTTGATGAGCGTTGTCTTGCCGACACCGTTGAGGCCGATCAGCCCGAAGATCTCGCCCGCGGCAACTTCCAGGTCGACACCATCGAGAACCCTGCGCCTGCCGTAGAGCACATTGAGACCGCGCACCTGCAACGCAAGCCGGCTCAGATCGTGCTGCGCCTGCCCCTCAGCCATCACTCGATCCCTGTCGCCTGCTGAATACGCTGCAACTGTTCCTGCTGCTCGGCCGAAAGTGAGGAAGTATCGCCCGATGCTGCCAGGCTCTGCTGCAGCTGCTGGAGTTCGTCCTCGGTCATGCCCAGCGCCGATGCGTTGCCCGAAACGATGGAGAGCGCCTGCTGCAACTCGCTGAGCTGCTGAACCTGTTCGGGCGAGAGCGCAAGGTCGGTCGGTTCGGCATCGCCTGCCGTGCCGGTGCCCGCACCATCGCTGTCGTCATCGCCGCCCGTGGTCTCATTGCCACCGGTCGACTGTTCCTGCGTGTGGCCTGCGACCTCATCGGACTCCACCACCGCGCCGTCGGCAACGACATAGGCCTGTCCGGGCTCCAGCACGAAGCGCCGCACGCTGTCGGGCCGGTTCGGATCGCGCACCCATGACAGTTCCACCAGATTCGGCGCGACGCTCAACACCGAGATCCCCTGGGGAAGCAGCTCCGGCGTGACCGCCTCTCCGTTCAGCCAGAAGGTCCAGCTCTGCCGGGAGAGATACATGATCGCATCGAGCTGGAAATAGTCCTGCTGCAACGTCGTGGAGATCACCGCATCCTGGGTCAGGCCGGCAAACTCCTCATGGATACTCTCCCGTTCCCGGGCGACGCGTTTGGCTTCCTCGATGCGCTCGGACTCGGCACGGCTCAGCATCAGGCTGTGGCTGGAGAGCACATCGACGAGATCCTGGGGCGTGAAGTGGAAGTTGCCCTGCAGATCCTCGATGGGCTCCACCACGGCCGGGATGTCGCCGTCCTGAGCAGCGGCCGGGATCGTGCCGCAAGTCAGACAGAGCGCCAGCGCGGCGGACATGCACAGGCAGATCGGGGAAGCGGAGATCACTGTTCCTGGCTCCCGTCGTCCTGGGGCACCGTGCGGGCGTTGTTCCAGTTCAGCCGCAAGGTACCGCTGAAACCGCCGCCGCTGGCCCCGGAGGCAATCCGCTGGATGCTCTCTGCCGAAACCGGCTCGTTGCGCGTGATCGCGAGGGAGTTGATCTGGACCTGGCCCTGCAGGCGGCTGACGAAATCGGCGGTGAAGGCGGCGATGTCGTAGTCGGTGTGGGCCTTCAGATCGATCGAGATTTCTGTCTGCGACAGCAGGAAGTCGACCCCGCTCTCACCACGCAGTTCGCGCACGACCTCGGGATTGAAGCTGTAGGTCAGCGCGGCGAGGTCATGCGTGCGGCTGAGTTCCTCGATCAGCTGGTTGGCCATAAGCCGGTCCTGGGGTTCGGCAAAGCCCGTCAGCAGGATCTGGTCGTAGCGACGGCCCTTTTCCCGGATGACCCCCAGTTCCTCGTCGATCGTGGCGATGCGCTGGTCGGTCTCAGTGATGTCCCATTCCGTGGCGTCGATGGCGAACTGCAGGCGGGCGTTGTCGTCTTCCAGCTCGCCCTTGAGGTAGTAGATACCGCCACCGAACAGCAGCAGCAGCGCCAGCGGCACCATGATCTTGCGCGCGACCAGCCGCAGAATCTCGGGCGTGAGGTACTGCGGGTTCACTGGTTGTCCTCCGCCGCATCCTGGGCAAGCGGTACACGCAAGGTGATCTCGGTCTGAAAGATGCGGTCCTCCGCCTGCGCCGCATTGCTCGACAGATCGACCTGCCCGCTCAGGCTCTGGGTCGGCAGCACGTCAAGCGGCGGCCCCGTCACCTCGACAGCAATATTGGGCAGCAACTCGGCAATCTGATCGGCGACCGAGGTGCTGACCCCCATCGCGGTCTCGACATTGCCCCCGGCTTCAAGGATGTCGAACGAGATGACGAGATTGGCCTCGACCCCGCTCGACGTGCTGTTGATCGACCATGCCGCCCGGTTGGCGCGCACGCTCTCGTCCAGCCTGCTGGCCAGAACGGCAAGCATGGGCAGCGGCGACGGCACCTCCGCCTCCAGCTGGTCGAACAGGGTGATGGTATCCGTCACCTCCGGTGCGGAGACCGTATAGCCGCCGCGAACCTGGATGGCGTGGTTGAGCTCGTCGGTACGATCCAGCGAGATCTGGTGGAGCCGTTCGGCCTGATCGTCCAGTTCGGAGTTGACCAGGTAGGTATTGACGAGCTGGAAGGAGTACCAGCCGATCACCGCGATGGTCAGGATGTAACCGGCACGCGTCGTCACCAGGCTGACCTGATGATGCACGATCTCCTCGGGCATCAGGGGCAGCACCGGCCGCCAGCGCTGTCCTACCCAGGCCCCGTGGAGGACTTCGCCATAAGGGTCGTCGGGTTCGGCGACTCCCTTCAGCTTGAAGATTGCCGCGGCGTCGTGCGGTGTGATGATCTTGATCTGCTCCTGCGACATGCCCAAGGCCACCAGCTCGGGCCCCACCTCCGGCTGGCCCAGAACGATGATGTCGAGCCCCTGGTCATCGTGGAACGACATGCGGCGCAGATAACCCATGGTCAGGCGGTGTTCGCGGTCGATGGTCGCCGCGATCTCGGCGGCCGAGGCGCCCTGGGGCAGGCTCTGGGTCAGGCGCGAGAACACCAGCTCTCCCTTGTGCACCACGATCTGGCGGAAGCCGCCCGTGCGGTGCTGGGAAACCATGATCGTCCAATCCGGACGATCGCTCTTGTCGTGCAGGGAATCCGACAGCGCCGTCGCCATGGCGAGAGATTCCAGCGGCAACAGCGCGATCGCACGGACCGGATTGCGGGCGTTGCGCGCCCACTCCAGCCAGGCGGCAATCAGCCGTGTCTCCGGCACGGAGACGAAAAGGAACTCCTTGTCGCGCCGGCTGCTGCCCTTGTCGCGGCGCAGGAACTTTGCGCCGCGGATGCGGGCATCGGGAAAGGTGGTGCGCAGCTTGCGCTGCAGGACGTTGGCCTCGTCGATGATGCCCACCGGCGGGATCGTGTCCTTCACGAAGGACTGCTCGAGAACATCGACCAGCAGCAGCAGGGGAAGACGCGGCGCCTCGGCCAGCATCGCCTCCATCTCCAACAGGTCCTCCGGCGCCGGCGAGGGTGCAAAGCAGCGCTCACGCACCGTGGTGCCGGCCATGCGCAGCAGAACCGCGCCTTCGTCGCCGATCAGGAGGATGAAGCGGCTGCCGCCGCTGAGGAGGGACAACATGCGCGCTCAGATGCCCAGGTTGCCGAAGCTGTCGTAGATCGGCCCCATGATGCCGACCACGACCCAGAGCACGATCGACCCGATCAGAACGGTCAGGGTCGGTTCCATCATGCCGATCATGGACTGGACCGAATTGTCGACCTCGCGGTCGTAGAAGTAGCCGATGTTCTCCAGCGCCTCGTTGAGCTTGCCGGAATCCTCACCCACCTTGAACATCCGCACCACCAGATGCGGGAACTGTCCGGTCGATTCCAGCGCCGCCGAAAGAGCGCTGCCGCCCTGGACGTTCTGGCGCGCGGTGCGCAGGGATTCGGCAAGCAGGCGGTTCGCCACCACCCGCTGGCCGGTATCGATGCAGGAGAGGATGTCGATGCCCGACTTGAAGGTGAGCGAGAAGAAGTGGGCAAAGCGCGAGAGGGCGATCTTCTTGAGCACCGGCCCGATGCCGGGAACCTGGAGCTTGAAGGAATCCCACTGGTAAGCCGCCGCCTCGGAAACGCGTACCGCGGTGCGCCCGATCAGGAACAGGCCCAAAGGCACCGTGATCAGGACCCACCAGAAGTTCCCGAAAAAATTCGACGTGCCGATCAGGGCCTTGGTCACCAGCGGCAGCTCACCCCGATTGGAGATCAGGAACTCGGCGACCTGGGGCACCACGAAGATCATCATCATGAAGACGACGCCCAACACCATGACAAGCATGAACAGCGGGTAGCGTGTCGCCTTCTTGATCTTCTGGGTCAGCTCGGACTGCCATTTCAGATGATGCGAGAGATGACCGAAGGCATCGGAAAGATTGCCGCTCTGCTCGCCGGCCGCGATGACGCCGGTGAAGACGGGTGTGAAGATCTTGGGATGCTGCTCGAGCGCGCGGCTGAGGTACATGCCCTCCGAAACGCTGCGCACCACTTCGGTCAGCACGTTCTGCAGGCGCGGTGAATCGGTCGCCTCGCGGACGTCGTTCAGGGATTCCAGCAAGGGCACGCCGGCGCGGTCGAGCTGTTCGAGATGGATGCAGGTCTGGATCAGATCGTCGGTCGTGACCTTCTTCTGGAGAAGGTTGCCCAGGCGGCTCTGGCGCACCTCCGCAAAGCGGATGAGATCGAGCCCCATCGTGCGCAGGTTGGACTCCAGGTCCATCGGATTGACCGAGTTGAGGGCGCCGCTCACGCTGCGTCCCCGTTCGTTCATCGCCCTGTACTTGTAGAGCGGCATCAGAGCATCCGGTCGGTCATGTCGATGTGGCCGATCAGTTCCTCGACGCTGGTCTGGCCCGACAGCACCTTGCCGACACCGTCGTCGGCCATGTTGCGGAAGCCGTAGCGTCCCGCGGACGCACGGAGTTCCGCGCGGGAGGCATTGCGCGAGACCAGCTCGTCCATCTCGTCGTTGAAGGGCAGGATCTCGACCGCGGCGATACGGCCGCGATAGCCCTTGTTGTTGCACATGTGGCAGCCGACGGCATCGTAGACCTGCGGCGGCTCTTCGGCGTCCTGGCCGAGAATGCGGCATTCCTCCGCCGTCGCCGGGCGAGAGCTCTTGCAGTGGTCGCACAGCTTGCGCACCAGGCGCTGGGCAAGAATGCCGATGATGTGACCCGAGAGCATCGCCGCATTGAGACCCAGATCGACCAGGCGCGGAATGGCGCCCAGGGCATCGTTGGTATGGAGCGTGGTGTAGACCTGATGGCCGGTCATCGCCGCGCGCAGCGCCATGGTGGCGGTGTCGCTGTCGCGCACCTCGCCGATGAAGACGATGTCGGGATCCTGACGCAGGATCGAGCGCACGCCCTCGCCGAAGGTCATGCCCGAGGATTCTCGAATGTGCGACTGACGGATCAGCGGCAGCTCGTATTCGACCGGGTCCTCCAGGGTCATGATGTTGACGCGCACGGAGTTGATCTTGCCGAGCATGGCGTAGAGCGTCGTCGTCTTGCCCGAACCGGTCGGGCCGGTGATGACGACGATACCCTCGGGGCGCCGCAGCAGGGTGTTCATCACCTTCACGTTGTGCTCGGAAAAGCCCAGGCCCTCCAGCGGCTTCAGCGACTTCGACTTGTCGAGCACACGAATGACGATGTTCTCGCCATGGATCGTGGGGTGCGATGCGACGCGGAAGTCGACCTCGCGGCCGCCCACATAAAGACTCAGGCGGCCGTCCTGCGGGTTGCGGGTGTCTGCGATGTTCATGCCCGAGATGATCTTGATGCGCACCGAAATCGCGGGCCAGTAGTCCTTGTGGAAGGTGCGGATCTGGGTCAGCACGCCATCGATGCGATAGCGCAGGCGCACGAACTGGCCCTCGGGCTCGAAATGCAGGTCCGATGCACCGACCTTCACCGCGTCCATGATGATGGCGTTGACCAGGCGCACGGTCGGGTTGACGTAGCCGTCCTGGGTGGTCAGCGCGTGAATGTCGACGACGCCGGTCTCGATCTCGCGCAGGATGCCGTCGATCGACATCTCGTAGCCGTAGAGCCGGTCGACGGCGTCCGAGATATCGCCCTCGGAGGTCAGCAGCGGCTGCACCTCGATGTCGCGGCGGAAGCAGCGGCGAAGCTGATCGAGCGCCAGCACATCGTAGGGGTCCGACATGGCGACCTGCAGGACATCGCCGTCCAGCGTCACCGGGATCACCTTGTAGCGGGCCGCGATGTCCTTGGGCACCTTGGTGATCAGTTCGGGATCGAACATCGCGGTGTTCGGATCGAACTGCTCCAGGCCGGCGCTTTCGGCCAGCACGGCCGAGAGGGCCGACTGGGTGACGAAACCCATCTCGGTGAGTACCTCGCCCAGCATCTTGTCGCCACGCTTGCGCTCGTAGAGCGCCACATCGAGCTGATCCTGGGAGATCAGGCCCATGCTGACGAGGTGATCGCCCAGGCGCATCTGCGGCTGGCGGCGGCTCTGCATGCCCGCCTCGTCCTCTTGCGTACGCTCCTTGGGCGCGGCAACGCCGGGTTCGATGGGCGTGGCGGCAACCTCTGCGGCGGTCGGCGTATAGGCGCCGGCCGAGGGCGGGATCATCACCTTCGCGGTCGGCGTCGGCGGCGGCGTATCGGGGGCAGCATTTCGCGGCGCCGCAGCAGACGCCGATGCAGGCGCTGACCCTGGGGCTGCAGGCCTGGGGCTCGCCGGAGCCGAAGCGGCTGCGGACGGTCCGCCCGGCGCACGGGAGGCCTGTGGCGCAGCAGCAGTCTTGGCGGCAGATTCCGGGGCAGCGGCGCTTTTGGGCTCGACCGTGAAGCGCGGCATGGGGACGGATGCTGCCGGAGCGCGTTCGCCCGTCCCGCGCTGGCCCGAGCCGCCCTGGCCCGAGCCGCCCTGGCCCGACCGGTCGCCCGTAGCGGGCTGCGCGGGGGCAGGCTTCGCCCTGGTCGCCGCAGCGGAGGTATCGATGTTGAAACGCGGCAGACCCTGCTGCGAAGGGGTGCCGCCTTCCGGCGGCGAAGGTTCTGCTGTGCGGGGAGCCGGCGCTGTCTCCTGCGCGGGCTTCGGTGCCGGGGCTGCGGGTTTTGAGTCTGCCGACGATGCACTGTCACTGGCCGGTCCCGACGGACGGCTGGCCGCGCGTGGCGGCGGCGGTGGCGGCGGCGTCTGCCGGGACGCGCCATTTCCCGCGCCTGCCGCGCCCGGGCCTCGCTGATCGGAGTCTGCCACCTGCGTTACCTCTGCCCTGCGCCACGGGCGCCACGGCCATTCCGGACCCCCATCCGGTCAACGGCCCCAGCTTTGCCGCAGCAAGTGATCAACATCACAAACTGATAATCGTAACCTCTTGGAATAGTACAGTATTTGCCCCCTGTCCGTCGATCCGCGATGACAGGCAGGGGGTGGCCCTCCTATGATGGGCCGGCCATGCGCGATGAAGGTCGCCTCAAAGCCGGGAACGGAACGTGATGAGGGTATCTGAAGCCTGCGAAGACGGCCGGGCCAAACGCCGGCGCCAGCGTGGCTTTACGCTGCTCGAAATGTCCATCGTGCTGGCGATCGTCGGCCTGATCATCGGCATGGTCAGCTTCGTTCCGTATCTCGGCGCGAT
>CALLQH010000144.1 GCA_938014945.1 uncultured bacterium | reverse complement strand
AGCGAGCGAGCGTCGGCTGGGAAGCCCCGTTCGGGCACTTCCCCAGCCAACCGGCCCTAACGGCGCCGGTCCATGCAGATATGTGGGTTAGGGCTGCGATTTCAAGGGCTTGGCGCCCCTGCCCCGACGCCCGTTCAGGCGCAGAGAACCTTGGCGTGGTGGGCGAAATGGTCCTCGATGAAGCTCTGGACGAACCAGTAGCTGTGATCGTAACCCTCGCGCATGTTCAGGGTCAGCGCCTGGCCCATCTTGTCGCAGGCTATCTTCAGCTTCTCGGGCTGCAGGTTGGGCAGGAACTCGTCGAGCGTGCCCTGATCGACCAGGATCGGCGGGCAGGTCTTGCCGCTCTCGATCAGATCGACGACATCGTAGCTCCGCCAGGCCTTCTGATCATCGCGCAGCTAGTTGGTCAGCGCCTTCACGCCGGGCTCGCAATGCATCAGGGTGTTCATCGGCGCGAATGCCGAGACGGACTGGAAGAGGCCCGGGTTCTTCAACGCCAGCGAAAGCGCGCCGTGGCCGCCCATCGAATGGCCGAAGACGCCCATGCGCGCGCCGTCGGCGGGGAAATGCGCCTTGATCAGGGCCGGTAGTTCCTCGACGCAGTAACTTTCCATGCGGTAGTGGCGCGACCAGGGCTTCTGGGTGGCGTCCAGATAGAAACCCGCGCCGGTGCCGAAATCCCAGCTTTCGTCCTCGCCCTCGATGCCCGCGCCGCGCGGGCTGGTGTCGGGTGCCACGACCATGATGCCGTGGCGCGCGGCAAAGCGCTGGGCGCCCGCCTTGATCGTGAAGTTCTCCTCCGTGCAGGTCAGGCCCGACAGATAGAAGAGAACGGGTACCGGCCCCTTCTCGGCCTGGGCCGGGCGGAACACGGAAAAGCGCATGGGCAGGCCGATCTCGCCGGAGTTGTGCCGGTAGAAACCCTGCACGCCGTCGAAGCAGCGGTTCTCGGAAATCGTCTCGATGGTGCTCACGGCTTTCTCCCAGGCTCGAACGGCTGTTGCGCGACCTTAACCGCATGAGGCGTGCCGGGCCAACGCCGCAGCGCCCCGAACGCAACGGGCCCGAACGCAACGGACCCGAACGCAAACGGGCGGAGCCTCTAAGGCCCCGCCCGAATGAGAATGGCGTTGTCGCCGCCCGATCAGAAAAGCACGACGCTGCGGATCGACTTGCCCTCGTGCATCAGGTCGAAGCCCTCGTTGATCTTTTCGAGCGGCATCGTGTGGGTGATGAGATCGTCGATGTTGATCTTCCCGTCCATGTACCAGTCGACGATCTTGGGCACGTCCGTGCGGCCCTTGGCGCCGCCGAAGGCGGTGCCGCGCCAGGAACGGCCGGTGACGAGCTGGAACGGCCGGGTGGAGATCTCCGCGCCGGCGGGTGCAACGCCGATGATGATCGACTGGCCCCAGCCCTTGTGCGCGCATTCCAGCGCCTGGCGCATGACGTTGACGTTGCCGATGCACTCGAAGCTGTAATCGGCGCCGCCCTTGGTGAGCTCCACCAGATGGGGCACCAGATCGCCCTTCACGTCCTTGGGGTTCACGAAGTGGGTCATGCCGAACTTGCGGCCCATGGCCTCGCGCTCGGGGTTGAGATCGACGCCCACGATCATGTCGGCGCCGACCATCTTGAGGCCCTGAAGCACGTTGAGGCCGATGCCGCCCAGGCCGAAGACGACGCAGTTGGCGCCGGGCTCGACCTTGGCCGTGTTGATGACCGCGCCGATGCCCGTGGTCACGCCGCAGCCGATGTAGCAGATCTTGTCGAAGGGCGCGTCCTGGCGAACCTTGGCAAGCGCGATCTCGGGCACGACCGTGTGGTTGGCGAAGGTCGAGGTGCCCATGTAGTGGAAGATCTTCTCGCCGCCGATGGAGAAGCGGCTGGAGCCGTCCGGCATCAGGCCCTGGCCCTGGGTGACGCGGATCGCCTGGCACAGGTTGGTCTTGCCCGAGGTGCAGTATTCGCACTGACGGCATTCGGGCGTGTAGAGGGGGATGACGTGATCGCCCTTCTTCAGGCTGGTCACGTTCTTGCCGACATCGACCACCACGCCGGCGCCCTCATGGCCCAGGATCGCTGGGAAGATGCCCTCGGGATCGGCGCCCGACAGGGTAAAGGCATCGGTATGGCAGATGCCGGTCGCCTTGATCTCGACCAGGACCTCGCCCTCGCGGGGGCCTTCCAGGTCGACTTCCTCGATGGTCAGCGGCTCTCCTGCCTTGTGCGCGACGGCAGCGCGGGTCTTCATGCGGATTCTCCCCGTGGAACGACGGATATGATGGCTGTTTCGTGAGCCATGGTGACGGCGCGCACGCCCGATTTCAAGCAGCGCCCTTGCGCCGGATCGCCCACACCATCAATCTTCGTAAAAGGCGCGTAACAATCGATGCCAACCTCGGAGATGACCATGAAGTTCAAGCTTTTCCTTGCCGCCGCGCTGACCGGTGTGTTTGTCGGCCAGGCCCAGGCCGACGACTGCGCCACCCTGCTCGATCGCGTCGACGATCTGCTCGCCACCCAGTCGGGCGATCTCAACGAAGAGGTGCTGGGCCAGATCGTGGCCCTGCGCAACAAGGGCGCGCAGGACTGCAACGCGGGCGACGACGCAGCCGCCGGCGAATCACTGGAACAGGCGATCTCGCTGTTCACCCAGTAAGGCTGCCACCACCCAGCAACGCGGGAAGATCCGCAACGCTGGCAATCACGACATCGAAGTGAGGCGCAAGCGCTGCGGCCGGGGCCGCCCCCGTGCAGACCCCGATCGCGGCGCCCAGGCCCGCCGACCGCGCCATGCCGGAATCGGCAGCCGAATCGCCGATGATGGCAACCTGCGAGGGTTCGAGCCCGGTTGCCGCGCAGAAGGCCAGCGCCATGCCCGGGCCCGGCTTGCCGCCATGCCCGGCATCGGCGCCCACGACAAACGACAGATGCTCGCGCAGCTCCAGCCGGTCCGCGGTCCAGTTCGCGGCATGGGTGTCGTCGTTGGTTGCCATGCCCAGCACGTAACCGGACGAACGCAGGTGCGCAAAGAGCGACGGAAGATCGGCCGTGGGGATGACATCGCCCTCGGAGTATTCGGCGAAGGTTTCCAGCACCATCTGTTCGAGCTGGTCGGGCGCATGGCGGCCAAGAGCCCCGCGCCAGGCCGCGATCAACTCCTCGTTCGTACCGCCGGCCAGCAGCGAATCGGCCGCCAGGCGGTCCACGGCACGGTCGTAGCCGCCGGTCAGCAACAGGCGGTCGGCGTGATCGGGCACACCGGCGGCGGCGGCGATCCGGTCGGCCGCCAGGCAATAGGCCGGCAGCCAGGTGGCAAAGAAATCGATCAGCGTGCCGTCCTTGTCGAACAGCAGGCCCTTGAGGTGGCCGAATTCCTTCATTGCCCTGCTCCGTGGCAGCCCTTTGCGTGGGGGACATCGTCAAGATCGGCCGCCAGGGCCGCAAGCCTGTTCACGACCTCCGCACGCCACATCGCGGCATCTCCGGCAGATGCGCGCGCCATGCACCATGCAGCAGACACCGCTCGGGCGACCGGCTTCCAGGCACGCAGGCTGCCCGCTGCGATGTCCTGCTGCCCGTACCCCCGCAGCAGCGCCTCTTCCTCGGCCGCCGTCAGCGCGCCCTCGACGCAGACATAGGCGAGATCCCACAGGGGATCGCACATGGCGGCATATTCCCAGTCGACCAGCAGCACACGACTGCCGTCATCCAGGGCGTTGGCGGGCACGGGATCGATGTGGCAGGGCGCAAGACGCTCCTGGCGCAAGGCCGTCTGCGCCTGCAGCGCCGTCAGCGGCTTCCAGAGCGAACCGAAAGCTTGCTCTCCGGCACCGTCGCGCAGGCCAGCAGCCTCGAGGTAGGCGGTTATCTTCTGCCAGGGGTCCATCCGGCCGCGGAAAGCCGGTCCGTGGTGGAGCCGTGCCAGACAGCGGCCCAGGCGTTCCAGGGCGCCGCCACGGCCCGGCACAGGCTGCGCGGCGATCACCGCGCCGGGCGCCCGCGCCAGGACCATGGCGCCATCGCGGACATCGCGGTACAGCACGGCAGGGGCGACATGATGTTCGGCCGCAACGGCAGCGTTGTGCGCCTCGGCATCACGGTCGACCAGGGCGCCGGTCTCGTCGCCCGGCAGGCGCAACACGACGTCGAAGTTCTCTCCCGTCACCGCGAAGGTTCGGTTGCCGGTGCCGGTCAGCGGCACGATGCCGCGGGTCTCACCGAGGCCGGCCGCAGCCACCAGCGCGGTGATGCGTTGCAGGTCGGCGGAGGCGATGCTCACGGCCTTGCCCTCGCCACGACCACCGGGAAGACTTGATGCCGATGAGCCGCAAGGAAGCCACACTGCAGCGCCTGCTGGACGAGATCCGCACCTGCCGGGTCTGCGCGCAGGACCTGCCGTTGGGTCCGCGCCCGGTGCTGCGGGCAAGCACGACGGCGCGCCTGCTGATCATCGGACAGGCGCCGGGAACCCGGGTTCACGCCAGCGGCGTGCCCTGGGACGACCGCAGCGGCGAGCGGCTGCGCCAGTGGATGGGCGTGGACAGCGAGACCTTCTACGACACCAGCCGCATCGCGATCGTGCCCATGGGCTTCTGCTTTCCCGGCATCGACCCGCGCGGCGGCGACAACCCGCCCCGTCCGGAATGCGCGCCGCTCTGGCACGAACGGGTGCTCGATCACCTGCCCTCCCTTGAACTGGTGCTGCTCATCGGCAGCTATGCGCAGAAGCGTTACCTGGGCGCCCGTCGCGCCGGCACCATGACCGCAACCGTCGCCGCGTGGCGCGATCACCTTCCCCGCCATCTGCCGCTGCCTCATCCATCGTGGCGCAACACGGCCTGGCTGCGGCGCCATCCCTGGTTCGAGGACGAACTGGTGCCCGAGCTGCGCCGCCGGGTCGCCGGGCTGATCTGACGGCACGGCCCGGGTCAGACCGTGACCCAGGCCAGGGCGGCAAGGCCATAGACGCCGCAGCCCAGAATCACCGTGCCGGATATCCGATTGAGCCAGCGCAGGCGGCGCTCGGTGAAGCGCTGGCGCAAAACCGAGGCGATGCTGGCCAGCAGCCACCACCAGGCAAGCGCACCCAGCAGCACGCCGGCAACGATGGTCCAGGAGCCGAACAGGCCCTCCACCGTGGTCGACACCCGCATCGCCGCGAAGATCGAGACGAAGGCTAGGATCGTGATGGGATTGAAGATCGTCACCAGGAAAGCTGAAACAAACGACTGCAGCAGGGTCAGGTGATCGATCGCGGGGGATTTGTCGGGGTCATAGGAGCGGTTGTTGTGCGCCAGCATGGTCCGCAGGCCCAGCCCGATCAGGACCAGGGAGCCGATCAGTTGCACCGCGGGGCGATGATCGGCGAGAAATTCCTCGACCACGGCGACGGAGAAGATGGCCAGTGCGCCGAAGACCGTGTCGGCCACTGCCGCGCCGACGCCGGTGGCATAGCCAACCATGCGCCCGTCCAGCAGGGTGCGCTGGATGCACAGCACGGCAACGGGACCAACGGGCGCGGCGACCAGAAAGCCGACCACGATGCCCTTGATCAGAAAATCGACATCCATACGCAAGGCCCCGCCAGCCCCAAGGCAAAGGCGGTTTAGCGCCTGCGCAGGCCGAGCGCAAACACGTTGCGCCTCAGGGCTTGCGCTGGATCAATGCGCCGGGGACGACATATCTCCATGATGATCCTTCAGGCCGCCAATCGGGAGCACGCCATGTCACTGCATAACATCCTGGTCCATGTCGGGGACGACAGCAGCTGCGAGGCTCGTATTGCCGCGGCCTGCGAACTGGCCCGCCGCAATCAGGCCGATATCACGGGCCTCTATGTGCGGCCCTACCCCGTTGTCATTCCGGCCGCTCCCATTGGCGGCGCCATTCCCGTGGTCGAAGGGTTGTCCCAGGCCTTCGAGAAAGCCTGCCAGGAGGGTCGCAAGAAGTTCGAGGCCGCCGTGACGCGCGCCGGCGTCACCTCCGACTGGCATGAGGCCGACGGCGATGCCGCCGAGAACATCGCCATCCACACGCGTTATGCCGACCTTGCGGTCGTGGGCCAGTGGTCGCCCGACGAAACACCCGAGCAGCAGCCCCGCGATCTGGCCGCGCTGGTTGCCCTGTCGGCCGGTCGGCCGGTGCTGATGCTGCCCTATGCCGGGGAGCACGCCCTCACCTTCGAGCGCGTCATGTTGTGCTGGGACGGCAGCCGCGAAGCGGTACGCGCCGCTCACGACATGCTCGCCGTCCTGCCCGAAGGCGCACGCGTCGATGTCGCATGCATCGATCCCGAGGAATCCGAGGACCGCGATCCCGGCGCCGACATCGCGCGCCATCTCGCCAGCCATGGCCTGAAGGTCGATGCCCATCGCATGAGCAAGGGCGACATCTCGGTCGCGGATGCTCTGCTCTCGGCCTCGTCCGACCTTGGCAGCGATCTCCTCGTGCTTGGCGCCTACGGCCATGCGCGCATGCGCGAGATCGCCTTCGGCGGCACGACGCGCGCCATGCTCGCGAATGCGCCGGTCCCGCTTCTGCTGTCCCACTGAGGGCGGGGTCTTCTAGAGCGGCAGCGATGTCGCCGCCGGCCCCGGCGGCAGTACAACGGTGGCAACGGTGCCTTCGCCGGGGCGGCTGTCCAGGCTGAAAGAGCCGCCGTGCAATTCGACCAGCGCCTTGGTCAGCGGCAGACCCAGGCCGACGCCGTCGTTGTTCGGCATACCGGGGCGTTCGATGCGTCCGAAACGTTCCATCGCCAGAGGCATGTCGTCGGGATGGATGCCCGGACCGGTATCGCGCACCGCAATGGCGACCCCCTTCCCGTCCAGCGACTGGCAGGCCACGGTCACGCTGCCGCCGGGCTGGGTGTACTTGACCGCGTTGGAGAGCAGGTTGACCAGAATCTGCCGCAGCTTGCGCGCGTCCGCAACGATCGCCAGCGGCGCCGTCGGCAGTTCGACCTGAAGGTCGAGCCCGGAGCGGCGCGCCCTGTCCTGAACGATGCGCACGGCACCCTCCACCACATCGCGCACATCGAAGGCATCAACCTTCAGCGAGGTGACCCCGGCCTCGATACGCGAGAGATCGAGCAGATCGTTGATCAGCTCCAGGAGATGTTCACCGCCGTCGCGGATGTAGCGTGAGTATTCGCGATAGGCATCATGGCCCAGCGGGCCAAGCTTCTCGTCCATCAGCAGTTCGGAAAAGCCCGCGATGGCATTGAGCGGCGTGCGCAGCTCGTGGCTGACGTTGGCCAGGAACTCGCTCTTGGCGCGGCTGGCGGCATCGGCTTCCGCCTTGGCCCGCGCCAGGGCCTCCTCGGCATGTCTCTGGTCGGTGACGTCCTGCACCGAATAGACAAGGCGCGACCAGTCGGCCCGAGCCGAGGGCGGCAGGTACCAGACCGCCCGCACCCAGCGTTCCCGCCCGTACTCGTCCGGCGGCCCCTCCAGCACCCAGTCCATGCCGCGGATGCCCTTGAGCAGATCGGATAGAATGCGCGCCGTGGCTTCCCGCGAGCCCTTGGGTGTCTCGTCGAACAGCCGGCCCAGGATCTCTTCCCGGTTTCGCGCATGGTAGAACGCCACCGCGGCGGCATTCATGTCGACGATGCGGGTCAGGCGATAGAGCTCGTCGAGCAGGCTGTCGTTGGACAGGAGGTACTGCTCGATGTCGACGCCGACAGGCCAGTCGATGGTTTCGGACCGCAGCTTTACGGCGGACCAGTCCTCGTACCACAGCGGCTGCGGCGTCTCGTTGAACAGGGTGCGATAGTCCCAGGCCTCCAGCGCCGTGGGCAACTGGTCCTGCAGCTGATCGAGCCGGGTCCAGCTCTTGGCGTCTTCGTCCTTGGGGCGCTCGTCGGCCACGTCGGGCTCGCTCTCGACTATCGCGGGTGGCGCATCATGCCACGGCTGACGCGCACCCGTCATGCAGGTGTTCAGTACGGCTTGTTCCCCTGCCCGCGCGCCTCTTCCAGACAGGAGAATCCATCCCGGCGCAACAGGCCGGCAAGGCCGCCTGCAATCTCCCGCACCAGTCCCGGCCCGCGATAGACCAGCGCGGTGTAGAGTTGCAGCAGGCAGGCCCCTGCACGGATCTTGGCATAGGCATCGACGGCGCTGGCGATACCGCCGACGCCGATCAGCGGCAGGGCGTCCCCGGTCTCGCGATGGATGACGCCCAGCAGTTCGGTGGAGCGCGCCATCAGGGGCATGCCCGAAAGCCCGCCGGCCTCACCGGCGTGGGGGCCGGCAAGTCCTGCCGGACGGGCAATGGTGGTGTTGGAGACGATCAGGCCATCCAGGCCCACCTCCAGCGCCAGTTGCGCGGCGGCAACGGCATCGCCGTCGGCAAGGTCGGGGGCAAGCTTCAACAGCAGCGGCCGGCTGGCTGCGGCCCCGGTAGCCTGCGCTCTTTCGCCCACCAGCGCTTCCAGAAGCGGTCGCAGGCTGGCCACGGCCTGCAGGTCACGCAGGCCGGGCGTGTTGGGCGAGGAGATGTTGACGGTGACGTAGTCGGCATGGGGTGCCAGCGCCCGGAAACCCGCGACATAGTCGGCGACCGCATCCGTGCTGTCCTTGTTGCGCCCGATGTTGGCGCCGACGATGCCGCCGCCCCGACGCGCTTCCAGGCGCGAACGGGCGATATCCAGACCCTTGTTGTTGAAGCCCAGGCGATTGATGAGCGCACCGTTCTCGGGCAGACGGAAGATGCGGGGACGGGGATTGCCCGGCTGCGGCCGGGGTGTGACCGTGCCGATCTCGACGAAGCCGAAACCCAGCGCCAGCATGGCCTGCGCGACACGGGCATCCTTGTCGAACCCGGCGGCAAGGCCCAGGGGATGAGGGAAATCGAGCCCGAAGCGGGAAACCCGCAGCATCGCATCGGGCTTCCAGCGCGCACGCCCGGCAAGGCCCATGGAAAGGGCCCGCAGCGTCGCCTCATGGGCGCATTCGGGCTCCAGGCTGCGCAGCAGCGGACCGGCGAGATCATAGAGCTGGGGCAAGGGCGTACCCGGATCTGGAAAAGACGAACCTAACCCAGCGTGCACGGCCTGCCCAGCCGCGCGGCGCCATGATATGAGACCGCTTCAGGAGAACGGGGAAACCACCATGCAGTCGCTGACATTCCACGAGGGAAAGTTCCACGAAGGCAATCCGATGATCATGGGGCCGATGGACCAGTCGTTCTGGTTCGCCAGCATGATCTTCGACGGCGCCCGCGCCTTCGACGGCATCATGCCCGACATCGAGCGCCACATGACACGCTGCCTCAACAGCGCGCGCATCATGAACATGGCGCCCAAGGAAGCCGTCGAGGACCTGATCGAGCTGGCCGCCGACATGGCGCGCAAGTTCCCGGCCGACAAGCAGCTCTACATCCGCCCGACCTACTGGTGCGGCGAGACCGACGATCTGGCGCCGATTCCCGAGCTCACCAAGTTTCTGATGGTGCTCCAGGTCGCCCCGATGGAGGAGCCGAGCGGCTTCTCGGCGATGAAATCCTCCTACCGCCGCCCCGCGCCGGACCAGGCGCCGACCCAGGCCAAGGCCTCCTGTCTCTATCCGACCAGCGGCGAGGCCCTGCTGGAGGCGCGCCGCAACGGCTTCCAGAATGCCGCCATGGCGGACGCCAACGGCAACATCGCCGAGTTCGCCACCGCCAATCTCTTCATCGCAAAGGACGGCGAGGTTCACACCCCCATTCCCAACGGCACCTTCCTCAACGGCATCACGCGCCAGCGCGTGATCGGCCTGCTGAAGGACGCGGGCCAGACGGTGGTGGAGCGCACCCTGACCTGGAAGGACCTGGAGGAAGCCGACGAGATCTTCTCCACCGGCAACTACAGCAAGGTGGTGCCTCTGGCGAAGTTCGGCGACCGCGCCATGCAGCCCGGCCCGATCTACCGCAAGGCCCGCGAGCTCTACTTCACCTTCGCCCGCGACACCGGCTACCGCCTCTAGGCCCTCCGGAGGCGTTGCCGCGTTTCCTTCGCCTGCCGCGTGATCGTGACGGGCTGCGCAGACGCGCCTTGCAATTGTACCAATATAATGCAAATCTTGATCAGAGGCTTTTCAGTATTTTGACAATTTCGCTGGCCTCATCCCGCATGAATGCGGCGTGATTCTAAAAACAATGACAAATGACGCGAGGGCATTTTGCGCGTCGAGACAACATGATCTCACGTTGTCTCTCGACGCTCTCTGCGGTCCTTTCGTGCAAAGGGAGTTTCTTCATGGCTAACAAAGATACGATCAAGACCCTTGTCGGCGGTGCCGTCATCGGCGCCATCCTCACCATTGCCGTGGGCTTCGGCAGCGGCTGGCTGATCGCCAGCAACACGCGCGACGGCGACGTGGCCGCGGCATGGATCGACGCACAGGCTGCGGTCTGCTCCTCGCTCGTTCAGGATCACCGCCGCATGACTGGCGATGTCAGCAACATCACCGGCTACTCGGAACGTGCCGCGCGCACCGAACTGGCGCAGACCTATGCGGTCGTGCTTGCGGGCGAAGATGCCGCCGACCCCGCCGTCGTGCGCGCCTGCGCCAGCCGCCTCGACACCTGATCGAAGGCTTTTTCCCGCCTTTCGCCCCCTGCGGCGGAAGGCGGGAAACCTGCCGCGCAATCGACGCAGGCTGAATCTTCGCCTATAGACGCCGCCGTTGGACATCAATCCGCGGTGTACGCCATGAGCAAGGCCCACGAATTCAACCGCCAGCGCTGGAACGAGGTCACCCCCGTTCATGTCGACAGCGCCTTCTACGACGTCGACGGCTTCGTCGGCGGCCGTGACACCCTGGGCAGGGTCGAGCGCGAAGCGGTCGGCAGCCTGGCAGGCAAACGCCTGCTTCACCTGCAGTGCCACTTCGGCATGGATACCCTGTGCTGGGCACGCGACGGCGCCTCGGCCGTGGTCGGCGTCGACTTCTCCGACGTCGCGCTCGCCAAGGCGCGCGATCTCGCCGAACGCACCGGCCTATCCGACACCGTGAGCTTCATCGAGGCGGACGTGACGAAAGCCGGGAAGGTCGCCGGCGGCGCGTTCGACGTCGTCTTCACCTCCTTCGGCACCATCGTCTGGCTGGAAGACCTGCAGGGCTGGGCCGATACCATCGCGGCGAACCTCGCCCCGGGCGGCTTCTTCTATTTCCTCGATTCCCATCCGCTGGCCATGATGTTCGACGGCAACCAGGTCGAACCGCACGTGCGTTATCCCTATTTCCATCATGATGAGCCCGATATCGCGCCCACGGGCGAAAGCGACTACGCCGACAACAGCTACAAGATTCAGGGCGAAGGCCACGAGTTCGCCTGGGCCCTGCAGGACATCTTCGGCGTGCTGGAGAAGGCGGGCCTGACGGTCCACGAGATCAGGGAATATCCCTTCTGCGGCTGGAACATGTTTCCGGACATGACGCTCGCCAAAGACGGCTACTGGTACAGGCAGGAAGGCAACACCGAGTTGCCGCTCCTGCTCGGCTTCAAGGCGAAATGGTAGAACAAGGGGGAATGCCCGTGCGTTTCGAAGGAACCGAATCCTACATCGCGACCGATGACCTGAAGGTCAGTGTCAATGCCGCGATCACGCTGCAGCGTCCGCTGCTGATCAAGGGCGAGCCCGGCACGGGCAAGACCGTGCTCGCCGCCGAGATCGCACGCGCGCTCGGCAAGAAGCTGATCGAGTGGTCGATCAAGTCGACCACCAAGGCCCAGCATGGCCTCTACGAATACGACGCCGTGGCGCGCCTGCGCGACGGCCAGCTCGGCGATGAGCGGGTCAAGAACATCGCCAACTACATCAAGCCGGGCAAGCTGTGGGACGCCTTCGTCGCCGAGGATGCCCCGGTGCTGCTGATCGACGAGATCGACAAGGCCGATATCGAGTTCCC
>CALLQH010000143.1 GCA_938014945.1 uncultured bacterium | reverse complement strand
CCTCAGGCGAACTGGCTCTCGCGCCAGCGGATCGCCGCGGAGAGGCCCTGTTCCTTCCGCACCGCTTCGAACTGCAGGAACTGCTCGGTCTCCGAGCAGTCGAGGATCGTCGCGGTCTCGATGCCGTAGGCGACCGCCTCGCGCAGGCCCGCGATCTCGGCGCTGCGGTTGATCGCCGCCTTGGTCGTCATCAGGCCCTCGCGCGAAATCGCGGCGGCGCGGCGCGCGTATTTCATGGTCTCGGCTTCGAGCGCGTCATCGGCGAAGACGCGGTTGACCATGCCGGCCGCGCAGGCTTCGTCGGCACCGATCATGTCGCCGGTGTAGAGCAGTTCGCGCGAACGCTTGAGGCCGATCAGCCAGGGCATGATCATGGCCGGCGGGGCGGTGGAGAACCGGATCTCCGGCTCGCCGAACTTCGCCGATGCGGCGGCAAAGGTGATGCAGCACATCATGGCGAGCTCGCAGGAACCGGCCAGGCAATAACCGCGCACCATGGCGATGACCGGCTTGGCGCAGTCCCAGGGGCCGAACTCGAAATCGACGCTGGCCTTCAGCGCCCGGCGCATGCCCATCAGGTTGTCGCCGAAGTGGCCGTTCCAGTCGTACTTCAGGTCGTAGCCGGCGCCGAAGTGATCGCCCGCCGAGGTGAGGATGATGACCGACACGGCATCGTCGGCCTCGGCGCGGCGCAGGGCATCCGACAGCACCGCCATCATGGGCGGGTTCAGCGTGTTCATCTTCGCGGGGCGGTTGATCGTGATCCGCGCGATGCGGTCCGCCGCCTCGTAGAGCACCTCGTCGCTCATGGCCGTGTTTCCCTGCAGGGTCGCGGCGTCCCCTCCCCGTGCAGGGAGGGGACGCCCGAAACCCTACTCGAACTGGCTCTCGCGCCAGCGGATGGCCGCGGCCAGGCCCTTCTCGGCCTTGACCCGCGAGAACTCCAGGTACTGCTCGGTCTCGGCGGCGTCGAGAATGCCGCCGACTTCCACGCCATAGGCGATGGCGCTCCTCAGGCCCGCGATCTCGGCGCCCCGGTTGATCGCGGCCTTGGTCGTCTGCAGACCCTCGACCGAAATCGCCGCGGCGCGGCGGGCATACTTCATGGTCTCTTCCTCGAGCTTGTCGTCGTCGAAGACCTTGTTGATCATGCCCATCTGCTTTGCTTCCTCCGCACCGATCATGTCGCCGGTGTAGAGCAGCTCGCGGGAACGCTTGAGGCCGACCAGCCAGGGCATGATCATCGCCGGCGGGGCAGTGGAGAAGCGGATCTCCGGCTCGCCGAAGGTCGCCGACTTCGCCGCATAGGTGATGCAGCACATCATGGCGAGTTCGCAGGAGCCGGCCAGGCAATAGCCGCGCACCATGGCGATAACGGGCTTGGAGCAGTCCCAGGGACCGAACTCGAAGTCGGCGCAGTCCTTCAGCATCTTGCGCGTGCCCATGGGGCCGCGGCCGTATTCCTCGCTCCAGGGGAACTTCAGGTCGTAACCCGCCCCGAAGTGGTCGCCCGCCGAGGTCAGGATGATGACCGAAACCTTGGGGTCCTCGTCGGCCTTGCGGAAGACCGCCGAGATCTCCGCCATCAGGGGCGGATTGATCGAATTGAACTTGGTCGGGCGGTTGATCGTGATCCGCGCGATCTTGTCCTTCACCTCGTAGAGCACTTCGTCGCTCATGCGGCGTTCTCCTCTCTCTTCGTTGCAGCGGAGGGCACCACCAGGGCGTCGACGGCAACGGCGCCGCCGGGCCCGGCAATGACGGGGTTGATATCGAGTTCGGCAATCTCCTCGCCCAGGGTGGCGGCCAGCACCGAGAAACGGGCGAGCGCATCGGCCAGCGCGTCGATATCGGCGGCCGGGCGGCCGCGCACGCCGTCGAGCAGGGGGCGGGCGCGCAGACGGTCAATCAGGCGGCGGGCGAAGGCCGCGTCGAAGGGCGGCACGGCAAGCTGCGCGTCCTTCAACACCTCGACGAAGATGCCGCCGGCGCCGACCAGCACCAGCGGGCCGAAGGTGGCGTCGCGCACCATGCCGAAGACCATTTCGGTGCCCGGCGCGGCCATCGGGCTGATGAGGCAGCGGGGACCCAGGCGCTCGGCCATGTTCTCGTAGGCATCGGCCACCGCGTCGCCGTCGGTGAGGCCCAGCCGCACGCCGCCAACGTCCGACTTGTGGGCGATGCCCGGGGCGGCGGTCTTCAGCGCCACGGGATACCCCAGGCGCCCGGCCGCCGCGATCGCCTCGGCGACATCGGTGACGATCGCCGTGGCAGGCACAGTGAGGCCGAAGTCGGCGGCAAGGGCGAGGCCCTCGGCCTCCTCCAGGGTGACGCCGGTGGCAAGGCGCGTGCGCCAGCGCGCCACGACCGCTTCGTCGGGGGCGGGGGGCACGGCCATCTCCGGCGCGGCGCGGCGATCGCGCCAAGCCATCATGCGGGCAACGGCGGTCATGGCCGGGCCCAGGCCGTCAATCAGCGGCGTGCCGATCTCGCGCAGCCGGCGCGCGGTCTCGTGCCCGATGCCGTTGGGCACGCAGGTGGCAAAGGCCATGGGCTTGCCCGCGGCAGCGGCGATCTCGTGGGCGCTGTGGGTGAAGACGGTGCGGTACTTCTCGCCGTCGCGCAGGTCGGCGATCCAGACGCCGACGCCGCAGTCGGGATCCTCCATCAGCGCTTTCCAGCAATCGAGGAAGATCGGCGCATAGTCCTTGCCCGTGCCCCAGGCATCGAGCGGGTTCACGGGATCGAGGCCGTATTCCAGGCGCGCGGCGAGTTTCTGCGTCGTCGCCGGGGCGATCTGCGCGAAGGGCACACCGGCATCGCTCGCCATGTCGGCCAGATGCTCGCGCTCGCCGCCCGAGTCGGTGATCGCAACCAGCCCGCCCTGCACGAAGGGGCGCGGCTGGATGGCCATCTGCAGGGTGGCGATCATGGCGTCGAGATCGCGCACGCGCTGCACGCCGTAACGCTCGAAGACCGCATCGTAGGCGGCATCGTTGCCCGCCAGCGCGCCGGAATGGCTGACCGCCATCTTGGCGCTTTCCTCGGTGCGCGCGACCTTCAGCACGACCACCGGCACGCCGCGGTCCAGCGCCTTCTGCGCGGCCTTCCGGAAGCCGCGGGGATCGCGGATCGTCTCCAGGAAGAGCGCGATGGCCCTGGTCGATTCGAGCTCCAGCGCGTAGTCCATGTATTCGGCCGCGCTGGTGCCGATCTCCTGGCCCGACGAGACGGTGAGGTTGAAGTCCAGCCGCCCGTCGGTCTGGATCATGCCGAGATAGATGGAGCCGGACTGGGCGATCAGGGTCACCGGGCCGACTTCCGGACCGCCGCGCCCGCCGGCCAGCGTGATCTGGACATTTTCGGCGCGGTTGTAGAAGCCCGAGCCGTTGCCGCCGCAGACCAGCAGCCCGGCCGCCTGTGCCTTGGCGCGCAGGCGCGCGAGCAGGGGCGGATTGGTATCGTTTTCGAGGTACCCGGAGGCGAAGATGGTGACGGCGGGGATGCCCGCGGCGATGGCCTCGTCGAAGACCGCCTCCAGCCGCGCATTGGCGACATTGAGCATGGCGTGTTCGACAGGCTCGGGCAGGGCCGAGAGCGAGGGATGGCAGGGCCGCCCGTCGATGGTGTCGTAGCCGGGATTGACCAGCGCGATGGTGCCGGGAAAGCCACAATCGGCAAGCGCGCGATAGGAAGTCCAGCCGAAGCTCTCCTGCTTGGGCGAGGCGCCGACGATGGCGACGGAACGGGGCGCCAGGAGCGGCTGCAGGCGGTGCTGGACCATGTTGTGAATCAATCTTGCAGGTTGGTCGCGCGAACCTTAGTACGCCGCCAAAGCCGCCGGGAAGGAAAACCGGCAGCGGCCCTGCCGAATGTGTGGGGCGGTTGCACAAGGCGCGCGCCCTTCCCGCATTGTCATGCGGGCCGAGCAAGAAGCGGAATGACGGGCAGAGCGGCCCCGCCTATGTTCCGCGCGCCATGACAACAAGACAGCTTTCCCTGGACGGCACCGCCTGGCTCATGCTGGTGGGGCTCTCGCTGGTGTGGGGCGGCTCGTTCTTTTTCGTGGCGGTGGCGCTCGACGAACTGCCGCCCTTCACCATCGTCATGGCGCGCATGACGATCGGCGCCCTGTGCCTTTGGGTCATCGTCTTTGCCCTGCGCCCGGCCATGCCCAAGGACCGGGGAACCTGGCGCGACCTGCTGGTGATGGCGGTGTTCAACAACACCCTGCCCTTCTGCCTGATCGTTTCGGGCCAGATGTGGATCACCAGCGGCCTTGCCAGCGTCTTCAACGCGACGACCCCGGTCTTCGGCGTCATCGCGGCCCATTTCGTGACGCGCGACGAGCGGCTGACGCCGGGCCGCCTGGGCGGCGTGCTGCTGGGGCTGGCGGGCGTGGTGGTGCTGATCGGCCCGTCCGTGCTGGGCCAGATCGACGAGGCGGCGCTGGGCAGCTTCATGGTGCTGTGCGCGGCGATGTCCTATGCCGCCGCGGGCCTGTGGGGCCGCCGCCTGCGCCACCTGCCGCCGATTTCCGCCGCGGCGGGTCAGGCGAGCTGCTCGGCGCTGATGCTGATCCCGCTGGCGCTGGTCTTCGACCAGCCCTGGACCCTGCCCATGCCGTCGGCCCACGTCTGGGGCGCGCTGGTCGGCCTGGGGTTCTTCTGCACGGTCATCGCCTACATGCTGTTCTTTGCCGTGCTGCGCCGGGCGGGCGGCAGCAACGCCATGCTGGTGACGCTGATGGTGCCGCCCAGCGCCATCCTGCTGGGCGTGCTGGTGCTGGGCGAGCCGGTGACCCTGCCCCAGATCGCGGGCATGGTGCTGGTCGGCCTGGGGCTGGTCGCCATCGACGGCCGGCTGCTCGCGCGCCTGCGGGCCCGCTGAGACGGGCGGGCACCCCGGGCGTTATAGTCCGGGGGCAACCGCCGGAGCAGCCATGACCGTCCTTTTTCCATCCGCGCCCGGAGGCGCCTGACCATGGCCCGGCAGAGCTTCAATGCGGCGAGTTTCCTGCTGCGCTGGCTGGTGGCGCTGGCCGCCGTGCTGGCGACCTTCAACCCCACGCCCTGGTCCTACTACCGCTGGGTGATCGGCGACGGGCAGGACGACCTGGCGCTGAAGGCCCTGGCCGGCGTCTGCCTGCTGATCCTGTTCGTGATCTACCTGCGCGCCACCCTGCGTTCCCTGGGCGTGCTGGGGGTGGTGCTGGCCTGCGCCTTCCTCGGCGCCTGCATCTGGGCGCTGATCGATTTCGGCCTGCTGTCGCTGGAGACGCCGGATGCGCTGGCCTGGGTGGCGCTGGTCGCCATCGCCACGGTGATGGCCGTGGGCCTGTCCTGGTCCCATGTCCGGCGCCGGGTCTCGGGCCAGCTCGATGTCGACGACGTGGAGGAATAGCGCACAGGAGCCGGGCACCGGCATTGGTCCCAAAAGAAAGGGGCGGACCCGAGCTGCGATCGAGGTCCGCCCCGGCGATTTGGGGGATCGCCATCCGGTGCGCGGGCAACAGCGCACGACTCTGGCCGGAGTTGCGCGCTGCTCTAGGGACCAACTCGCCAGAACTCTATGCCCACGCGCCGAACTGGGATCGAATGTGGAGCAGGGAGGGGCCGGGCGCCGCTCGCCCTCCCAAATCGGCAAGCCAAGGTCGCAAGGCGCTGTGCATCTTGTCAGTCTGGCCGGTGAGGAGCCTTTGAGGAGCCGCCGCAACGCCATGTTTTTGGAGGGAGAATCCAGTGATTCCGCGCCTTAGGGCCCAGCTGTGGGTCGATGCCCAGTCGCGGCGCTGCAGCGGGCTGGCGATCCCCTTTTATGTCGTGCGCCGGGGCGATGCCGATGGCGGCATGGTCCTCATCAAACTGATTCGAGAAGCCGGAAGGGCCCAGGTGCTGGTCCCCGAACGGCGCGACGACGAATCGCTGGCCTGGCGGCGCGCGACCGGTCCTGAACCGGTCGAGGACGAAAAGGCCGATGCCTACCTCGCCCGCCAGGTCGACTTCGACCCCGACCTCTGGATCGTCGAGATCGAGGACCCCCGCGGCCTGTGGGAGCCCGACGCGCCGCTGGTGTAGGCGCGACCGGCCCGTTCCGACGCCCCACGTCAGAACCGCAGGATTCGCGCGGAACAGCGGAAAGCGTGGAGAAAGGGAACGGCGCGGCTTCTGCCTGCGCCGGCCTCTACAGCGGCGAAAGCTCGAAGCCGGTGAGGACGACGCCGTCGTCGCCGAAGGCGATGGTGGCGCCCGGCGCGGCGGCCGTCAGGACGTAACCGTCGAGCTCGAAGCGCAGGTCGCCCTGGTCGAAGCGCCAGACGATGCCGCTGGCGTCGGCCAGCGAGCTGGTCGCCGCGGCCTGGCGGTCGTAGGCCAGGAACAGGGGCACGAAGGAGGAACCGGGCACCTCGACCACGTTGTTGTCGAGCGGCACGGGGACGGAGCTGTCGGGCGCGGCGGTGAAGATGCCGTAGGCGATGTCGACGATCTCGATGGTGCGCGGCGCCACCGGGATGCCCGGGCGCCAGGGGAAACCGTCGGAAATCAGGATGGCGCCGTTCTCCATCGCGCTGAACTGCAGCGCGCCGGTGCCGGAAAAGGCGGTGATGTCGCCGTCCAGGTCGCTGACCGCCGAGTCGGAGGCGGGATCGACCGAGATCAGGCCGCTGGCGTCGTTGCCGGGCTCGGCGCCGTCGGCCGCACCCGCGGGGCCGCCCAGGGCCATTTCGACGAGCCAGCCCGAAACCTCGCCGGTGGCCGGCTGGCCGTGTTCGGTTTCCCACTGGGAGATGGCGTTGCGCGTGCGCGAGCCCATCATGCCGTCGGCCGGGCCCGCATCGTAGCCCTGGTCGTTGAGCCAGATCTGCACGGCCGCGATCTCGTCGGCGGTCTGCGCCAGGGCGGGCTGGCTGGCCATGCCGAGCAGCAGCACAAGGGCGGGCAGGGAAAGCAGGCGGAGGAGACGGGCGATGGCGGTCATGGCGTCCTTGCGGTGGAGGCGCGGCTTGTGATGCCAGATCGCGCCGCCGCGGTCCAGCGGCGCAAGCCCTCTCAGGCGAGTGCGGCGCCGTCCACGGGCAGGGCGGCGCCCGCGATGAAGGCGGCCTCCGGGCTGGCGAGGAACAGCACGGCGGCGGCGACCTCCTCGGGCAGGCCGAAGCGCCCCGCCGGGTGGCCGGCGATGTAACGCGCCTGCACCGCCGCCGGGTCCGATCCCAGGGCCGCCTCCATGGCGAAACAGTTGTCGAGCATGGGCGAGGCGATGGAGCCCGGGCAGACGCAGTTGACGCGGATGCCCTCGGCGGCGTGGTTCTTGGCCAGCGAGCGGGTCATCAGCACCACCGCGCCCTTGCTGGCCGAATAGGGTCCGAGCGTGTCGTCGCCCGCCAGCCCGGCCGAGGAGGCGTAGTTCACCACCGCGCCGCCGCCCGCGCGCTGCAGCGCCGGGATGGCGTGTTTGCAGACGAGGAACGTGCCGGTGACGTTGATGGCAAAGAGCGCCTGGAAATCCTCCAGGCTGCAGTCGATGAAACGCCCCGCCGGGCCGACGATGCCTGCGGCGTTGACCACCACGTCGATGCCGCCCATGGCGCGTTCGGCCGCGGCCACCGCATCGGCAACGGCGGCCTCGGCGGTGACATCGGCCGCGGTGCTGCCGGCGACCGCCGCACCCAGTTCACCGGCGATTCCGGCAAGGGCGTCGGCGGCCCGGTCGATCAGGAAGAGCCTCCCGCCCTCGGCGGCAAAGGCGCGCGCTGCCGCGCTGCCCAGTGCCCCGCCCGCGCCGGTGATGAGGATCCGCTTGTCCGTGAAACGCTGCGCCATGACGGCTTCTCCCGCTGCTCCGGGGGCGAGCCTTGCCGGAAGTGGAGGCGCGCGCAAGGCCGTCCGTACGGGTCTCTGCGCGAGCCGCCGCAAAACCCTCAGACGAGGTTATCCTTGCTTTCTCCGCGACAAGCGCCCATATGCGGGTTGTTCGAACGATTGCCTGGCTTGCTATCCGCCCCCATGGGGCACTCCCAAGACAACGCTGAATTCGGATATGGGCTGCGCGATGACCGTGCAATCCAGCGCGCCGAATTGGCGTAAACTTGAGTGAGAAGGAGCCAGCACATGGCCACCGGAACCGTTAAATTCTTCAACGTCAACAAGGGCTTCGGCTTCATCCAGCCGGACGAGGGCGGCAATGACGTCTTCGTGCACGCCACCGCTGTCGAAGCGGCCGGCATGCCGACCCTGCAGGAAGGCCAGAAGGTCAACTATTCGATCTCCATGGAGCGCGGCAAGCCCGCTGCTTCGGGCCTGTCGCCCGCGTAACTGCGGCACAGCCGATCGATTAAGGGAAGGGCCCGGCGGGAAACCGCCGGGCCCTTTCTGCGTCTGGGGCCGGCGAAACACCCAAGCGTATCGCTTGCCATGACGTAACGTCTTGCGATACGTTTTCTGCGTGATCAGGAGCTTTGCCGACAAGCGCACCGCCGCGATCTTCGCCGGGCATGCTGTGCGGGACCTGCCCCAGCAGATGCAGCGGCGGGCGCGCGCCAAGTTGCTGGCGATCGATGCCGCCGCCGCGCTGGAGGACCTGCGGGTGCCGCCCGGCAACCGGCTGGAAGCCCTGCGCGGCGATCGCCGGGGCCAGTCCAGCATTCGCATCAACGATCAGTGGCGCATCTGCTTTGTCTGGCGCGACCAACAGGCCTGGGACGTCGAGATCGTCGACTACCATTGAGGAGCAAGACCATGACCATCACCCGCGAGGACCTCGACCAGCATCGTGTCGATTTCTCCGACATCGCCTCGGGCCGCCGCCTGCCGCCGGTCCACCCGGGCGAAATCCTGCGCGAGGAATTCCTGAAGCCGATGGGTCTGAGCGTCTACGAGCTGGCCAACGCCATCAAGGTGCCCCGCTCGCGCCTCAACGATGTCGCCCTGGGCCGCCGCGCCGTCTCCACGGACACAGCCCTCCGCCTCGCACGCTACTTCGGCACCTCGGCCGAGTTCTGGCTCAACCTTCAGGCGCGGCATGACCTTGATGTCGCGGATCGGACGGTAAGGAGCAAGATCGAGCAGGAGGTGTCGCCTCGGAATGCGGCCTAAATCGAGATTGCAATTGCCGAAGTGGAAAACCACAGAGCTACCGGAGCTGTTCCCTCAATAGTTATCGTTAAAAATTCGCTTTTCTAAATCTCAATGACTCGCCGCCGTCGCCGCCTTGTCGTCCAGCAGCTCGAACGTCCTGAACCGCTCCAGCGAGAATGCCTTGATCAGGTCCGGCGTCCTGTCGTTGGCGATCAGTTCGGCGTTGGTCTTGCCGCAGATCGGGGTGGCCTTGAAGCCCCAGGTGCCCCAGCCGGCATCGAGGTAGTAGTTCTTCACCGGGCTCTTGCCCATCACGGGTGAGTAGTCGGGCGTCATGTCGGTCATGCCGGCCCACTGGCGCAGCATCTTCACGTTGGCGAGAAACGGGAAGAGCTCCAGCGTGCCCGTCATCCAGGCTTCCTTCATCTCCAGGGTCGAGCGGGTGCTGTACAGCGGATAGGGGTCGGACCCGCCGCCGATCACCACCTCGCCGCGGCTGGTCTGGCTCAGGTACACATGATGCTGGGTGCTGGAGATCAGCGGATCGAGGAAGGGCTTCAGGGGCTGGGTGACGCCCGCCTGCAGGGGGAAGGTCTTGATGGGGAGCTTCAGGCCGACCATGCGCGCGATCTCGCCCGACATGCCGGCCACGCACTGGATGACCTTGCCCGCCTTCACCGTGCCGCGGTTGGTGTGAACGCCGGTGACGGTCGTCTCGCCGCCCGCACCCTTGACCAGCTCGAAGCCGGTGACGGTGGTGTTCTGGTGGATCTCCACGCCGCGCTTCCAGGCGCCCGAGCCGTAGCCCCAGGCCACCGCATCGTGGCGCGCGATGGAGCCGGGATGGTGGACCAGCGCGCCCTGCACGGGAAAACGCACATCGTCCGAAAGGTGCATGTAGGGCACGATGCGCTGCAGCTCGTCGCGGTCGACCAGGTCGCTGGCGATGCCGAAGTGGCGGCTCACCTGATCGCGCCAGCGCATGGTGCGCATCTGGGCGTCGGTATGGGCGAGCGTGATCTGGCTCCGCTGGGAGAGCATCAGGTTCATGTCGAAGTCGTTCGCCAGGTCCCGGTAGAGCTGGACCGAGGCGTCGTAGAAACGCACGCCCGAGGGCGTCAGGTAGTTCGAGCGGATCACCATGGTGTTGCGCCCGGTGTTGCCGGATCCGATGTAGCCCTTCTCCAGCACGGCGACGTTGGTGATGCCCCAGTCGCGCGCCAGGTAATAGGCCGTGGCAAGGCCATGGCCGCCACCGCCCACGATGACGACATCGTAGGAAGGCTTCAGCTCGGTCGGCGTGGGCAGGGCGCGGGGCGGGTGGCCGTCCTTGCGGAAGGCCTGGCGCAGCAGGGCAAAGGAAACCATCGGCGGTGCGGCTCGTTGTCTTGGGGTCACGAAGGTGGCGCCCATGATGCACGGCGGGCCGGGGACGGCCAGAGAAAAGGCGGGGGCGGGGCCTGATCCGCGGGGCTCCCGGACGCGGCCGCCGAGCGGCCCGGTACAAACCTTCACCCAACTGCACTAGGCTGGCAGCGCGCACGCCGGCGGGGAGAAAAAGGCATGGCACGACGCGACCAGCATGTGATCGACGAGACGCTGACGGCGGTGCTCGCCCTCATCGCCGAGCGCTTTTCGCCGCCCGAGGCGGGGAAACTGGCCACCTTCGCGCGCTGCTACTTCTCCGAGGCGATCGACGAGGACATCCCCGAGGAGACCGCCGGCAACATGTTCGGCGCCGTCACCTCGCTGTGGCAGTTCGCCCGGATGAGGAAGCCCGGGCGGGCCAGCATCCGCGCCTACAACCCGGCGCTGGAGGAACACGGCTGGCATTCGACCCACACGGCGATCGAGATCGTCAACGACGACATGCCGTTCCTGGTCGATTCGGTGGTCGCGGCGCTCAACCAGATGAAGCTGCGCGTGCACCTGCTGATCCACCCGATCATGCGGGTGCAGCGCGACGACAAGGGCGCGCTTGCCGCCATCGCCGAACCGGGCGAGCGCCCGGCCGACATGGCCGCCGAATCCGTGCTCCATGTCGAGGTGACCCAGCAGCCCACGCCCGAGCGGCTGGCCGAGATCGAGGCGCGCCTGGCCGAGGTGCTCGCCAAGGTCCGCGCCGCGGTGGAGGACTGGCCTGCCATGATGGCCGAGCTGGAAGCCGCCGTGACCGAGCTCGACGCCGGCCACGCCCCGGTCGACAAGGACGATCTGGCCGAGGGCCATGCCTTCCTCGAATGGCTGCGCGACAACCACTTCACGTTCCTGGGCTACCGCGAATACGCCTTCGAGCACCGCGGCGATGAGACCTATGCGCAGATCGTGGAGGGCAGGAGCTTCGGCGTGCTGCGCGAGATTTCCCCGGAAAGCCGCAAGCGCCACGAGGAGCCCCTGCCCGAGCACTTCGCCGCCTACCTGGAGCGCCCGGAGCTGTTCATCATCTCCAAGGCCTGGACCCGCTCGGACGTCCACCGCCCGGTCTACATGGATTACATCGGCGTGCGCCGCTTCGACGCCAAGGGCAAGGTGGTGGGCGAGCGGCGCTTCCTGGGCCTGCTCACCTCCACGGCCTACAGCGCCAGCCCGCGCGCCATCCCCCTGCTGCGGCGCAAGGTCGCCACGGTGATCGAGAACTCCGGCTTCGCGCCCGCCAGCCACAACGCCAAGGCGCTGAACCACATCCTGGACTCCCTGCCGCGCGACGAGATCTTCCAGCTCGACACCGACACGCTGGAGGAGTTTGCCCATGGCGTGCTGCACCTGGAGCACCGCCAGCGCATCCGCCTGTTCATGCGCCGCGACAGTTACGGCCAGTTCGTCTCCTGCCTCGTCTACGTGCCGCGCGACCGCTTCTCCACGGACCTGCGCAACCGCATGGAGAACGTGCTGCAGACCGCGCTGGGCGGCGCCTCGGTCGACGTCACCACCCAGGTCTCGGACTCGCCCATGGCGCGGGCCCATTTCATCGTCCACACGCCCGGCGGTGCCGCCGCCGGCGTCGCGCCCGCCGAGATCGAACGGCGCCTGGTCGCCGCCTCGCGGCGCTGGGAGGACGACCTGCAGGATGCGCTGATCGACCACTTCGGCGAGGCGCGCGGCAACGCCCTGCTGCACCGCTGGAGCGGCGGCGTGCCGGTCGCCTATACCCAGGCCTTCACGGCGGGCCTGGCGGTCGCCGACATCGAGCGCATGGAGGCGATGGAAGAGGACGGCATCGCCATGAACCTCTACCGGCGGATCGATGCCGCCGACGGCTCCCTCAACTTCAAGATCTACCACGCGGGCGATCCCGTGCCGCTGTCGGGCATCATGCCGATGCTGGAGCACATGGGCCTGGTGGTGATCGAGGAGACGCCCTTCGAACTGGTGCGCGACGACGGCACCACCGTGTGGATTCACGACTTCCGCGTCGACCTGGAGCATGACGGCGCGGTTGATGTCTCGTCCGTGCGCGGGCGCTTCCACGAGACCTTCGAGCGGGTGTGGTCCGGCGAGGTGGAGGACGACGACTTCAACGCCCTGGTCCTGTCGGGCCTGACCTGGCGGCAGGTCGTCGTGCTGCGCGCCTATTCCCGCTACATGAACCAGGCCAACGTGCCGTTCAGCCAGAGCTACATCCAGCAGACCATGACCGCCAACCCGGAGGTCGCGGCCCTTCTGGTGGCCCTGTTCGAGGCGCGCTTCGATCCCGAGCGACAGGCCGACAGCGCCGATGCCCAGGCGCGGGTCAAGGGCGCCATCGACGAGGCGCTCGACGCCGTCGCCGTGCTCGACCAGGACCGCATCCTGAGGGGTTACATCAACCTGATCGAGGCCACCCTGCGCACCAACTACTACCAGCGCGACGGCGAGGGACGGGAGAAGTCCTACATCTCCTTCAAGCTCGATTCCGGCATGGTCGAGGGCCTGCCGGAGCCGCGGCCCTGGCGCGAGATCTTCGTCTATTCCAACCGGGTCGAGGCGATCCACCTGCGCGGCGGCCCGGTGGCGCGCGGCGGCATCCGCTGGTCCGACCGGCCCGACGACTTCCGCACCGAGGTGCTGGGCCTGGTCAAGGCGCAGATGGTGAAAAATGCCGTCATCGTGCCGGTGGGCTCCAAGGGCGGCTTCGTCGTCAAGCGGCCGCCGGCCGAGGGCGGGCGCGAGGCGATCCAGGCCGAGGGCATCGCCTGCTACAAGACCTTCATGTCGGCCCTGCTCGACATCACCGACAATCTTGTCGGCGGCGAGATCGTGCCGCGCAAGGCGGTGGTGCGTTACGACGGCGACGATCCCTATCTGGTGGTCGCGGCCGACAAGGGCACCGCAACCTTCTCCGACATCGCCAACGGTGTCGCCATCGCCTACGGCCACTGGCTGGGCGACGCCTTCGCCTCGGGCGGCTCGGCGGGTTACGACCACAAGGCCATGGCGATCACCGCGCGCGGCGCCTGGGAGGCGGTGAAACGCCACTTCCGCGAGCTCGGCAAGAACATCCAGGAAGAGGACTTCACCGTCGTCGGCATCGGCGACATGTCGGGCGACGTCTTCGGCAACGGCATGCTGCTGTCCGAGCACATCCGCCTGATCGGCGCCTTCAACCATCTCCACATCTTCGTCGATCCCGAGCCCGATGCCGCGAGCTCCTTCAAGGAGCGCCAGCGCCTGTTCAACCTGCCGCGCTCGAGCTGGGCCGACTACGACACGAGCCTGATCTCGGAGGGCGGCGGCATCTTCGAGCGTTCGGCCAAGACCATTCCCCTCTCGCCCCAGATCCAGAAGCGCTTCGGTCTCAACAAGGACCATGTCGCGCCCATCGAGCTGATGCGCGCCATGCTGCTGGCCGAGGTCGACCTGCTGTGGAACGGCGGCATCGGCACCTATGTGAAGTCGTCGGAAGAAAGCCACGCCGAGGTCGGCGACCGCGCCAACGACGCCCTGCGCGTCGACGGCGAGGAACTGCGCGCCAGGGTGATCGGCGAGGGCGGCAACCTGGGGCTGACCCAGCAGGGCCGCATCGAATACGCGCTGGCCGGCGGGCGCATCAACACCGACGCCATCGACAACTCCGCGGGCGTCGACTGCTCCGACCACGAGGTCAACATCAAGATCCTGCTGGGCGAGGTCGTGGGCGGCGGCGACATGACGATCAAGCAGCGCGACAAGCTGCTGGTGGAGATGACCGACGAGGTCGCCGCCCTGGTGCTGCGCGACAACTACCTGCAGACCCAGGCGCTGTCGGTGCTGGAGGAACAGGGCAAGCAGCGCACCGACGACCAGACCCGCTTCATGGTCACGCTCGACAAGCTGGGCCAGCTCGACCGCGCCATCGAGGGCCTGCCCGACGACGAGGACCTGACCGAATGGCGGACCAAGGGCCGCCGCTTCACCCGGCCGGAACTTTCCGTGCTGCTCGCCTACGCCAAGATGGACCTCTACGGCGCCCTGCTCGCCTCCGACCTGCCGGACGATCCGGACCTGGAGGCCGACCTGATGCGCTACTTCCCCGAGGCGCTGCAGAAGCAGTTTCCCGCGGCCATCCGCGGCCACCGCCTGCGCCGCGAGATCGTCGCCACCTATACGACCAACTCCATCGTCAACCGCGCCGGTATCACCTTCGTGCGGCGTCTGGCCGAGGAGAGCGGCTTCTCCATGGCCGAGGTCGCGCGCGCCTACACCGTGGCGCGCGACGCCTTCGGCCTGCGCGACGTCTGGCACGCCATCGAGGCGCTCGACAACAAGGTGCCCGCGGCCCAGCAGACCGCGATGATCGGCGAGACCATCGTGCTGATCGAACGGGCAACGCTCTGGTTCCTGCACCACCGCGCCCAGCCCATGGCCATCGGAGCGACGGTGGCGGCCTTTGCGCCGGCCGTCGCCGAGCTGGTGGAAAAGCTGCCGAGCCTGGTCAGCCGTGCGCGCCGCGGCGCCATGGAGCGCGCCGCCAACCGCTTCGTGAAGGAAGGCGTGCCCGAGGCGACGGCGACGGCCATCGCCCGCCTGCGCACGCTGGCCGCCGTCTGCGATGTGGTCGACACCGCCCAGCAGATGGACAAGGGCGTCATCGAGGTCGGCACCGTGTTCTTCGATGTCGGCGAGGAACTGGGCAGCGAATGGCTGCGCGACATGATCGCCCGCCTGAAGGTGGAGGACCGCTGGGATCGCCTGGCCCAGCAGGCCCTGTTCGAGGAGAGCTTCACCCAGCAGCGCGCCCTGACCGCCCGGATCCTGGCCCACGACGGCAGCAGCCCCGAGAAGGCCGTCGCCCGCTGGATCGAGGCGCACCGCCCCGTGGTCGAACGGGCGCGGGCCGTGATGGCCGACATGCAGGGCGGCGGCCCCGTCGACCTCGCCATGGCCAGCGTCGCCAGCCGCGCGCTCAAGGTGCTGACCCAGTAGGGGACGACGCGGGAACGTGGCATTCTCCCCGCCGCGCACACCGCGCCGACCCTGGGAAAGAGACCATGCGCTACACGCTTCACGCCAACCACGAATCCGGCAACTGCTACAAGGTGGCGCTGTTCCTGGCGCTGTCGGGCCTGTCCTACGACTGGAAACACGTCGACATCTTCAACCAGGGCTGCCGCACCGACGCCTTCACCGCCATGAACCCCTTCCAGGAGGTGCCGGTGCTGGTGGACGACGGCAGGATCGTCACCCAGTCCGACGTCATCCTGCGTTATCTCGCCGACAGCACCGGCCATTACGGCGGCAGGAACGAGGAGGAGCGGCTGCAGATCCAGGAATGGATGGCCTGGAGCTCCAACAAGATGACCAACGGCATTTCGCTCGCCCGTTTCGGCACCCGCTTTGCCGACTTCAAGCCCGAGGTCATCGCCTTCTTCCAGAACCGGGCGCGCAACGCCTTCGACCATGTCGACCGCCACCTTGCCGATCGCCAGTGGCTGGTTGGCGACAAGGTCACGATCGCCGACATGTCGGCGGCCGGTTACGTCTATCTGGCGGGCGAGGCGGGGCTGGAGCTGTTCCGCTGGAAGAAGCTCCTGGCCTGGATGGGCCGCCTCTCCCTGCTGCCGGGCTGGCATCACCCCGAGAAGATGCCCCGGAGCGATGCCACCGTGGCGCCCGCAGCCGGCCACAGCGTGCCCGACGACGACTGAAGGTCCGGCGCACAGTGCCAAAGTGATACAGCCTAGCAAAATGCACGGCATCGCTTTGGTACGGCTTTGCAGTACAGAACAGGCGATCTCTTGATCTTTCCTTTACAAGACAAGGGTAGCGGGCGCTTTACTTGATTTTTACAGTCTGATTCTCAAGGAATCGCTTGGACTTGGCGCTCCCGCCTGGCGACGGCCCCGTCATGCCGGTGGAGCGCCAACCCGCCCTCCATGATCTGGCACAGCGGTTGCGGATACGCGTTCCGACAACGTGATCGACGGCTCCGCCTTCCGGCAGGGCGCAGACGATCACGCGGAGAGCGCGATGAACATGAACGGTTTCAGCACCCAGCCCGGTAATCGGGCCATGGATCGGGCGGCAGGACATGCCGCCCGCGAAGCCATCCATCTCTTCGGTCCGGTCATCCCCGGTCCTGCTGCCGCCAGCGTGCGGCGCAGGACCGACAGGGGCTGAGCAGCCGTTCGACGGCCCGTCGCAGCCCGATCCCCCAAAACACCCTTCGACCAAGAGGCTTTCTTCCATGGCTAGCATGACCTTCCAGATCAACGACTCCACCACCACCGGTGGACTCCAGGTCTGGGTCACCATCACCGAAAACGCCGACGGCACCCTTGCCTTCACCATCTGGCAGGAAGGCGGCATCGTCGGCGACCTGCGCGGCATCTTCTTCGACATCGCCGATGAATCGCTGCTGGGCACGCTGAGCGTCGCCAGCGATGAGGGCGTGACCGAGTTCCGCTCGGGCGACGACTCGATCAAGGACCTGGGCGACGGCGCCAACATGAACGGCATGCTCGGCTCCGATAAGGGCTACGACGCCGGCGTCGAGGTCGGCAGCGCCGGCATCGGCAAGGACGACATCCAGAGCTACAGCTTCACCCTGGATTCGAGCGCCCGCGACCTGACCCTGGCGGATTTCGCCAACGTCGACTTCGGCATGCGCCTGACCTCGGTCGGCACCATCGACGGCAAGCGCACCGACTCCGCCAAGATGCTGGAGACCACCCAGACGGCGGTCGACGCCAACGACGACCATGCGGTGGTCGCCGAGAACGACGCCATCTCGGGCAACGTCCTGGCGAACGACACCCTGGGCAGCGACAGCGCGGCGGGTGCGGTCGTGACCGGCTGGTCCGGCGGCGCGGTGGGCGAGGCGGCGACGCTGATGAGCGGCGACGATCTTCTGGGCAGCCTGGTGCTGAACGCCGACGGCAGCTACACGCTGGATGCCAGCGCCGCCGACGCGCTCTCCCAGGGCGAGTCGATCACCTACAGCTTCACCTACGAGATCCGTTACCAGAACGACGAGACCTCGTGGAGCACCGACACGGCGACCCTCAGCGTCGTCATCGAGGGCCGCAACGACGGCCCGCAGGCCGGCGACGATGCCGCCGCGACGGTCGAGAACGAGGACACGACGACCGGCAACGTGCTCGACAACGACAGCGACATCGACCGCCTGGACACCATCGCCGTCACCGGCTGGAGCGGCGGCGACCTGGGCCAGGCGCTCGTCATCGACAACGCCGAGGGCGCGACGCTGACCCTGAACGCCGACGGCAGCTATGTGCTCGACGCCGGCGCCGCCGATGCGCTGTCGGAGGGCGAGTCCATCACCCAGACCGTGACCTACACCATCGCCGACAACCACGGCGCCACCGACACCGCGACGCTGACCGTGACGGTCACCGGCCGCAACGACGGTCCGGACGCCGTCGACGACGAGGGCGGCAGCGTCGAGGAGAACGCCACCCTGACGGGTGACGTCACCGGCAACGACAGCGACATCGACCGCCTGGACACCCACACCTTCTCGCTCGTGTCCGACTGGAGCGGCCCCGGCAACCTGACCTTCAACGAGGACGGCACCTGGTCCTACAACGCGGGCGATCTCTCCGATCTCCACAACGGCGAGACCCTCGACCTGTCGTTCGACTACGTGATGACCGACAACCACGGCGCCACCGACATCGCCACGGTCCGCTTCACTGTCCTGGGCACGGGCGACATCGTCGTTCCCCCCACCGACCCCGAGGGTGAGGGCGACGGCGACGGCAATCCCCCGAGCGGCCCCGTGGACAGCGGTTTCGACTTCCCCGACATGCTCCAGGCGATCTCCAACGTCGTCCTCTATCTCGATGACGGCGATGCGGAGACCGAACTGCTGAAGGTGAAGATTTCGCCGCTGGCCGACCTCTACGACGTCGACAGCCTGGATTTCGCGGGTTTCTTCGCGGCGCACGGCGACGCGCTGGGCGGCAACACGACACTGGTCGGCATCTCCGTTCACGCCGGCCAGGAGTACCCGAACGTCAACGACGTCGACGGCACCAAGCCCGGCGAGGGCGTGTTCTTCTACCTGATGGACGGCCAGAACCCGGTGATCGAAGCCGTGGGCACGCGCGACGCCAGCGGCGGCTGGACCATGAACTGGGAGAAGGACAACTACCCGCTGAGCCAGGACGCCATGGACGCGGGTTTCTCCGACGACCTGCTGATGGCCGCAGTCGACCAGTCCTACGACTACGACGGCGGCTGGATGGTCTGAGGGTGAAGTGCCCGGCCGGGTTGCCGCAATCCGGCCGGGCCCGCCCCGCACCTGTGGTGCAGGGCCATCGTGAGGATGGTGCGCCCTAGCGGCGGCGGCGCATCATCGCCTTGATCTCGCGCAGGCTGAAGGCGCCGAGCAGGTGGCCGCAGACGGCATAGACCGCACCGCCGCCCAGGACAAAGAGGGCCAGCGCCCCGGCCTCGGCCAGCGGGTCCTGCAGGCTGTCGGCATCGACCGCCCAGGACATCGCCCACAGCGCGGCGGTCATGGCGCCGCTGGCCAGCAGGATGCGCGGCAGGCGCTGCTTGAGGCGCGCATCGGGGTGGAAATGACCGCGGCGCATCAGCACCAGGCAGAGCAGGCCGCCGTTGACCCAGGCCGCCAGCGCCGTGGCGAGCGCGATGCCGACATGGGCCAGATACCAGATGAAGACCAGGTTGAGCGCGATGTTGGCGACAAGGCCGACGACGGCGATCTTGACCGGCGTCCTGGTGTCCTGGCGGGCAAAGAACCCCGGCGCGAAGACCTTGATGAGCACATAGGCGGGCAGGCCGACGGCAAAGGCGACGAGGGCCGCGGCGCTGGCGTCGGTCGTGGCGGCATCGAAGGCGCCGCGCTCGAAGAGCACGGAGATGATGGGCCGCGCGATCACCGTGAGCGCTGCCGCCGAGGGCAGGCAGAAGAGCATCACCAGTTCCACCGCGCGGCTCTGGCTGTCGTTGGCGGCCTCCTCGTCGCCCGCCTCGATCTGGCGCGAGAGCAGCGGCAGCAGGGCCGTGCCCACCGCGATGCCGATCACCCCCAGGGGCAGCTGGTTGATGCGGTCGGCGTAGTAGAGATAGCTGATCGCGCCGGTCGGCAGGAACGAGGCGATGAACTGATCGACCAGCAGATTGATCTGCACGATGCCCGCACCGAAGGCCGCCGGGCCGAACAGCACCAGGATCTTCTTCACCCCCGGCGTCAGGCGCGGCAGGGTGAGACGCGGCATCAGTCCGGCCCGGCGCAGCGCGACGATGAGCAGCAGAAGCTGGGCCACACCGCCCAGGCTGACGCCCCAGGCCAGCGCATGACCGGCACCCAGCTCCGGCGAGGCGCGCGCCACCAGGGCGGCCACGATCAGCGCGATGTTGAGCAGGATGGGTGCCGCGGCAAAGGCTGCGAAGCGACCAGCGGAGGTGAGCATGCCGCCGAACAGCGCGACCAGCGAGACGAGCAGCAGATAGGGAAAGGTGATCCGCGTCAGCTCGACCGCAAGCGGAAACCGCGAAGGATCGTCGCGCAGGCCGGGCGCCAGCAGTTCGATCACCGCCGGCATGAAGGTCAGCGCGACGACGAGCAGCACGATCTGCGTGCCGAGCAGCAGCGTGAAGATGCGGTCGGCAAACACGCCCGCCCGCGCCGCGCCGCCGCGCTCGCGCAGACCGGCATAGGCGGGCACGAAGGCGGCGTTGAACGCGCCCTCGGCGAAGATCGCGCGGAAATGGTTGGGCAGCC
>CALLQH010000142.1 GCA_938014945.1 uncultured bacterium | reverse complement strand
CTGAAGTCGGCGATGTTCCCCACCGGCGGCTGGCTGACCGAGGTGATGGAGGCGCCCACGCCGGTCTCGGCGCTGCTCCATGCCGGCGTCATCAACGCCGGCGGCTTCCTGCTGATCCGTCTGGCCGACGTCATGCTCACCGCGCCGGTGGTGCTGGCGGCCCTGGTCGGGCTGGGCGGCCTCACCGCAATCGTCGGCGGCATGGTCATGCTCACGCAATCGGCGGTGAAGACTTCGCTTGCCTGGTCCACCATCGCCCAGATGGGCTTCATGATCATGCAGTGCGGTCTGGCCCTGTTTCCGCTCGCCCTGCTGCATGTCGTCGCCCACTCCCTCTACAAGGCCCACGCCTTCCTGACCTCGGGCCAGGCCATCGACGGTGTCGCCGCCATCGCGCGGCCGGGCCCCGTTGCGGTGCCTGGCGGCCGGGCCGTGCTGCGCGCCTTCGGTGTGGCGCTGGTGATCTACGCGGTGGTCGGCGCCGCCTTCGGCTTTGCCGAAAAGTCGCCCCAGGCGATTGCGCTCGGCGCCATCCTGATCTTCGGCACCGCCTACCTGCTGGCCCAGGGCCTGGCAGAACTCGCGCCGCGTCCCCTGGCGCTGCGCACGGGGCTCTTCTCGCTGGCCGCCGCGGTCGGCTACTTCGCCCTGCAGTCCGGCGCGGAGTTCCTGTCCGCCTCGGTCTTCCCGCCGCCCCCGGCGCCCGGTCCGCTCGAGTGGACCCTGATCGTGCTGGCCGTCCTCAGCTTCGGCGGTGTTGCGCTGGCGCAGGCCATGTTTCCCCTGTGGTCGGCCCATCCGGCCGTCGCGGGCCTGCGCATCCATCTTGCCAATGGACTGTATGCCAACGCGGTCATCGACCGGCTGATCGGCGGCTGGTCCTCCCGGCGTTCGGCCTGACCACCCATGACGGAGGTACCTGCCATGACCGATCCCAGTCCTGCCGTCGAAGCGGCGGTCCGTGCCATCCCGCCCTTGTGGCCGCTGGCCACCAGCGTCGCGGTGAACCCCTTCCTCGGCCAGAGCGGGGAGGATCTGGGTACCGCGGCCGCGCGCCTCGGCCGGGCAGCGGGCGCACGCGTGACCATGCCGCGGGCCTGGTACAGGGACCGCATCGCCGATGGCCGCATCCGCGACGAGGACCTCGCCGCCGCCCTGGCGGCGTCGTGCGATCCGCAGCGGCCGGGCGACCTTGCCGCGCTCAAGCAGGCGGCAGCCGGCGAGGGGACCTCGCCGCGCGCCCTGCCGACCATCGCGGAACTGGCCGAGGCGGAGACGGGGGTCGACTGGCCGGGCCTGGTCGCCAGCCGTATCGGCGCCTGGGCCTCGGGGCACTTCGACCGTGGCCAGGCCCTGTGGGCGGCACCGCAGCATGGCGGGCCCTACCGGCGCTGGAGGACCTTTGCCAGCCATGACCTGACGCCCGAGATCGCGGGGCTGAAGGGTTTCTGCAGCCATGTCGCCACGGCGCCGGCGGAAGCCCGCGAGGCCATCGCCCGCGCGGTCGCCAGCCTGGGCCTTTCGACCGGTGAACAGGAAGCCTACTTCCACCGCCTGCTGATGGACCTGGGCGGCTGGGCCCAGCATGCCCGTTATCTGCTGTGGCAGGCCGAGCGCAACGGCCGCACGGACACGACGGTGATGGAGCTTCTCGCCCTGCGCCTGGTCTGGGAGGAGGCCCTTCTGCAGCGCGGCGGCGAACGCGTGAACGCAACCTGGCAGGCGGCGCGTGCCGCCTATGGCCAGCCGCTTGCTCCCACGCCCGATCTGATTGTCGATGCCATCCTGCAGGAGGCCGCCGAACGGGCAGGCCAGCGGGCGCTTTCGGAAATCCTGGCAGCGCCGCATGAGGACGCTCCCCCGACGACACCCTCGCTGCAGGCCGTCTTCTGCATCGACGTGCGTTCGGAGGTTTTCCGCCGGGCGTTGGAAGCGGCCGATCCGGGCATCACCACCGCGGGCTTTGCCGGGTTCTTCGGGCTGCCCGTCAGCCACCGGGATTTCGCAAGCGATACCGAGGAACTGCGGCTTCCGGTGCTGCTGACCCCGGCGCTGCGCACCCGGGCGAGCGGAACGGAGGAGGCCGACCGCTCGGCGCGTCTGTCCGCGCGCGCCTCCCGCGCATGGGGCCGGTTCAAGCTGGCAGCGGTCTCGTCCTTTGCCTTTGTCGAGGCATCGGGACCCATCTATGCCGCACGCCTGCTGCGCGACGCCCTGGGTCTTGGCCGTTCGGCCGGCGCGGTTCCCCCTGCGCCCCAGATCGTGCGCGCCATGGACCCGATGATCCGCATCGCGCTCGCCGAACGGGTTCTGCGCGCCATGTCGATGACGCAGGGGTTTGCCCGCCTGGTCCTGCTGGTGGGGCATGGCGCGGGGGTGGTCAACAACCCCCAGGCCAGCGCCCTGCACTGCGGCGCCTGCGGCGGCCACAAGGGCGAGGTCAACGCACGGCTGCTGGCCGGCATGCTCAACGATGCCGGCACGCGCAAGGGTCTCGCCCGGCGCGGCATCGTCATTCCAGACGGGACCCTCTTCGTCGCCGCCCTGCATGACACGACAGCCGATGCCGTCAGCCTGTTTGATGGAGACTGCCCCAGCGAAGGCTACCGGGAGGATCTCTCCCGTGCGCGGCGCTGGCTCGATCAGGCCGGCAGGGCTGCGCGCGCCGAACGGGTGCTGCGGCTGCCGGCGGTCCGTGACGCCGAAGACCTGCTGCGGCGCGGCCGCGACTGGTCGCAGGTGAGGCCGGAATGGGCTCTGGCGGGTTGCAGCGCGTTCGTTGCCGCACCGCGCAGGCGCACCCACGGGCGCAACCTGCATGGCCGCGCCTTTCTCCACGACTACGACTGGAAGGCCGACCGCGACTTCAGCGTGCTGGAGTTGATCCTGACCGCACCGGTCGTCGTCGCGAGCTGGATCAGCCTGCAGTACTATGGCTCGGTGGTGGCGCCCGATGTCTTCGGGTCGGGCAACAAGCTGTTGCACAACGTCACCGGCGGCCTCGGCGTGGTGGAGGGCAACGGCGGCCTGCTGCGCTCCGGGCTCGCCCTGCAGTCGGTCAGCGACGGCGAGCAGCTGGCCCACGATCCGCTGCGCCTCACCGTCTGCATCGAGGCGCCGCGCGAAGCGATGTCGGCCGTGCTGGAGCGCCATCCCGGCGTCCGGGCGCTCTTCGACAACCGCTGGCTCCACCTCTTTGCCCTGGGGCCTGACGGCCGGATGGCCTGGCGCTACGCGGGGGATCTCGCCTGGGTGCCCGCCGAAAACGCGGCAGGCACCAACACTGGCGAACTGGCGCTGGCGTCATGAAGCTGCCGCCCCATCTTTCGGCGCTCGAGAGCGAGGCCATCCACATCATCCGCGATGGCTTCGCGCAGGCAAGCAGGCCGGTCGTGCTGTTTTCCGGCGGCAAGGACTCGACGGTGCTTGCCCATCTGGTCAAACGCGCCTTCTTTCCGGCCCGGCCGCCGATCCCGCTGCTTCATGTCGATTCGACCTGGGAGTTCGCCGACGTTCTGGCCTTCCGCGACGGCTTTGCCGCCGACCATGGCTTCGACCTGCTGGTCCGCGCCAACGAGGAGGGCAGGGCGCGCGGCATCAATCCGTTCGAACACGACGACCTCTACACCACCATGATGCGCACCCAGGCGCTCAAGCAGGCGCTCACCGATGGCGGCTACGACGTCATCTTCGGCGGCGCCCGGCGCGACGAGGAAGCGACGCGGGCCAAGGAGCGCATCGCCTCCGTGCGCAATGCCAACCATGGCTGGGACCCGCGCAACCAGCGCCCGGAACTCTGGCGCTGCTACAACTGGCGTCTGGCGGCGGGGCAGTCGATCCGCGCCTTTCCGCTGTCCAACTGGACCGAGGCCGATCTGTGGTCCTACATCCTGATGCGGGGCATCCCGCTCGCCCCGCTCTATTTCGCACGGGAACGGCCAGTCGTGCGCCGCGGCAGGCTCTACATCATGGTCGATGACCCGGACCGGATGCAGTGGCGTCCGGACGATCAGGTCGAGACCCTGAAGGTCCGCTTCCGCACCCTGGGTTGCTGGCCGGTGACGGCAGCCAGCCCCTCGCAGGCCGACACCGTGGAGGCGGTCGCGCTGGAGACCTTCCGCGCCGGCCATTCCGAGCGTGAGGGCCGCCTGGGCGACGGCGGCTCGCTGGAACGCCAGAAGCGTGACGGTTACTTCTGAGGCGTTGCTCCTGTGCCTGTCAGCCCAGCCGGGCCAGATACCTGCGGCAGGCCGCTTCGGCCTCCTCGATACGCTGCGGCAGGACCTCCGCAAGCGGGGAGTCGGCGTGTTTGCCGAACCAGCCGAGATTGCCCAGGCGCTGGGCCATGACGATGTCTTCCAGGCAGGCGTACTGCTCGCCGGGGAAGGGCAGCACGCGCTCATAGCCCTTCAGCAGGCTGTCGCGCAGGCGTGATGCGCCGGGTTCGTCCGCGCGCCGCCAGTAGGCAACGGCGATGTCGTAGAGCGGCCAGCCCCAGCCGCAGTCGTCGAAGTCGATGATGACCGGACCGGTTGCGCTGACAATCGCGTTGGAGAAGCCGTAGTCGCCGTGGATCAGCCCCCAGCCGCCGCGCGCCTCTTCGCGCAGGTGCGCGATGCGTTCCCGGATGGCGGCAACAGTGGTGTCGAACAGCGCCAGCTGATCGGCCGAGATGCCTGCCGCCGCGCGGTAGGGGCCATGGATGTGCCGCTCGCCGACAAGCCCGTCGTGGTCCCAGCGCTGGCGACGGAAGCCCTCGGGCGGCTGCCAGGTGCGGCCGTGGCGATGGATGCGCCCCAGCACCTCGCCCAGGGCGGCGAAGCGGTCGGCGTCTTCCTGCTCGCCGGGCGGAGCCTCGTCGATCCAGCCGAACAGCACGGCGAGCGGGGCTTCCTCATCGTCGCCCGCGCGCTGCAGCAGGGCGCCGTCGCGCCCCGGAACGGGCACGTTGACCGGTACGCCTTCCTCGCCCAGCGCCGCCAGCCAGGCGAGTTCAGAGGCGACGGTGGTGGCGTCCTGATAGCCCGGCTTGTGGATGCGCAGCGCGAAGCTCCCTTGCTGGGGATCGACCACGCGGAAGACTTCGTTCTCGCCCAGGCGGAAGGTCTCCGCCACCGCCTCGCGCGAGAGATGAAAACGGTCGAGCGCCAGGGCGGCGCGCCGCTCGGCTTCACGCTGTCGGGCTGCTGTGCTTTCTGCGTCCATGACGCCAGTCTGCCATGGCGCAGCCGTGCGGGCACCTCCCGCACTGGACAATTCGCTGGCCTCATGCGCCACTGCGCCGACGATACAAAGAGGGGGAAACGTGCGTTCCTATCGTGACCATTTTCCATCGGCGCGGGCGATCATCGGCGTCATCCATCTGCCTGCCTTGCCGGGGTATCCGGACTCGCCGGGCATCACCGCCTGCATCGACAAGGCGCTTGCCGATCTGGAGGCGCTGGAGGCGGGCGGCGCAGACGGTGTGCTGGTGGAGAACGAATACGACCGGCCCCACATGCTGCTGGCCGCGCGCGAGACCATCGCCTGCATGACACGCATCACCGCCGAAGTCGCGGCCGCTGCGCGCCGTTGCGTCGTCGGCATCGAGATTCTCATCAACGATCCCGAAGCCTCGCTCGCGGTCGCCCAGGCCGCGGGCGCCTCCTTCATCCGCACCGACTATTTCACCGATCCGATGGAGCGGCCCGAATACGGCGGGGCGATGAAGATCGATGCGCCGGGCCTGCTCGCCTACCGCAAGCGTCTTGGCGCCGAGGACATCATGGTCATGGCCGACATCCAGGTGAAGTACGCCCGTCTGACGGTCGAACGCAGCCTGTCGGAGTCGGCGCGCATCGCCTTCGACGCCGGGGCCGATGCGGTGATCGTCAGCGGCAACGCCACGGGCGATCCTGCGCGTCTGGCCGACCTGCAGGATGCCAGCGCCGGTGCGGCCGGCCGGCCGGTGCTGATCGGCAGCGGCCTTGATGCCGCCAACGCCCATGAACTGCTCGGGGCCTGCGACGGCGCCGTGGTCGGCACCAGCCTCAAGGAAGGCCCGATGATCACTGCCGACCGGGTCGCGGCGGTGGTCTCGGCCGCACGGAGCTTCGAGCGATGAAGGTGCTGCATGTCGGCGACTGCGGCGTCGACCGTTATGTCGACATTCGCGCCGACCGTCCCGGCGGCATCTCGCTCAACTTCGCCGCCAATGCGCTGCTCTGTTTTGCGCCCGAGGACGAGATCGCCGTCCTCACCGTGCTCGGCCACGACCGAGAGGCGACGATCGTCGAGGAATCCATCGCCGGTTTCGGTCTCGATGCGGTGATCGCCTACGAGGACGACATCACGCCCATCCAGTACATCGACCGTGATCCCGGTGGCGAACGCCTGTTCCTGCGCTACGACGCCGGTGCCCTTGCCCGCCACCGCCTGACGGCGGAGGAGGGCGCACGGATCGCCGCCAGCGATGTCGTCATCACCACGGTCTTTCCCGAGATCATCGACTTCTTCGAGACGGTCGCCGCGGCGGTCGCCCCCTGCAAGGGCCTGCGCGTGCTGGACTACTGCAATCCCGGCCCGCCCGACGACCGCCTGGCCTATCCGCGCCGTTTCACGCCGATGTTCGACCTGGGTTTCATCAGCTGCGATGCCGCCGACGGCGCCCGGCTCGATGCCCTGGAGGCGATCGCCCGCGACTCCGGTCACCTGATCGTGGCGACCCTGGGGGGAGAGGGCAGCATGGCCCTGGGCGGCGCGGAGCGTGTCTTCTGTCCGCCCCAGCGTGTCGAGGACGTGGTCGATACCACCGGCGCCGGCGACACCTTCGCCGCGGGTTTCCTCAGCGTCTATGCCAAGGGCGGCAGCATCGCCGATGCCCTGGCGCGCGGTACCACAGAAGCCGCCCGCACCGTGCGTCACATGGGCGCTTTCCCGGCCGACATGATTCCCTGGCCCGCCGAGGTTCCCGCCGAGTGGCTGACGATGCGGATGGCTTGAGGCGACGCCTCAGCCGATGCGGAAGTTGGCGAACTGCCAGGGGTCGTCCTCGACCACCCAGTCCTCCTCGAAAAGATCGGCGCGCTGCTTCAGCGGCGTCCAGTCGGTCGGCGTGGAAACCATGGGGCCAAGCCAGGGCAGGGCGATCTCCAGGATCTCCTCGTGCGGCAGGTCCTCGGGCTCGTTGTAGCCGCGGTTCGGGTTGCGCGCGGCCCACACTGCGGCCGAAACCACGCCCGCTGCGACCTGGATGGCCGTCGCGTTGGAACCCGGCACCAGGCGGCGCGCCTCGTGGATGTCGAGCTGGCTGCCGTACCACCAGCCGGTGTTCTCTCCCAGCAGCAGGATGCCCAGTTCGTCGATGCCGCCGGTGATCTCGTCGGCCGCGACCCGCTCGCGCTTGGGCATCTTCCAGCCCTGCATCATCATCTCGTGCAGGCTGGTCATGGCCGCATCGCAGGCCATGTAGACGAAGGCGACCGTGGGCCGGTAGAGCGGCTTGCCTTCCTCCTTCAGGGTGAAGAAGCGGCTCATCGTGATGCTCTCGGCGTGGGGCAGGGCGAAGCCCGCGATCTGGCCGCCCTTGGGCACCCAGGAGCGCAGCATCACCTCGGCCGCCGGCTTGGCGATGAAGATGCAGTTGGCCGGGCCGTTGTTGTGGGCGTGGCCGCGCTCGGGCATCTGCGCCTCGTGGCTGCCCCAGCCCAGTTCGGAAGGCATCATCGCCTCCTCGACGAAACCCTCGATGCTCCAGGTATTGACGAACTCGTCGACCTCCTTGGGCCGGTCGATCACCTGGGTGTCGCGCTCGCTGATGTGGATGACCTTGATGCCGAGGTCGCGCGCCAGGCGGGCCCAGGCTTCGCTGCCCTCCGGCTTGCCGGGGTCGCGGCCCAGATGACGGGCAAGGTCGATCATCGCCGCCTTGGCGAAGTGGTTGACCATGCCGGGGTTGGCGCCGTGGGTGATGATCGCGGTCGGCCCGTCCGGGCGGAAGGTCTCGCGCACCTTCGCGCGGGCGCGCTCGTGGTTCATGTATTCGGTGCGGTCGGCCATCGGCACGCTGGCGTTGCCGATCAGGTCCTCCCAGACCTCCAGGGCGGTGTCGACGTAGAGAACGCCATGGGCATGGCACCAGTCCATGACCGGAATCGAATCGACGCCCACGGTCAGATTCAGCGCCAGATCGCCCGGCTCCAGACAGGCGCCCAGGACCGCATCGACGCTGTCGCGGGCGATCTTGTGCTGGGCGAAGCGCAATCCCTGCGCGATCAAGGGCGCCAGCGCATCGCGTCTGTCGAGCATGTCGACGACCAGATAGCGGTCTGCGGGCAGTCCGGCGGTCTGCATCAGCATGGGCAGAGCGCATTGTGCGACGGTGCCGTAGCCCAGCACGACCACGCGGCCGGTGAACGAAGTGTCTGTCAGCATGGATTCTTCCGCTGCCTGTGATGCGGCAACCAGTGCCTTAACCCATGGCAGCGGGCCGTGTCACCCCGTGGAGACCTCCGCGCGGGCCGAATGTTGTCCTTTGGGTGATGAAGAACATAGGCGCGGGGCGGACACAGGCCTATGCTCTGGATGAGTTTGCGGCAGCCCTTCATGGCGCCGCGAGCGAGGAGGGGCACGGGGCCGGTGACGGCCAAGGTTCATTTTTCATCATTTGCGGCGAGGCTGCGCGGCCCGAGGGCGCGCGCCGTCGCCGCAACAATCGGGGGAAGTCCATCATGTCGAAGGTTCACACAAGCGACGCCAAGACGCAGGAGTATTTCGAGCGCTACATGCAGGGCGTCGAGAAACGCAATCCCGGCGAGCCGGAGTTCGTCCAGGCGGTCTGGGAAGTCGCCAGCACGATCTTTCCCTACATCGCCGACAAGCCGATCTATCACGAGCTGCAGATCCTGGAGCGCATGGCCGAGCCCGAGCGCGTGATCTCCTTCCGTGTGCCCTGGACCGACGACGAGGGTCGCATCCGCACCAACCGCGGCTGGCGCGTCCAGTTCAACAGCGCCATCGGCCCCTACAAGGGCGGCATCCGCTTCCACCCCTCGGTCAACCAGAGCATC
>CALLQH010000141.1 GCA_938014945.1 uncultured bacterium | reverse complement strand
GCCTGCCAGCACGGCGCCTTCCCGGTTGCCGGCAGCAACGGCGCCGGTGCGTCGCAGGAACCCTTGTTTGTCGCCATCGACCTGCCGGGCGAGGACGAGGCGCGCGACATCGCGGTGGCCGCGGCCATGGAGGAACTGCACGTCCCGTCGGTAAGCCTGGCCGTGATCGAAGGCGGGCAGATCGCATGGACACGCAGCTGGGGCGAAGGCATCGGCCCGACGACGCCGTTCCAGGCCGGCGCCATGGCCCAGCCGGTGGCTGCCGTGACGGCGCTGGGGCTGGTCGAGGAAGGTTACCTGACGCTGGATGACGATGCCGGCGTCTGGGTCGGAGGCTGGCGCCTCGACAGGCCCGACCATCCCGTGACCCTGCGCAACCTGATGAGCATGACGGCGGGCTTCGCCGATCCCGGCTTCCGGGGTTATCCCCAGGGAGCGCCGCTGCCGACCCTGGCGCAGATCCTGGCCGGCGCCCCGCCCGCCAATTCACCGCCGCTGAAGATCACGGCCCTGCCGGGCACGGCCTTCGCCGTCTCCGACAGCGGTTACGTCGTGCTGGAGGTCGCCCTGCAGGGCGCAACGGGCGTCGACTTCGCCGAACTCGCACGCTCGCGCGTGATGGTGCCCGCAGGCATGCCGGCCAGCAGCTTCGAACAGCCGGCGGGCGACACCCTGTCGGTGATCGCCGCCCAGGGCCACGACGCCAAGGGCGCAGCCATCCCCGGCGGCTGGCTGAACCGCCCGGCGCGCGCCGCCGAGGGCCTGTGGTCGACGCCTTCGGACCTGGCCGCCTTCCTGATCGCGCTGGGCCGATCACGTGCCGGCGAGGATGGCTTGCTGGGGCGAGCCAGCGCAGAGCTGATGCTGACGCCCCAGAACGGCGGCCCCTGGGGCATGGGCGTGGCGCTGGCCGGCGAGGGCGCAAACCTCGCCCTGCACAAGAGCGGCAGCGGCGCGGGCTACAGCGGCTACATGGTCTATTTCCCCGCCACCGGCCAGGGCGCCGTGGTGATGACGGGCGGCGCCAACGGGCGCGCCATCGCCGCCGCGATTCTGCAGGGCCTCGGCGAAACCTACCGCTGGCCCTGGGACGGCACGCTCGCCGACTGAAGGCCCATGGATTGACGGCACGACGCCAGCCACTACAAGAGAACCCATCAACCGGGGGTGTTCCATGGCCGACAAGCCACTCGATCTCGATTTCGTCCGTTCCTTCTTTCCCGCGCTCAACGACAGCTGGGCGTTCATGGAGAATGCCGGCGGCTCGCTGGTGCCGCACACGGTGATCGACCGGGTGAAGGACTACATGACCGAGTGCCAGGTGCAGCCGGGCGAAGGCTCGCCCATCGCGCGCGAAGCGACGCGGCGCATGGCCCAGGGCCACAAGACCGTGGCGGCAATGCTGAACGCCGAGCCCGAGGAGGTCGTCATCGGCCCCTCCACCACGCGCAACGTCATCACGCTGGCCGCGGGCATCCGCGGCTGGTTCAAGCCGGGCGACGAGCTGATCGTCACCAACCTCGACCATGAGGCCAACAATGGCCATTGGCGGCGCCTGGAGGAATTCGGCATCACGGTACGCGAGTGGCAGGTCAACCCGCAGACCGCCGAGCTGGAGCTGGAAACGCTGAAGCCCATGCTCTCGGAGAAGACGCGGCTGGTCTGCTTCTCGCATTGCTCGAATGTCGTCGGCGGCCCCAACCCGGTGCGCGAGATCGCCGATGCGGTGCATGCCGTGGGCGGTCTCGTCTGCGTCGACGGCGTCGCCTATGCGCCCCACGGCTGCGTCGACGTGAAGGCGCTCGACGTCGATTTCTACCTCTTCAGCCTCTACAAGACCTACGGCCCGCACCTTGGCGTCATGTACGGCCGCAAGGAGCTGCTGCTGAAGGCCAAGGGGCAGTACTTCTACTTCCACGGCGAGGATAACCTGCCGCTGAAGATGAACCCCGGTGCGCCGAACCACGAACTGACCGCGGGCTGCGTCGGCATCGGCGAGTACTTCGAGGCCCTGGCCGCCCATCACCTGGAGGAGCCGGCCAACGACCTGCACGGGCGCATCCGGCAGGTCTACAAGCTGATCGCCGCGCACGAGGAGAACCTATCGCGCAAGTTCCTCGACTATGTCGCCTCCAACCCGCGCATCCGGCTTCTGGGCCGCACCGACCCCGACCACGACCGCCGCGCGCCGACCTTCAGCTTCACGGTCGAGGGCAAGTCGTCCCAGGAGGTCATGGCCCATCTCGATGCCGCCGGCATCGCGGCCAACGCGGGCGACTTCTATGCCCCGCGCATCCTCAAGGCCATGGGCATCGATCCCGAGGACGGCGCCGTGCGCTGCTCCTTCGTTCACTACAACACGGCGGCCGAGGTCGACCGGCTGGTCAAGGCGCTCGACGCCATCGCCTGAAGCGGTGTTGGTTGAACGCCCGTTCGACCCCTCGCGCATGACGTTTGCCAAGCGGCCCGGAAGCGGCTTCTATGGGGGCGGGCAAAACAGCCGCTTCTGGGGGCGGCCGTGGGAGGGCGCACGATGGCTGTTGCCGCACAGGCGGTGACACGGCAGCCGGCACTTGTGGCCGAGGATATCCACAAGTCGTTCGGGTCCGTGGAGGTGTTGAAGGGTGTTTCGCTGACCGCGCACGAGGGCGATGTCATCGCCATGCTCGGCGCCAGCGGCTCGGGCAAGAGCACGTTCCTGCGCTGCATCAACCTTCTGGAGACGCCCGACAGAGGCAAGGTCCATGTCGGCGGCGAACTGATCGCCATGACCCGCAACCGCCGGGGCGAGGCCGTGCCCGCCGACAGCAAGCAGGTCGACCGCATCCGCTCGCGCCTCGGCATGGTCTTCCAGTCGTTCAACCTGTGGTCCCACATGACGGTGCTGCAGAACGTCATCGAAGCGCCGATCCACGTCCTGAAGAAGTCCCGCGCCGAGGCGCTGGAGACGGCTCACGCCACCCTCGAGAAGGTCGGCCTTGCCGACCGCGCCAGTTACTACCCCGCCCATCTCTCGGGCGGCCAGCAGCAGCGCGCGGCGATCGCGCGCGCCCTGGCCATGGAGCCCGACGTCATGCTGTTCGACGAACCGACCAGCGCGCTCGACCCGGAACTGGTCGGCGAGGTGCTGCGCGTCATGCGCCAGCTTGCCGACGAGGGCCGCACCATGATCGTTGTGACCCACGAGATCGGCTTCGCGCGCGAGGTCTCCAGCGAGGTCATTTACCTGCACGAGGGCAGGATCGAGGTTCAGGGGCCGCCGGACGAGATGTTCGGCAACCCCAGATCGGAGCGTTTCCGGCAGTTTCTGGCGAGCAACCTGACCGCCTGACGCCGGACCCGCCCGACGAACACGGGGAGCCCCACCGGGGCTCGCAACAAGGGAGTGTGACCATGAAGAAAATGTTCGCAGCCGCATTGGCACTCACCGTATCCGGCTTCTTCGCCCAGCAGGCGAGCGCCCAGGACGTGGTGCTGATCGGCACGGAGGGCGCCTATCCTCCGTTCAACTACATCGACGAGAACGGCGATCTGCAGGGCTTCGACGTCGATATCGCCAACGCCCTGTGCGATGCGGCCGGCTTCACCTGCGAATTCGTCGTGCAGGACTGGGACGGTATCATCCCGGGCCTGCTGGCCAAGAAGTACGACGCCATCATCGCCTCGATGTCGATCACGGCCGAGCGCGCCGAGGTCGTCGCCTTCACCGACAAGTATTACAACACGCCGGCCAAGTTCGTCGCAGCGGAGGATTTCATGACCGAGATCCCGCCCGACACCGCCGTCGCCAACGACATGCTCTCCGGCCTGAAGGTCGGCGTGCAGCGCGCGACGATCCACGAGAACTTCATCAAGGACAACTTCCCCGATGTCGGCCTGATGAGCTACGCGACCCAGGACGAGGCCAATCTGGATCTCGCCAACGGCCGTGTCGATCTGGTGCTTGCGGATTCGGTCGCGCTCGACGAGGGCTTCCTGCAGACCGACATGGGTCAGGGCTTCAAGTTCGTCGGCCCCGACTATTCCGACCCCAAGTGGTTCGGTGACGGCGCCGGCATCGCCGTGCGTCAGGAAGACACCGACCTGAAGGATGCGCTGAACGCCGCGCTGGCCCAGATTCTGGCCGACGGCACCTACAAGGCGATCAACGACAAGTACTTCGACTTCAACGTCTACGGCGAGTGAGTCGTACCTGGTGCCTGATCGGGGCGTCGTGCGTCATCGCAAGCCGGTGACCGCGGCGCCCCTCTCGTTTTCTGGCGGAGCTGCCCATGTTTGATCTGAAGGGTTATGGCTGGATGCTCTGGGAGGGGCTCGCCACGACGCTGGAGGTCGGGCTCTGCGCCCTGTTGCTGGCGATCGTCATGGGCCTGCTGGGTGCCTGGGGCAAGCTGGCGCGCAACCGCGCGGCCAGGCTCGCAGCCAATACCTATACCACGGTGATCCGCGGCATCCCTGAGCTGCTGCTCCTGCTGATTGTCTTCTACGGCACCCCGACCCTGTTGCAGGCGCTGGCTGCTCGCATGGGTCACGACATTCGCATCGACTTCAATGCCTTCACGGCCGGCGTGCTTACCCTGGGTTTCATCTATGGCGCCTTTGCCACGGAGGTCTTCCGCGGTGCCTTTCTGGCGGTACCCAAGGGCCAGGTCGAAGCGGCCTATGCCTGCGGCATGTCGAAGTCGCTCGCCTTCCGCCGCGTCATGCTGCCCCAGATCTGGCGTTTTGCCCTGCCGGGTCTCGGCAATGTCTGGATGGTGCTGATCAAGGCAACGGCGCTGGTTTCGGTCATCCAGCTCGACGACCTGATGCGCAAGTCCTTCATCGCCATGGGTGTCACCAAGCTGCCCTTCGACTTCTTCTTCGTCGCGGCGATGAACTGCATCGGGCTGATCCCGAGCTGGCCGGGC
>CALLQH010000140.1 GCA_938014945.1 uncultured bacterium | reverse complement strand
CTGGGCGAGCTGGCCAAACACGTCGTCGACTGCGCGGGCACGGGTGTGTGTACCTCCGACTATTCCAGCCTGGAGTTCAGGAACGTGCGGAGGCCGATCTACCCGCTCGACCGCATCAACACGCCGGACTGAGTCCATGGCCGCACCGGAAGGCCCCCAGCCGGGCCGCTACCGCCACTACAAGGGCAACGAATACGAGGTGTTGGGCACAGCCCGCCACAGCGAGACCGAGGAGCCCCTGGTGGTCTACCGCACGCTCTATGGCGACTTTTCGCTGTGGGTTCGCCCGCTGGCGATGTTCACCGAGACGGTGGAGGTGGACGGCCGAACGGTGCCGCGCTTCGCGCGCGTGGAGTAGAATTAGGCTTTCGCGGGCAACACCGGGCGCGGTTCGGCGTTCGCTGGTGCAAGGGGCGCAGCAACAGACGAGAGGAACATGCGATGACCCGTTTTCGTACCGCACCCCTGCTGGCCGGCCTCCTGGCCGCCGGCCTTGCTCTTCCGGCCCTTGCCGACACCGGCGCGGAGATGCATGCCGTGACGACCGACGGCGTCGGCGACAGCGTTGGAACGATCACGTTCCAGGACAGCGATTACGGCTTGCTGATCCATCCGGCCCTGCAGGGTCTGGAGCCCGGCCTGCACGGTCTGCATGTCCACCAGAATCCTGATTGCGGCCCTGCCGCAAACGACGCGGGCGAGACGGTTGCCGCAGGGGCGGCGGGTGGCCACTACGATCCCGACGGCACGGGCGTGCACGAGGGTCCCTATGGCGCCGGCCACCTCGGCGATCTGCCGAACCTGGTGATCGTCGAGGACGGCGGCGCCGACCTGATCCTGCTCGCCCCGCGCGTGACCGTCGCCGATCTGGCAGGCCGCGCCATCATGATCCATAGCGGCTCTGACGATTATTCCGACGCCCACCCGGGCGGCAGCCGCGCCTATTGCGGCGTGGTGGAGTAGGGGCGCACGGCGTTTCCAACCACTGTCATTCTCCGGCTTGACCGGAGAATCCATGCTGTAACCTTGCCTCTCGCGCCGCGGTGCGGGAGGCGCGCAGCGCGGTTACCGCACAGGGGAGCGCTGGCTGCATCCCCACCCACACTTGTCCTCATGCCCGCGCAGGCGGGCATGAGGAGAAGGGCAGTGGGGAAAAGGCGAGTGGCGGAAGACGTGGCCGCGCCATGCCGGGACGTGCCGTCAGCCGCTGCTCTCAGTCCAGGGCCGACAGCACCAGGTCGAGCTTCTCGCCGAGCCACAGGGCGTTGTCCCGGTGGTCTTCCAGATCGTTGCCGCTTTGGGGATGGATCAGCATGGAAAGGCCATGATGGTTCATCATCAGCCAGGGCACGATCTTCGGGAACTCGGCCGGCATCAGGCTGACCTGGAACATCGCCTTGGGATGCGGGCCGACGGGCTTGTCCCAGACGCGGCCCAGCATCACGTCGAAGCGCCGCCCGATCTCCTCGCGCAGAGCCACGGCGGTCTCCCGCTCATCGGGGCCGAAATAGATGTGAACGTGGTAGTCGGCGATCTTGGCGGCGTCGACCGTTTCCATCGGCTCAGGCCGCGGGATCGAGCTCGATGCCCTTTTCGGCCAGAAGCTGCGAAAGCTCGCCGGTGGTGAACATCTCCTTCAGGATGTCGCAGCCGCCCACGAACTCGCCCTTGACGTAGAGCTGGGGGATCGTCGGCCAGTCGCTGTAGGCCTTGATGCCCTCGCGCACGGCCGGGTCCTCGAGCACGTTGATGCCCTTGAAGCGCACACCGAGGTGGCTGAGAATCTGCACCGAGGCGGCCGAGAAGCCGCACATGGGGAATACGGGCGTGCCCTTCATGAACAGCACCACGGGATTGTCGGTGACTTCCTTGGTGATGCGCTGGCGGGTGGCGTCGTCGAGGGCCATGGTGGTCTCCTGCGTAAAGGGGGTCAGGACGCGGGCGGCGCGGAGGTCGTCAGCGCCAGCGCGTGGAGTTCGTTGCCCATCTTGCCCTTGAGGGCCTTGTAGACGAGCTGGTGCTGCTGCACCCGGGACTTGCCGGCAAAGGCGGAGGTGACGATGGTCGCGGCATAGTGGTCGCCGTCACCGCGCAGGTCGTCGATTGCGATCGAGGCGTCCGGAAAGGCTTCCTTGATCATGCTTTCGATCTCGGCTGCGCTCATCGCCATGCCATCGCTCCCGTAGGTTCAGGCCGGTTCGCCCGCCATGAAGCGGGGCAGCCAGCCTTCGAAGGTTTCTCGTAACGTTCCCAGCGATATGGGGGAGGCGCCATCCACTGTCAATGCGTCGCCCCCGGTCATGCCGATAACCAGGGTCGGCACGCCGGCGCGATTGGCGGCATCCTGCAAGGCCGCTCCGTCGCCCTCGACCGCGACCAGGTAGCGGCCCTGGTCCTCGCCGAACCAGAAGGCGTGGGCGGGCTGGTTTTCGTGGGGCATCGCGACGCTGGCGCCGATACCGGAAGCCAGCGCCATCTCCGCCAGCGCCACCAGTGCGCCACCGTCCGAAATGTCGTGGCAGCAGGTCACGTTGCCTGCCTCGATCTGGCCGCGCACGAAGTCGCCGTGGCGTCGCTCTGCGGCAAGGTCCACGGGCGGCGGCGCGCCTTCTTCCCTGCCCGCGATCTCGCGCAGGTAGAGGCTGGCGCCCAGATGGCCGATGCCGTCGCCGATCATCAGGATGGTGTGCTGGGTGCCGGCAAAGCCGATGCCGGCCGTGCGGTCGAGATCGTCGATCAGGCCGATGGCGCCGATCTGGGGCGAAGGCTGCACCGCCTTGCCGTTGGTCTCGTTGTAGAGCGAGACGTTGCCCGAGACGATGGGCATGTCGAGTGCGCTGCAGGCCTCGCCCAGGCCCTTGATGGCGCCGACGAAGGTGCCCATCACGTCGGCCCGCTCGGGGTTGCCGAAGTTGAGGCAGTCGGTCGTTGCCAGCGGGCGGGCGCCGACGGCGCAGAGATTGCGGAACGTCTCGGCCACGGCCTGCTTGCCGCCCTCGAAGGGATCGGCCTGGCAGTAACGCGGCGTGCAGTCGGTGGTGACGGCAAGGCCCTTGCCGGGACGGTCGGGCACCTCGATCACGGCGGCATCGCCGCCGGGGCGCTGCACGGTGCGGCCCATGACCAGGTGGTCGTACTGCTCGAAGATCCAGCGGCGGCTGGAAAGGTCCGCCGAACCGATCAGCGCCAGCAAGGCCTGGTTGATGCTGTTGGGAGCGGGGACGTCGCCCGCCGCGATCACGGGGCGCTGTGGCGTCTCGTTCCAGGGCCGGTTGTACAGCGGGGCTTCCTCGGAGAGCGGGCGCACGGGCAGGTCGGCCTGCACCTTGCCGTCCTTCTTCACGATCAGGCGGCCGCTGTCGGTGATGCGCCCGACGACGGCGAAGTCCAACTCCCACTTCTCGAAGATGGCGCGCGCCCGGTCTTCGGCCTCGGGCTTCAGCACCATCAGCATGCGCTCCTGGCTCTCGGAGAGCATGAGCTCGTAGGCGGTCATGCCGGCCTCGCGCTGGGGCACGGCGTCGAGATCGAGGTCCATGCCGGCGTTGCCCTTGTCGGCCATCTCGACCGAGGAGCAGGTGAGGCCGGCCGCACCCATGTCCTGGATGCCGATGATGCTGTCGGTCGCCATCAGCTCCAGGCAGGCTTCCAGCAGCAGCTTTTCGGTGAAGGGATCGCCGACCTGCACGGTGGGGCGCTTCTCCTCGGTGTCCTCGTTGAACTCGGCCGATGCCATGGAAGCGCCGTGGATGCCGTCGCGCCCGGTCTTCGAGCCGACATAGACCACCGGCGCGCCGATGGCGCCCGCGGCGGCGTAGAAGATGCGGTCGGCGGGTGCGATGCCCACGCACATGGCGTTGACCAGGTTGTTGCCGTTGTAACTGGCATGGAAGCTGGTCTGGCCACCCACGGTGGGCACGCCCATGCAGTTGCCGTAGCTGCCGATGCCGGAAACGACGCCGCCGACGAGATAGCGTGTCTTGGGATGCTCGGGCGCGCCGAAGCGCAGCACGTTGAGGTTCGCCACCGGGCGGGCACCCATGGTGAAGACATCGCGCATGATGCCGCCGACGCCGGTCGCCGCACCCTGGTGGGGTTCGATGAAGCTCGGGTGGTTGTGGCTTTCCATCTTGAAGACGGCGGCAAGGCCGTCGCCGATGTCGACCACGCCGGCGTTTTCGCCGGGGCCGCAGATCACCCAGGGGGCCTTGGTCGGCAGGGTCTTCAGCCAGACGCGGCTGGACTTGTAGGAGCAGTGCTCGTTCCACATCGCCGAGAAGATGCCGAGCTCGGTGAGGTTCGGCTCGCGCCCGATGATCTCCAGGATCTTGGCGTATTCGTCGGAGGTCAGGCCGTGTTCGGCCGCGATGTTGGGCGTCACGCGGACGCTGTTGGGATCGGCGCTCACGACAGGGCCTCCACGATGCCGGCAAACAGGGGCACGGCGTCCAGGCTCTGCTGGCGCGGGCCGGTGGCGTCCTCCGGGTGGGGCATCATGCCGAGCACGTTGCCCTTGTCGTTGACGATGCCGGCGATGTCGGCGGTGCTGCCGTTGGGATTGGCGCGCGTGTCCGGTTCGCCGGGACCCGCGACATAACGGAAGACGATGCGGCCGTCGCCTTCCAGGCGCTTCAGCATCTCGGCATCGGCGAAGTAGTTGCCGTCGCCGTGGGCCACGGGGACGCGGATGACGTCGCCCTCGGCAAGGTTGCCGGTCAGCGGCTTCACGGCGTGTTCCAGGCGCAGGTGCACGTCGCGGCAGACGAAGGCGAGGCTGGCGTTCTTCAGCAGGGCGCCGGGCAGCAGGCGCGCCTCGATCAGGGTCTGGAAGCCGTTGCAGACGCCCAGCACGGGCTGGCCGGCGTTCGCCTTCTTCACCACGTCCTTCATGATCGGCGAATGCGCCGCCATGGCGCCGCAGCGCAGGTAGTCGCCATAGGCGAAACCGCCCGGCAGGACGATCAGGTCGCAGTCGGGCACCTCGGCATCGCCGTGCCATGCCATGACGGCACTGGCCCCGACGCGCTCGAAGGCGTCCTTCATGTCCACTTCCCGGTTGGTGCCGGGAAACACGACGATGGCGGCTTTCATGGCCGATTCCACCCCAACGTTGTCATGCTCCGGCTGGACCGGAGCATCCATGCTGTGACCTTGCCGCGCGCGCCTGCGAAACACCGCTGCACCGGCGTCGAGACCACAGCATGGATCGTCCGGTCAAGCCGGACGATGACATGGCGTGGGGATAGATTTTGCCGGGTGTCTGCGATCAGGCGCATGGAAGGGCTTCCTTCAACAGTCCGTCCAGGCCTGCCGGTACAGGGAGGGTGCCTTCGCCCTGCTCGAATTGCGCCTGCACCACCTCGATCAGGTCCAGTTGCAGGTCGGCCAAGGTCGTTCCCGATTGAAGGCAATATGGAGGCTCCTGGTTGCTCTGGGTTGAACGGTCGCTCGCAAGGGCGCTTTGAAGCCATCCGTAGATCACGCCCTGGCAATAGCCGAACGACCCGTATAGGACCCCAATCTCGTACATCGCCGCTTCCGGCTTGAGCAGCAGGAGACGTGCTTGTTTCGCTGAGCACAGGTCCAGCAACTCGGCGGTATCGAGTTGATAGTCTCCAGCCTTCCCGGGCGCACAGGGATAGATTTCCGGCAGGGCGTTCAACAGCACTCCGACAGCGGGTTCATCGGCGAGGTCTGCCTGTGCGGCAATGAACGCACCGAAGGCGTCGTCAAAGAAGAGCCAGGGGTCGGAAAGCGCGCTCGCATAGCTGAGCTCGGTCGCCCCTAGGACATGCCAGCTGCAGAAATCCGCCACTGCGTCCGAGCCGGGAAACCCGGTTCGGCGATCGTCGTATTGCGGTGAGAGGGCGAACGAGACCACGCCAGCATGAAGACCATTGCAGAAACCGGCCTGCTGCCACCAGGCGATCCAGTCCATGACAGGCGGGTTTTCGCCGGGCACCGGACGCTCGGCCGAGCAGAGGGTGCCGAGTTGCGCCAGGGAGAGAGGCTCCTCAGGCCCCCAGGGCAGGGGCTGGGCCGAAGCAACGCGATGCAAGCCAACCAGGATCAACAGAACCAGGGAGCCGATCCGGGCATGCTGCAGCATCAGGCCTGGAGCTCGATCGCGTAGTTCTCGATGACGGTGTTGGCGAGCAGCTTCTGGCACATCTGTTCGACCTCGGCGCGGGCCTTGGCCTCGTCGTTTTCGGCCAGCTCCAGCTCGATCACCTTGCCCTGGCGGACATCGCCCACGCCCTCGAAGCCGAGGCTGCCCAGGGCGTGGCCGATGGCCTTGCCCTGGGGGTCGAGAACGCCGTGTTTCAGCGTGATGTGGACGCGCGCCTTCACAGGGCGGCCCTCGGGATCTCCGTCACGTTGCCGGTTTCGGGCATGATGCCCAGGCGACGCGCAACTTCCTGGTAGCCCTCGGCCACCTTGTCCATGTCCTTCACGAAACGGTCCTTGTCCATCGGTTCGTTGGTGGTCAGGTCCCACAGCCGGCAGGAATCCGGGCTGATCTCGTCGGCGATCATCAGGCGCATGTCATCCTCGGTCCACAGGCGGCCGAAGGTCAGCGTGAAGTCGACGAGGCGGATGTTGGCGCCCAGGAACAGGCCCGACATGAAGTCGTTCACCCGCAGACTGAGGTGGATCATGTCGTCGATGTCCTGGGTGGCGGCCCAGCCGAAGGCGGTGATGTGCTCCTCGGAGACCAGCGGATCGCCCAGCTCTTCCGAGCGCAGGTAGAATTCGATGATCGAGCGGGGCAGGGGCGTCCCCTCCTTCAGCCCGAACTTCTCGGCGAATTCGCCCGCGGCGACGTTGTGGACGACGACATCGACGGGGAGCATCTCGAGCTCGCGGATCAACTGCTCGCGCATGTTGAGGCGGCGCACGAAATGGGTCGGGATGCCGATCTCCCCGATCTTGGTCATCAGGTATTCGCTGATGCGGTTGTTGATGACGCCCTTGCCGTCGATCACGCCGCTTTTCTGCGGCCGACGGGAGAAGGCGACATCCTTGAAATGCTGAACGAGAAAGCCGGGCTCTGGACCTTCGAAGAAGTCCTTAGCCTTGCCTTCGTAAACGCGCCTGCGGCGAGCCATGGGCGTGGTTCCCGAGGTAGTCCGGCGCAGCCTGGAAATCCGGCCGGAGGGCCGTGGGCGCCAGTCCGCGCGACCCTAATTGAAACGGCGCCTAGACACAATCCGTTGTGTCCAGCGCAACCGGCCGGAACGACACCTTGTCGGGTCGCCCGGCCGCAAACATCCATATGGTGCGCCGAGTCGCGCCCGCAAGAGCGATCAGCGAGGAAGAGACCGTGCCGAAGCCGCCCTGGCCCGCAATCAGCAGCGAACCGCTCTCGGTGGCCGACGAATCGCGGCTGGGATCGGCCAGACGCGCCTGCCAGCCCGCCCAGTCTCCGGCATCGGGATCGGGCACCGGGGCGGCGCGGAAGAGGGGCAGATGGCGCGAAACACGGGGACTGGCGGTCGCATCGTCGAGATCGTGGGCGGTCAGCATGTGCAGGCCCTCGGGAATCGGCGCGATTTCGGCATGGGTGGCGCCGTCGCGGTCGGTCCAGCGCAGCCAGAAGGCGCCTGCGGGATCGGCGACGACCATGTTGTAGGGGCGAAAATCACGGCCGGGCAGGGCGGCGATGGCCTGCGCGGCTTCCCTGGCATTCTGGCGATCGAGCGCGATCAGCGGCAGGTCGCCGCGCGTCCGCTTGCCGCCGGCGGGTCCCAGCGAGCCGACGCGGTTGAGCACGGCGGCCACGACCCCGGCGTCGTTGACCCCGAGCCAGGTGCCGCCGGCCTCCTCATCGCGCCCCGCGGTGACGGCCGGGCGTTCTGGCCAGTGGCGCGCCGGTGGCTGCCAGGGACGGCCCGCCATCTCGTCGCGGTTGGCCGCTATCAACATGGGCCAGGCGTGGCCGGGACG
>CALLQH010000139.1 GCA_938014945.1 uncultured bacterium | reverse complement strand
GCTGTAGGCCACCGTGCCGCCGACGAAGGTGGTGAGCAGCAGGCGCCCGGCGCGGTCCCACAGAGGCCGCACGAACCAGATGAGAATGAGCGCGGCAATCGAGAATCGCAGGCTCATGAGGAAGATGGGCGGGAAGGCGTCGAAGGTGCCCTTGGCCAGCGTGAAGCCGAAGCCCCAGATGACGGGCACCGCGATGACGACAAGCAGGTCGAGGAGCTTCATGGGGATGCCCGTTGGAAACGCCATCTGGTGCATGTCAACCGAGCGCTGGCAAGCCCTTGCGTGCAAGCTGTTCTTGAGTGCTGCGGAGCGGAGCGGCATCGTGGCGCCATGCTGAAACTCGACACCATCCTGGGCCTTGCGGCCGATCCCGACATCCACGAACGGCTGCACGCGCTGGAGCACCACGATGCGGTCGAGACCATCGTGCTGGAGCCGCGCGACATGGCGCGCCACCGCCTGCGCGCGACGACCGACCGGGGCACGGCCTGCGCCATCGCGCTGCCGCGCGACGTGACGCTGGAGGATGGCGCGGTGCTGCTGCTGGAGGCCGACCGCGCCATCGTGGTGCGCTCGGCGGTGCAGCGCTGGCTGGCGCTGGAGCCGCGTGATGCCGCCGCAGCCCTGGAGCTGGGCTACCACGCTGGCAACCTGCACTGGCGCGTCCATTTCGAGGGCGGCCGCCTCATGGTGGCGCTGGAGGGGCCGGAGGCGACCTATCTGGAGCGGCTGACGGCCTTCCTGGAGGACGGCCGGGCCCGTCGCGCCGATGGCTGACGCCTCGTCCCTGCTGCTTGCCCTGCAGATGGGCGACAGCGCCTTTCCCTCCGGCGGCTTCGGGTTCTCCTGGGGGCTGGAGACGCTGAAGCATGATGGCCTGGTGCATGACGGCGCGGGGGTGACCGCCTTTGCGCGGGCGCAGTTGCGCTGGCGCTGGGCCTGCGCGGACCGTCCGGTGCTGCGTGCGGCCCTCGCCGCCAAGGGCGATCTCGACCGGCTGGGCGCGCTCGACCGCGAGGTGGAGGCGATGTCGCTTGCCGCCGAGCAGCGCGAGGGTTCACGGCGTCTGGGGCGGGCGCTGGTGAGGAGCCACGTCACCATGGGCACGCCCGGCGCGGCGGCCTTCCAGGCGGCGCAGCGGGCGGGGCGGGTGCTGGGGCATCTGCCGGTGGCCCAGGGTGTGGTCTGGGGCGGGGCGGGCCTCGATGTAACGGGCGCGGAGGCGGTCTCGGCCTTCGCGGTTGCCGCCGGCATCGGGCAGGCGGCGGTGCGCCTGGCGCTGGTCGGGCCCGTGGAGGCACAGGCCATGATCGCTGACCTGCGCGGTGTCATCGCGACGCTGCTGGCGCAGCCTTGTCCGGAGCGGCCCCATGCCTTTGTGCCGGCGGCCGAGATTGCCGTGATGCGCCACGAGAGCGGCGATGCCCGCCTGTTCGCGAACTGACGGTCGCCGTGGCACAGTGCCGGCCCATCCCAATTCTGGAGCAGACATGACGGCAGCGACGACCAGCCACCCCGGCGCTGCGCGCGTCGGTATCGGCGGCCCCGTGGGTTCGGGTAAGACGGCACTGCTGGAACAGCTCATCCCGCGCTTTGCCGCGCGCGGCACGCGCCTGGCCGTGATCACCAACGACCTCGTCACCAGGGAGGACGCCGAGCGGCTGCGCCGCAGCGGCCTGATCGCGCCCGAACGGGTGCTGGCGGTGGAAGCGGGCGCCTGCCCGCATACGGTGATCCGCGAGGACCCCACGCTCAATCTCGATGCCGCCGACCTGCTGGAGGAACGCTTCTCGCCGCTCGACCTGATCCTGCTGGAATCGGGTGGCGACAACCTTGCCTCCACCTTCTCGCTGGAACTGGTCGATCACTGGCTCTTCGTCATCGACGTGGCCGGCGGCGGCGACATTCCGCGCAAGAAAGGCCCGGGCGTGGTGCAGGCCGACATCCTGATCATCAACAAGCCGGACCTTGCGCCCCATGTCGGTGTCGATCTCGACGCCATGGTCGCCGAGGCAAAGGCCGTGCGCGGCGACCGGCCGGTGCTGGTGACGAACTGCCGCAGCGGCGAGGGTGTCGATGCCGTGGTCGAGGCCATCGCGCGCGACGTGCTGTTCGACGGCGCGGCGTGAACGCGCCCGCCTCGCCCGCGACCGCGCAGCTTGACCTGTCCTTTTCGCGTGCGCCTTCGGGCGAGACCTATCTGGCGCGCCAGTACGCCGGTTTTCCCTTTCATGTGACGCGCGCCCTGCAGCTCGACGAGGAGCCTGCAGGGATGGCGACCGTCGTGCTGCAGTCGCTGGGGGCGGGCCTGCTGCAGGGCGACCGGCTGGCGATGGCGATCACGGCCCAGCCGGGCGCCGCGGCCCATGTCACGACCCAGGGCTCGGGCGTGGCCCATGCCATGCTGCGCGAGGGCGCGCGCCAGGATGCGGCGATCGTCGTGGGCGAGGGTGCGTTTCTGGAATATCTGCCGCGGCCGATGATCCTGTTTCCCGACGCCGACGTGACGACCTCGCTCGATGTCGTCCTGCACGAGGGCGCCAGCGTGATGTGGTGCGATGCCTATCTTGCCCACGATCCGCAGAAGGGCGACGGCCGCTTCGCACGGCTCCATGCGCAGACCACGTTGCGCGATGGCGCAGGTGCATTGCTGGCCCTGGATCGCTTCGCGATCGACGGCTCGGTACTGGATGAGGCGGGCGTCATGGCGGGCCATGCCGTGCACGCCAGCCTGGGCTTTGCCGGACCCGGCGCCGATGGCGCGCTCGCGGCCTTGTGGCGCGAGGCGCTGGACGAAATCGACGGTGTCTATGGCGGCGTCTCGACGCTGCCGGGCGAGGCGGGCCTGTTCTGCCGCCTGCTGGCCCGCGATGGCGTGGCGCTGCGGCGTGCGATGCTTGCCCTGTGGCGTGTGATGCGGCTTCAGCGTTTCGACGTGGAGCCGGGTGCGCGGCCCTAGCTCAGTTCCCGCATGGCGCTGTCGAGGCCCTCAAGAGTCAGAGGGTACATGCGGCCTTCCATGATCTCGCGGACCATGCCGATGGAGCCGGTATAGCGCCAGCGCTCCTGGGGCACGGGGTTGAGCCAGACGGCGCGGGAATAGACCGCGAGGATCCGTCGCAGCCAGACCTCTCCCGATTCCTCGTTGTAGTGCTCGACGCTGCCGCCGGGCATGGCGATCTCGTAGGGGCTCATCGAGGCATCACCGACGAAGACCAGCTTGTAGTCGCTGGGATAGGTGTGGAGCACCTCGAAGGTCGGCGTGCGTTCGCGGTGGCGGCGGCCGTTCTCGCGCCACAGGCCCTCGTAGGGGCAGTTGTGGAAGTAGTAGGTCTCCAGGTGCTTGAACTCGCTGCGCGCAGCCGAAAACAGCTCCTCGCAGGCCTTCACATGCCAGTCCATCGAACCGCCGATGTCGAGCAGCAGCAACACCTTCACCGCGTTGTGGCGCTCCGGCACGATCTTGAGGTCGAGCCAGCCGGCGTTGCGGGCGGTCGACGCGATGGTGTCGTCGATATCGAGTTCGGTCGCCGC
>CALLQH010000138.1 GCA_938014945.1 uncultured bacterium | reverse complement strand
CAGGCGGGCGAAGCTGTCGCGCACGGCGGCCATCAGCGTCGGCTTCATGGCGTGGTAGTCGCGCGCCTGGGCGGCGCCGGCGACGCGGCCCTGCACGACGACCTGCGCGCCCTTCTCCGACTGCGGCTTCAGCAGCACCGGGTTCATGTGGATGCTGGGCGCGATGCCGCAGGCCCGCGCCTGCAGCATCTGGGCGCGGCCGATCTCGCCGCCGTCGGCGGTGACCCCGGCATTGTTCGACATGTTCTGCGGCTTGAAGGGACGCACGGACAGGCCGCGGCGCGTGAAGGCGCGCGCGAGGCCTGCGACCACGAGCGACTTGCCGACATCCGAGCCGGTGCCCTGGAACATCACGGCGGGGGTCATGCGGCGACGGCGCTCACGGCTGCAGGTCCATCAGCATGTCGCGCAGCGGATCGGCCTGCGTGTTGGAGACGGCATCGGCCTGGACGATCTCGCGGGTCGTCACCGCCTCGCCGTAGAAATCCATGTTGGCGTCCTCGTCGGGCACGATCATGCCGCCCTGCACGGAGACGCCGGCGAACAGCCCCTCGCTGGTGCCATAGGCATAGATGTCCGCATCGAAATCGGTGGAGGTCGTCGCCGCCCGTGCCGCCGCACCCACCGGGCCGGCGGCGATGGAGGCATCGGCGCCGACGTTGATGCGGTCGGCCAGCAAAGCCTCCAGCCCGGCATCGGTCATCACCACCAGAACCAGTTCGGTCTGCGAGGCACCGATCTGCAGGCCGACGCTGGCCGAGCCGAAATCGAGGAAGGCCGGATAGCTCCACGATCCCGCCGAAAGGTCGTGGGCGAGCAGCACGCCCTGACCCGCCTCGCCGCCGATGATGAACCCCGCCTTGTAGAGCTGGGGCACGATGACGACGGCCCGCGCACGGGCAAGCAAGCCGTGCAGGCTGGCAAAGTCCGGGTCCGAGAGCATGTGCCACAGGGTGGCGCGGGCGTCCTCCACGACGCCGTGGCTGCTGGCGCGCGCCGCGACGGGCGCGGCCGCAACCAGCAGCACGGCAAGGAGGAGGATCGACCCGGCGCGACGCATGGCCCTGCCCTAGTAACCCGCCAGCGCGGCGCGCAGGGCGTCGGCGCCGGGGTTGGGCGTCGCCTCGCCGAAGACGATCTGACGCGTCGAGAATTCCGCGCCGTAGTAGAAGCGGTTGCGGTCGGGATCGGATTCAAGCACCGCGCCCTCGATCGCCGCGCCGGCGAACAACCCTTGCGACTTGGCATAGGAATAGACGTCGTCGTTGACGTCGCTGGTCGACTGCGCGTTGACACCCGCGCCCACCGGACCGGCGGCCACGGATGCCTCGCCGCCCAGGGTGACCTTGTCCTTGAGCATGGCGTCGAGGCCGGTGTCGGTCATCACGACCAGCACGACCTGGCTCACAGAGCCGCCGATCTGCAGGCCGATGGAGCCCGAGGCGAGCGTCACGAAGGCAGGCTGGCTCCAGGTGCCGGTGGCATCGTCGCGGGCGAGCATGACGCCCTGACCCCATTCGCCGCCGATGATGAAGCCGCCCTTGATCATCTCGGGCACGATCACCACCGCCTTGGCGCGCGCCAGCAGGCTGTTGAGATTGGCGAAGTCGGGATCCGAGGTCATGTTGCTGTAGGTCGCCAGCGCCTGGTCGACGACGCGCTGGGGCGCCTCCTCGGCGCGGGCCGCACCGGCGAAGGCAGCGATACACAGCAGGCTCAGCAGAAAACGTTTCATGCTTCTTGCTCCAAGTGGGTTCGTGCCCCCCGGCAACATTCTACACCCGCGCACGCGCGCGCCCATGCCATCAGAATTCGACGCCCGGCTGGCTCTTCACGCCCTCGCGGAAGGGGTGCTTGACCAGCGTCATCTCCGTCACGAGGTCGGCGAGATCGATCAGCTCTTCCTTGGCGTTGCGCCCGGTGATGACGACGTGGAGGTCCGGCCGCTTGTGGGCCAGCGTATCGAGCACGTCCTCCAGGTCGACGTAGTCGTAGCGCAGGGCGATGTTGAGCTCGTCGAGGATCACCATGCGGATGCCCGGATCGGCCATCAGCTTCTTGGATTCCTCCCAGGCCGCGTTCGCCATGGCGATGTCGCGCTCGCGGTCCTGGGTCTCCCAGGTGAAACCCTCGCCCATGATCTTGTAGGTGACCTGCTCGGGGAACTTCGAGAACAGGATGTGCTCGCCCGTGTCGCCGCGGCCCTTGATGAACTGCACGATGCCGATGCGGTAGCCGTGGCCGATGCAGCGCGCGGCCATGCCCCAGGCGGCCGAGGACTTGCCCTTGCCCTTGCCCGTGTGGACGATGATCAGGCCGCGCTCTTCGGTCTTCTGCGCCATGAGGCGGTCGCGCGCGGCCTTGCGCTTGGCCATCTTCTCGCGGTGGCGCGCATTCACGTCCTCGCCGGTGCCGTTCTCGTGCTCGGTCTCGCTCATGCCACCTTCTCCTTCTGGTGCGTCGCGCCCGAGAGCGCGGCAAGGCGCTCCCCGGTGCTGTTGCGGCGCGGCTTCCACAGGCCGCGCTCCTGGGCCTCGGCAAGCCGGGCCGCGATGTCGGCAAGGGCCGCCGGATTGACATCGGCCATCCAGTCGCGCACCGCCGCGTCCTCGAGAAAGGCGTCGAACACCGCATCGAAGTGATGGTCCTCGACGCAGCGGGCCGAGGCGGCAAAGCCGAACAGGTAGTCGACCGTGGCGGCCATCTCGAAGGCACCCTTGTAGCCGTGGCGCATGACGCCCGCGATCCACTTCGGGTTCACGACGCGGGCGCGCACGACACGGCCGATCTCTTCCTGCAGGGTGCGGATCTTCGGGCTTTCCGGGCGCGAATGGTCGTTGTGATAGACCGCCGGCTGCTGACCCGAGGCCTTGCGCACGGCGGCCGTCATGCCGCCCTCGAACTGGTAGTAATCATCGGAATCGAGCAGGTCGTGCTCGCGGTTGTCCTGGTTGTGGAGCACCGCCTCGACCTTGCCGAGGCGCCGTTCGAAAAGGTCGTGCGCCGGCTTGCCCTCCGCACCCGCGCCATAAGCCCAGCCCGACCAGGCGACATAGGCGCGCGCCAGATCGTCGGCTTCGGCCCAGCCGCCCTCGTCGATCAGCGCCTGCAGGCCGGCACCATAGGAGCCGGGCTTGGAGCCGAAGACGCGGGTGGCGGCCTGGCGCTGGGCGGCATCGGCGTCCTCGCCCGCCCGGGTCGCGCGTTCGGTCTCGGCGGCGGCGCGCGCGGCGAGCGGGTTGATGTCCTCGGGTTCGTCGAGCGCGGCGACGGCGCGCGCGGCGCTGTCGACCAGGTCGATGAGGTTCGGAAAGGCATCGCGGAAGAAGCCGGAAACCCGCAGGGTGACATCGACACGCGGGCGGCCGAGCACGCCGGCCGGCATGATCTCGAAGCCGGTGACGCGGCCGCTGCGCGGCTCCCAGGTCGGCTGCACGCCCATCAGGGCGAGCGCCTGGGCGATGTCGTCGCCGCCCGTGCGCATGTTCGCCGTGCCCCAGGCCGACAGGGCCACGGCACGGGGCCAGTCGCCGTGTTCCTGGGCGTGGCGCTGCACCAGCCGGGTCGCCGAGGCCCAGCCCAGCCGCCAGGCCGCGGGCGTGGGCACCGAGCGGGTATCGACGGAATAGAAGTTGCGCCCCGTGGGCAGCACGTCCGGGCGGCCGCGCGAGGGCGCGCCGGAGGGGCCGGGCTGCACGAAACGGCCGTCAAGGCCGGTCAGCAGCGCGCCGATCTCGGCATCGCCGCAGGCCGCCACCGCCGGGCGCAGGTGCGCTTCGATCTCGCCGAGCACGGCGGCGGTCGCGGCCCAGGCCGGATCGCATGCCGCCTCGCCACCGACCAGCGCCAGGGCGAGCAGCTCCAGCCGCTCCACCG
>CALLQH010000137.1 GCA_938014945.1 uncultured bacterium | reverse complement strand
TGGCGTTGCTCATCGCGTCTCCTCCCCGGCCTTGCGCCCTCGTCTGGCGATCAGTGTCCCGATGCGGCGGAAACCCTCCATCAGCCCGCCGGGCAGGAAGATGACGACCAGCATGAAGGCGATGCCGAGCGTGAGCTGCCAGCCCTCGCCGACGAACATGCTGACGACGCCGACCACCACGTCCTGCACCCCGCCGGGCAGGAAGGAGAAGGCATCGTGCAGCAGGCTGTCGTTGAAGGAGGAGAAGATGTTCTCGAAGTACTTGATGATGCCCGCGCCCAAGAGCGGCCCGATCAGGGTGCCGGCACCGCCGAGAATGGTCATCAGAACGACCTCGCCCGAGGCGGTCCACTGCATGCGCTCGGCACCCGCCAGCGGATCGGTCGCAGCCAGAAGCGAGCCGGCAAGGCCCGCGTACATGCCTGAGATGATGAAGACCGTCATCATGTAGGGTCGGGTGTGGAAGCCGGTATAGGCCATGCGCACCTGGTTCGACTTGATCGCGCGCAGCTTCAGGCCGAAGGGCGAGCGGAAGATGCGCATGGAGAGATAGAAGGCCAGGATCAGCAGCACCGCACAGACGTAGAAGCCGGTGAAGCCCTGCATTTCCATGCCGAAGAGGTTGGTCAGCGGCAGGCCGGGTTCGGCCTCGAAGAACATGCGGTCGATGAAGCGGGGATCGGTGCCGGCAAGCTGCAGGCCGGTCTCGCCGTTGGTGATGGGGGTGAGCACCGAATAGGCGAGGTTGTAGCACATCTGCGCGAAGGCGAGCGTCAGGATGGCAAAGTAGATGCCCGACCGGCGCAGGCTGAGATAGCCGATCGCGGCGGCAAAGAGGCCGGCGAACAGCACGCCCATGACGATCGCCGGAATGACGTTCATCGAGAACAGCTTGAACGACCAGACCGCGGCGTAGGAGCCGACACCCAGGAACACCGCATGGCCGAAGGAGAGATAGCCGGTGAGGCCGAAGAGCAGGTTGTAGCCGATGGCGAAGATGCCGAAGATCGCGAACTTCTGCAGCAGATCGGGATAGCTCGCACCCAGGGGCACGGTCCACAACGGCATGGTGAGCACCGCGGCGATGAAGATCGCCATGGTGATGAGGTCGCGACGGGGGCTCGATGTCTCCATGTCAGGTTTCCATCAGGCCCTTGCGGCCCATCAGACCGCGCGGACGCACCAGCAGGATGACGACAGCGACCAGGTAGATGATGATCTGATCGATGCCGGGGAAAAGCTGCTTCACCTCGTTCATCGAGGCGAAGGACTGCAACACGCCGAGCAGGAAGCCCGCGATCACAGCGCCGGGCAGCGAGCCCATGCCGCCGACCACGACGACGACGAAGGACAGCACCAGGAACTCCATGCCGAGGTGATAGTCCGGCGGCACGATGGGCGTGTACATGACGCCCGCCAGGCCCGCGACGACGGCGGCAAGGCCGAAGACCACGGTGAAACGGCGTTCGATGTTGATACCGAGCAGGCCGACGGTCTCGCGGTCGTACATGCCCGCGCGGACCACCATGCCGTAGGTCGTGAAGCGCAGGAAGGCGAAGACGCCGCCGACCACGACCAGCGAGAAGAAGAGATAGATGAGACGCCACCAGGGATAGACGAGGCTGGCGTCAAGGCCGACCCAGCTGCCCACCGCCGCACTGCCCGAAACGATCTCCGGCGCGGTCATCGGCAGCGGATTGGCGCCGAAGAACACCTTGATGATCTCCTGCAGCACGATCGCCAGGCCAAAGGTGACGAGGATCTGCTCGGCATGGCTGCGGCGGTAGAAGTGCCGGATCAGGCCACGCTCCATGACAAGGCCGATCAGCAGCATCACGGGTATCGCCAGAAGGATCGATATCGGCACCGAGTAATCGATGATCGTGAGGCCGGTGTCGCCGAACCAGATCTCCAGGTAGGGCTGCTCCTTGTAGGCCTCGAAGAAGGTGATGCTTTCGTCCTTCACCTTCACCGACATGGTCAGCAGCTGGTTCATGGCGACGGCGCAGAAGGCGCCCAGCATGAACAGGGCGCCGTGGGCGAAGTTCACCACCCCCAGCGTGCCGAAGACGAGCGTCAGGCCAAGGGCGATCAGCGCATAGGCGCCGCCCTTGTCGAGCCCGTTGAGCAATTGAATGAAGATCGCGTCCATCGTTCCGGCCGGTGCCCCTCTGCCGCAAAACGTCGCTGTCGGCGACCGGGATCACAACGTCCCGGCCGCCGACAGTCCTAACACACGAGGATCAAACCTCGTACGGGCCGAGTTCACCGCCGAAGATCGCGGGGTCGTACTCGACCTGGGCGCGCGGGACGATCTGGACAATTTCCAGCAGGTCGAACTGGCTGGAGGGGTTCTCCTTACCGCGCACGACCAGCACATCCTTGAAGCACTGGTGGTCGGCGGCGCGGTAGAGCGTCGGGCCGTTGCCCATGCCGTCGAACTCGAAACCTTCCAGAGCCCGGATCACCTCGGGCGGATAGAAGGTGCCGGCCTGCTCGCAGGCATTGGCGTAGAGCAGCGCCTGGACATAACAGGTGTGGGCGGCCTGCGACGGCGGGAAGCCGTACTCCTGGCCGAAGGACTTCACAAAGGCCTGGGAGCCTTCGTCGGTCAGCGACCAGTGCCAGTTCGTCGTGCCGAGGATGCCCTTGATGGCATCGCCCGCGCCCTGCGCCATCAGACGCGAGAACAGCGGTACCACGACCTCGAACTGCTTGCCGTTGACCTGCTGCTGACGCATGCCGAACTGCACCGCCTGGGTCAGCGAGTTGACCATGTCCTTGCCGTAGTGGTTCAGCACCAGGACGTCGGCGCCGGAGCTCAGGACGGGGGTCAGGTACTGCGAGAAATCGCCCGCGCCGAGCGGCGTGCGCACGGCCTCGACGGTCTCCCAGCCCAGGGCCTCGGTGGCGTTGATGATCGACTCCTCCTGGGTCCAGCCCCAGGTGTAGTCGGCGGTGAGGTGATAGGCCTTGCGGTCCGTGCCGTATTCCTCGGCCAGCACCGGGGCCAGCGCCTCGCCCGACATGTAGGCGTTGAAGAAGTGGCGGAAGCCGTAGCGCCGCTTGTCCTTGCCGGTGGTGTCGTTGGAGTGGGTCAGGCCGCACATGAAGATGACGCCCATCTCCTGAGCGAGCGACTGCACGGCAACGGCCACGCCCGAGGACGAACCGCCCGAGATCATGATCGCGCCATCCTTCTCGATCATGCGCTTGGCCGAGGCGCGGGCCGCGTCCGACTTCGTCTGGGTGTCGCCGGTGACGAACTCGACGCGCTTGCCGAGGATGCCGTTTCCGGTGAGCGACTTGGGCGTCATGGTGTTCAGCATGCCGCCGTCACCCTCGCCGTTGATGTGCTTGACGGCCAGTTCGTAGGCACGCAGCTCGTCGGCGCCCTCGTCGGCATAGGCGCCGGTCTGGGGCACGTTGAAGCCGAAGGTCACGAAGGCGGCGTCGCCGGGATCGTTGACGAAGGAACCCTGCGCCGTGGCCTTGCGCACGAACAGGGAGGGCGCGGCGACCGAAGCCGCGGCGAGCGCCGTACCGCTCTTGAGCAGCGTGCGGCGCGAGGTGTTCTTGTCCACCAGTTTCATTGAAATCTCTCCTGGGCTGATCGGAATGTTTGGGGGCGACTTCTTCGAGTTCGCCTTTCCGGCATGATCGGGAGTACCCGGGCACGCGCACAACGCCTCATTGCATCGCGTTGCAAATTTCGTGAAAATCGGCAGAATTTAATGCGCTGCGGCGTAAATTTCTTTACTAACATGCTGCAGCGCAACAACCGGAGCCGCCCATGGCGCGCCTGCCCATCGGCCAGAGGATCGTCGCCCGTCGCCGCGAGCGCGGCCTGACCCAGAAGGATCTGGCCCGTTACGCGGGTATCTCGGCCTCCTATCTCAACCTCATCGAACACGACAAACGGCAGATCGGCGGCGCCCTGCTGCAGCGCATCGCCGCGGCGCTGGACAGCGACAGCGGCCATCTCAGCGGCAGCGACGATGCCCGCCTGGCGGCCGAGCTGCTCGACATCGCCCGCCAGTCAGCCGCTTCCGGCAGCGAGATCGACGAGGCCGGCGCGCTCGACCTGGTGGCGCGCCAGCCGCAGTGGGCGCGGGCCTTCGTGCGCCTGCACCGGGCCTGGCGCGAGGCGCGCGAGAGCAGCGTGGCGCTCTCGGACCGGGTGAGCCAGGACCCCGCCCTGGTGGAACTGAGCCATGCCCTGCTGACCGGCGTCACCGCGATCCGCTCGTTTGCAGAAATCCTGGAGGAACACCCGGAGCTTTCGCCCGAGGAACGTGACCGCTTCTCCGGCATCATCGCATCCCAGAGCGCGCGCCTGGGCGTCAACGCGCGGGAGATGATCGCCCTGCTGGGTGGCGCGGGCACCACGGCCAGCCCCGGCAGCCCGGCCGAGGAGGTCGACGATTTCATCATCTATCACGGCAACCACTTCGCCGATCTGGAGCTGGCGGCCGACGAGCTGCGCGCCGGCCTGGGTGAAGGCGATATCGCCGTCGCCATGGCCGCCCGCCTGCGCGAGCACGGCATGCGCTTTCCCATCGAGGAGGGCCTGCCGCGCGCCACCCTGCGCTTTCGCCTGGCCCGCCGCCTGGCAGAGCGGGAACTGGCCGGCCTGATCGACGAACATCTGGAGGACGAGCGCCTGACCAGCGAGGAGGCCCGCGCCCTGGCGCGCGGCGCTCTGGCGAGTTACGCAGCAGGCGCCCTGCTGCTGCCCTACGCGGCGTTCCGCGAATCCGCCGAGGCCCTGCGCTTCGACATCGAACGCCTGGCCCTGCGCTTCGAGGCAAGCTTCGAACAGGCCGCCCATCGGCTCGTCACCCTGCGCCGCCCGGGCGCGGAGGGCATCCCTTTTGCCTATCTCAGGAGCGACGGCGCGGGCAATCTCTCCAAACCCTTCAGCCTGCCGGGCCTGCGCATGCCGCGCTTCGGCAGCGCCTGTCCGCTGTGGGCGCTCTACGAGGCCTTCACCACGCCCGAACGCACGGTGACCCAGCTTGCCGAGTTTCCCGACGGCGAACGGTTCCTGTTCGTTGCGCGCCGCCTGGTCAAGGGTACGCCGGAACACGGCGGCATCGCGCCGGTCTTCTCGGTGATGCTGGGCTGCGATGCCATCTACATGGACCGCATGGTTTACGGCGATGCCCACGGCGGTGCGGCGCGCACCGCCCCGGTGGGCTTCAGCTGCCGCTCCTGCTCGCGGGCGGCCTGCCCGCAACGCGCCCATGCTTCCCTGCTCGCCCCCGCCCGCAGCGGCGCCGGGGCTGGTCAAGCGGGCCCGCCCGGAGGATGATGGTGCCAAGAAGACGCCGAACGGCGCGCAGAAACGGGCACTAAAAGGGGGATGGTGCCATGCCGCAGACGGTGCTGATCGCCGAGGACGAGAGCTTCATCGTGGAGTCGCTCACCTTCCTGCTGAACCATGCCGGCTATTCGGTGCGTGCGGTCGACGACGGCGCCGCCGCGCTCGACCAGATGGCGCGCGACCGCCCGGACCTCTTCATCCTCGACATCATGATCCCGACGATGAACGGCTTCGACGTGCTGCGGAAGATGCGCGCCACACCCGGCCTTGCCGACCTGCCCGTGCTGGCGCTGACCGCCAAGGGCCAGGAGGAGGACCGCCGGCGCATGCTGGACCTGGGCGCGGACGACTTCGTCACCAAGCCGTTCTCCAACGCCGATCTGATGGAGCGCGTCGCCCGCCTGCTGGAACGCAAGCCGGGCGGCAGCGCCGACGTGGCCTGAGACCATGGCCCTGCTCGCCGGCCGCCGTGTGCGAGATGCCGCCATTCTGCTGCCGCTGGGCGCGGTGCTGCTGTTTCTGCCGCCCTATGTGCGCCTGTTCGACCGTCCAGGGTTCCTCTTCAACATCCCCCTGCTCCACGCCTACATCTTCGTGCTTTGGTTCCTCGGCATCGTGCTGACCGCCCTGCTGGCGCGCCGCCTGGCGCGCGAGGCCGAGGAGGAAACCGCCGCCAGCGGCGAGCGCCCGCCTGGCGCAGAGCGATAACCCGTGCTTTCTTCGGGCTTCATCGTCCTTGTCGCCGGCCTGTATCTCGGCGGCCTGTTCCTGCTCGCCTTTCTCACCGATCAGCGGGCGCGTCGGGGTGCGGCGCGTTTCGTGGGCTCGCCCGTGGTCTATACCCTCTCGCTGGCGGTCTATTGCACGTCGTGGACCTTCTTCGGCGCGGTCGGCTCGGCCGCACGCAACGGCCTGGAATACCTGACGATCTATCTGGGCCCGACCATCGTGCTGATGGGCTGGTGGCTGCTGCTGCGCAAGCTGGTGCGCATCTCCAAGGCGCAGCGCATCACCTCTATCGCCGACTTCATCTCGGCGCGCTACGGCAAGAGCGCCTCGATCAGCGCGCTGGTGACGATCATGGCGCTGATCGGAATCACGCCCTACATCGCCCTGCAATTGAAGGCGGTCGCGGCCGGCTTCGACGCCCTGGGCACGCCCTTCGACGTGCCGGTGCTCTCGCCCGAGCGCGGCCTGTTCGCCGACACCGGCTTCTGGGTGGCGGTCTGCATGGCCGCCTTCGTCGTGATGTTCGGTACGCGCAACCTGGGCGCCGACGAACGACACCCCGGCATTGTCGCGGCGATCGCCTTTGAATCCATCGTCAAGCTGCTGAGCCTGGGCGCCATCGCGGTGTTCTGCGTCTGGGGCCTGAGCGACGGCGTGCAGGACATGTTCGCCAAGGCCGTTGCCAACCCGCGGGTCGAACCCCTGTTCGGCTTCGCGGAGGGTTTCGAGGGCCGCTGGATCACGACCCTGTTCCTGGCGGGGGCGGCCATCGTCTGCCTGCCGCGCCAGTTCCAGGTCGCCGTGGTGGAGAATGCCGACGAGCGCCACCTGGCGACCGCATCCTGGCTGTTCCCGCTTTATCTGCTGCTGATCAGCGTCTTTGTCATCCCCATCGCCATTTCGGGCCTCACCGTGCTGCCCGATACAGCGAACCCGGATCTTTTCGTGCTGACGGTGCCGCTGTCGGAGGGGCAGGAGACCCTGGCCCTGATCGCCTTCATCGGCGGCCTTTCGGCAGCGACCTCCATGGTCATCGTGGCGAGCATCGCACTCTCCATCATGATCTCGAACCACCTGGTGACGCCGCTGCTGCTGCGCATCCCCTCCTTCTCGGGTCCGCGCGCGGGCGACTTCTCGGCCACCCTGCTCACGATCCGCCGCTGCAGCATTGTCGCCATCCTCACCCTGGGCTTCGTCTATTACCGGGTGACGGCATCGAGCAATCCGCTGGCCTCCATCGGTCTCATCTCCTTTGCCGGAGCGGCGCAGTTCCTGCCCGCCCTGGTGGGCGGCATCTTCTGGCAGCGGGCGACCCACAAGGGCGCGCTCTCGGGCCTCTTCGCAGGATTCCTGGTGTGGGGTTACACCCTGCTGGTGCCGAGCTTTGCCGACGCCGGCTGGGCCTTCAACGACATGGTCGCCCAGGGCCCCTGGGGCATCGCCCTGCTCAAGCCCGACGCCCTGTTCGGATTTGCCGGCTGGGACCCGCTGGTCCACGGCGTCTTCTGGTCGATGACGATCAACCTGACGGTTTATCTGGTGGTATCGCTGCTGACCGAGCAGTCGCCCCTGGAAAGCCTGCAGAGCGCCCTCTTCGTCAACGCCTTCCAGCGGGGCGAGCGGCAGGTCGAAGGCGTGCTGACCGGCTCTGCGCGCACCGAGGATCTCTTCCGCCTGACCCAGCGCATCCTGGGCCCCGAGCGTGCCTTCCGCATCTTCCGCGACTATGCCCGCGAACACGGCGACGGCGACGAACTGCCCGAACCGGACCCGACGCTGATCGCCCATGTCGAGCGCCAGCTGGCCAGCAGCGTCGGCGCGGCCTCGGCGCGCACGCTGGTCTCGCGCATCGTCAAGGGCGAGACCATCAGCCTGGACGCGGTGATCGAGATCCTGGACGAGACCCAGCAGGCAATCCGCACCAGCCGCGAGCTGGAAACGAAATCCCGCGAACTGGCCAAGACCGCCGAGGAGCTGCGCCAGGCCAACGACAAGCTGACGCGGCTCGACCGCATGAAGGACGACTTCCTGAGCCGTGTCAGCCACGAGCTGCGCACGCCCATGACCTCGATCCGCTCCTTCTCGGAAATCCTTGCCGACCGCCCGGACCTCGACGTCGCGGAATCCAGCCGCTTCCTCTCCATCATCCACCACGAGAGCGAGCGTCTGACCCGCCTGCTCGACGAGATTCTCGACCTCTCCAGCATGGAAAGCGGCCAGGCGGCCTGGGCGATGGTGCCGGTCGATGCCGCACGGGTGGTTCGCGAGGCGCTCGATACCATGCGCGGGCTTGCCACGGCCCACGGCGTAACGCTGGAGAGCATCCTGCCCGATGGCGGGGCGCCGGTGCTGGCGGATGCCGACCGCCTGAAACAGGTGATCGTCAATCTCGTCTCCAACGCCATCAAGTACAACGATGCGGCTGCGCCCGCCGTCTGGGTGGAGCTGCGCGAGGACGCCGCATCCGGCTGGGTGACCATCGCCGTGCGCGACAACGGCCGGGGTATTCCGCCCGAAGCGCGCGACGCCCTCTTTGCCAAGTTCTCGCGCGGCTGGAACGATCTCTCCCGCGCGCGCGGCGGCAGCGGCCTGGGGCTGGCCATCTCTCGCCAGATCATGCAGCAGCTGGGCGGCACCCTGGAGTTCGACGCCGAGGCGGAGGAGACCACCTTTGTCGTGCAGTTGCGCCGCCACGCGGGCGACATCGCCGCCCAGTGATCGTCAGTTTGAACGGCCCCTGAAACGACAAGCGCCCCACCGCCGAAGCGATGGGGCGCCCGATCTAAGCGCGGATCGGTGCAGGCTTACTTCGCCAGCGCCGCGGCGACCGCCTCGGCGACCGCGATGTCGTCGGGGATCATGCCGCCGGCAACGCCGACCGCACCGATGACCTTGCCACCCTTTTCCACGGGCACGCCGCCGCCGAACACCACCATGGGCGTACGGTGGGAGACTTCCATGCCGTAGAAGGGGCCGCCGGGCTGCACCGCGTCGGTGACGTCGGCGGTCTTCATGCGCAGCGAGGCCGAGGTGTAGGCCTTGCCGTGGCTGATCTCGATGCTGGCGAGCAGCGCGTTGTCCATGCGCAGGAAGCCGACCATGTTGCGACCGGCATCGAGGATCGTGATCGACGAGGGGGAATTGATTTCCTTGGCCTTGGCGACACCCGCCTCGATGGCGGCGTGGGCGGCAGCGGCAGTGATCTCGCTCATGGTTTCTTCTCCTTCTTCTGGGTGGTTCAGGCTGCGGCGACGCTGGTGCGTCCGCGCATGGCGATGGCGAGCAGCTGGTCGTGGGTGCATTCGGCCTTCGGCGCGGCGTGCACGAGGTCGCCGTCATGGATGACGAATACGGTCTCGGCCAGCGACAGCACCTCTTTCACCGAGGAGGAGATGACGATGATCGCCGCCCCCTCGCGCGCCATATGGAGGATGATGTCGTAGATTTCCTTGATGGCGCCGACGTCCACGCCCGAGGTCGGCTCGACAAAGATGTAGACGTCGGACTCGGCCGACAGCCACTTGCCGATCACGGCCTTCTGCTGGTTGCCGCCCGAGAAGAACTTCACCGCCTTGGCGGGCTGGTGGGGATAGACCGACAGGCGGCGCATGACGCCGTCGGCATAGCCGTTCTCCAGGCTGGTGCGGATGAGGCCCAGGCGGGTCAGGGTGCTCAGCACCGGCAGGCAGATGTTCTGCGCCATGGTGAGATTGGGGAACAGCGCCTGCTTGCGCCGGTCCTCCGGAATCAGCGAGATGCCGTGGCGCCGCGAAGCGACCGGGCTGTCGATGGAGACGACCTTGCCGTTGACCTTGACCGTGCCCTCGTAGCCCCCGATGCCGCCGAGCGCGTGTTCGACCTGCTCCATGCCGCCGCCGACCGGGCCGGTGATACCCAGCACCTCGCCCGCGCGCACGGTGAAGGAAAGCGGCTTCAGCTTCTCGGTTCGCAGGTTCTCGACCTCCAGGACCATGCGGTCCTGGGCAAGGCCCGGGTTCTCCGTATCGAGGTCGCTGCGGCTGCGATCGACCATGAGTTCGGTGACACGGTCCTCGCTGATCTCGTCACGCTCGAGTGTGGCCGAGACGAGGCCGCCGCGAAGGATTGTGACACGGTCGCAGATGCGTTTGATCTCACCCAGGCGGTGCGAGATGTAGACGATGGTGATGCCCTGATCGAGGAAGCTCTTGATGATCGTGAACAGGAGCTCGACCTCCTTGCCCGAGAGGCGGGCGGTCGGCTCGTCGAGCACGATCAGCTTGTACTTGCGGTGAAACAGGGTCGCCAGGGTGACGAGCTGCATCTCGGCGGCGGAGAGCGTCGAAGCCTTGCGCTCGACATCGACCTCGATGCCGATCTCCGAAAAGATGCGCCGGGCCTCGTCGTGCACCGCCTTGCTGCTGATGACAAAGCCGTGCTCGTTGCCCAGCAGCACATTCTGGGCAACCGTGAAGGAATTCACCAGCTCGGCGTCCTGATAGACCGCACCCAGGCCCAGCTTGTGGGCATCGAGCGGGCTGCCGATCTTCACCGCCTTGCCCTCCAGCAGGATCTCGCCGCCGGTGGGCGTATAGACGCCGGTGAGGATCTTGATGAGCGTCGACTTGCCGGCGCCGTTCTCGCCGAGCAGGCCATGGACCTCGCCGCGGCGGAACTCAAGCGAGACGCCCTTCAGCGCCTTGGTGCCGGAGAACTCCTTCTCGAGCCCCCGGAATTCGACGAGTGCGTCGGCGGTCATGATGGTCCCACCCTCAGATGAACTTCAGGTGGATTTCCTCGCGGTTCAGCATGGCGTTGGCGCCGACCGCAAGGATGAGGATGAGACCGGCGAAAAGCTGGCGGGCGGCAAACGGGAAGCCCACCATGTTCATGCCGGAGTTGACCATGTAGATGAAAAAGACGCCGAGCAGGGTGCCCAGGATATGCGGCTTGCCCTTGCCCAGCACCGTGGCGCCAAGGAACACCGCCGCGAAGGCCTCCAGCAAATAGCCCTGACCGCCCACCGGCTGCGCCGAGGACGAGATCGAGGTCAGGATGACGCCGCCCACGCCCGAGAGCAGGGCCGCCAGCACGAACGACACGATGACCCAGGTGTAGACCTTGATGCCCGAATAGAAGGCGGCCATGGGGTTGTCGCCGACGGCGGTGATGTAGTGGCCGGCCTTGGTCTTGGTCGCCAGCAGGTGAGCGAGGATGAAGACGCCCAACAGCACCAGAACCGGCACGCCGATCATGCCGATCTTGCCCTGGCCGATGTAGCGGAAGGCAAGCTCGCCGTAATCGACGGCGATCTGGTAGCCGCCGGTCATGAAGATGTTGATGCCACCCAGGACAAACATCATGCCCAGCGTCACGACGATGCCCGAGAGGCGGCCGTAGGTGACGAGCGCGCCGTTGACGAAGCCGATCAGGCAGGCCGCCAGCAGGGCGACGACGATGGCCAGCCAGGGTCCGACCTCGGGAATCATGTAGGCGGTGACGATCGATGTCGTCGTCACGGTCAGGCCGATCGAAAGGTCGAAACTGCCGGCGATGACGACATAGGTGAGGCCCATGGAAACGAGGCAGCTCACGATCATCGAGAACAGGATGTTGTTGAAGTTCGAAACGGTGAAGAACCATTCCGAGGACAGGCCGAAGCCGATGGCCGTGATCACGATGACCAGGATCGTGCCCCAGGTACGCAGGAAACGGACCCAGAGGGGATCGCGCTTCTCGGCCATTACCGTCCCACCGGGGGTGCCCTGTCCCTGTGCCGTCGCGGTATCCGTCATGTCGTTTTCTCCACTAAGCCTGTCGCCCGGCCGAGCCGGACCGCGACGGCAATCCTACACCCGTCAGTTATAGACGCCGCCATCGACGGTGATCGCCTGGGCGGTCATGTACGAGGACTCGTCGGAAACCAGATAGACGAAGAGCGGCGCGATCTCGCTGGACTGCGCCTGGCGGCCCAGGGGCACGATGGCCTTGACCACGTCCGCCTGACGCTTGGCGCCGCCCATGAAGTCGATGGCCGGCTGGTTGAAGGCGGTGTCGACCCAGCCCGGGCAGATCGTGTTGACCCGGATGTTGTCGGGCGCGAGCTCCATGGCGAGCGCCGTGCCGAAGGCGATGACCGCACCCTTGGACGCCGAATAGGCCGTCATGCCGGGGCCGCCGCGCTGGCCCGCGAGCGAGGCCGTGTTGACGATCGAGCCCTTGCCCGACTTGCGCAGATGGGGAATGGCTGCCTTGGCGCCGAAGAAATGGGCGCGGGAATTGACGGCAAAGAGCGCGTCCCAGTCGGCCGCGTTGAATTCGGTAACGGCGCCGGAGCGCTGCAGGCCGGCGTTCTGGCACAGGGCATCGAGACCGCCCAGCCACTTCACGCCGCTCTCGACCATGGCGGCGACGCTGTCTTCCTTCGTCACGTCGACGGCGACGAAGTGGACCTTCTCGCCCAGTTCGCCGGCAACCTCGGCGCCGCGCTTCTCGTCGATGTCGCCGATGACGACACGGGCGCCCTCGGCAAGGAAGGCGCGCACGGCCTCAAGGCCGATGTTGTTGACGCCACCGGTGATGATGATCTTCTTGCCTTCGAGGCGGCCAGCCATGGCGGTAACTCCTCTGCTTTCACGCTTCGTGTTGTTCTTCTTTGGGGCTGCTGCCCGTTATCAGGTGGTTCCGCCGGGGGGCGGGACATCCGAGAGCAGGGTGCCGGCGCGGCCCCAGCTGTCCTCGGGAACTTCGTCGATGATGACGTGGACGTTTTCGCGGTTGGAGCCGCAGACATCGACCAGCGCATCGGTGATGCGGCTGACCAGCTCGCGCCGCTGATCGACCGTGCGGCCGGCCTTGAGATGGACTTGAACGACTGGCATGGACTGCTTTCCGCCTGAACCTGAACAGAGCTTGTCAGAGGCGAGCGGCGGCCGGCGGATCGATCCGCCGGCCGCGCGCGCCCTGAACCTGTAATTCCGCGCAAGGCGGCCGCGACGCGGGAAGCGCCGCGGCCGGTCTTGCGCCGTTGGCCTTAGCCGCCGTACTCGGCGAGCAGGGCAATCGCGGCCTCGTCCATCGCCTGGACTTCGGCCAGCGCAGCGGCGGCCTCTTCCTGGACGATGGCGGTGACGGGCACGCGGTAGTGGATGTTGGCGACGTCCTCGCCCATGCCCATGGCCATGGCGAGTTCACCCGTGCGCTGGCCGATGAGATGCCAGGGCACGTCCGTGGAGAAGACGATCGGGTACTGGCCGCTCGCCATTTCCTGCAGGAACTGATCGGAGAAGTAGTGGTTGAACAGCGTGATGTCGTCACGACCCATCTGCTGCATCGCCTGACCGGCGCCGATCGTGAGCGGCCACCACCAGGAGATGAAGCCCGCAACCGAGCCGGGCTCGGGATGGGCCTGCAGGAAGGAGAGCATGTTCTCGCGACCCTTGGAGATCTGATCCTGGGTCGAGACGCTGCCCGGCATGAAGGGCAGCATTTCCATGCGCGGCTCGTACTTGGTCATCAGGTCGACCTGATCGGCTTCCATGTCGAAGGGCGTGTAGAAGCCCTTGTCCTCGGCCGTCTGGACGATGGCGCCCTGGCGACCAAGGTAGTTCTGCATGAAGTAGCCGAGCGTCAGACCCGTGCCGAAGCTGTCTTCCAGAACGGCGGGCGAGTCCTTGACCGGAACGGCAAAGCCGATGGTCTTGATGCCGCGCTGATGGGCCTGGTCGACGATGAAGGCCGTCTCGGACTCCTGGGAATAGATGCCCAGGCACAGGACGTCGATGCCACGGTCGAGCAGCGCCAGTTCGGCTTCCTGCTCGCTCTGCTTGCTGGGCTCGCCGCGCACGGTCACAGGCTCGCCGCCCATGTCCAGAACGGTCTTCACGAGCTGCCAGCAGCCACGGCGCCAGGGCTGGTTGAAGGGGCCGTAGTTCAGCGGAATGCCGACCCGGACCTTCTTGTCCTGGGCGCGGGCGCTGTTGAAGCCGAGGCTGTCGGCAACGCCGCCAGCCAGCAGCATCGAACCACCGGCCAGCGCGCTGGTGGAGAGAAACTTGCGCCGGCTGAATTCGGCGTACTCGAGCGCCTCCTGAGCCAGCATCTTCATCGCTTTGGTATCCATGACCAACCTATCCTCCCGTCAGTCCCCCCGTTTGGGGAAATTACGCTGTCACCCGGCTGCCTTGCGCCGGGCCAGCGAATGGCTTTCCTGGTCATCCAGGAAGTGTTCAAGAAGCTCGCCGAAGGCCTGGGCCTGCTCGATGTTGAGCAGGTGGGCGGCGCGCTCCAGAACGGCGAGCCTGGAGCCCGCGATGCGTTCGTGGATCGCCTGCGCCTTGGCCGGCGGCGTCGAAGGATCGTCCGCGCCCGCCACAATCAGCGTCGGCACGGTGATGTCGCCCAGCATGGGCACCAGATTCATGTCGCGGATGGCGGCGGCGCAGCCGGCATAACCGGCCGCCGAGGTTCCCGCGATGGCACGGCCGACGGCGGCCATCACATCGGGATGGGCGGCACGGAACTCAGGCGTGAACCAGCGCTCGAGCGTGCCATCGACCAGGGGCGCGACGCCGTCGCGCTGCACCTGTTCGATGCGCGTCTTCCAGATCGAGGGGTCCATCTCGCTGGCCGTGGCGCAGAGGGTGAGGCTGATGAGGCGGTCGCCGTGGCGCGCACCCATGACCTGACCGATCATGCCGCCCAGCGACAGGCCGACGAAGTGGACCTCAGCAATGCCCAGATGGTCGAGCAGGGCCACCGCATCGCCCGCGAGGTCCTCGATGGCATAAGCGCCGGCAGGAGCCGACGTGCCGCCATGGCCGCGCGTGTCGTAACGCAGCACGCGATAACGCGCCGACAGGCGTTCCACCTGGGCATCCCACATGGAAAGATCAGCAGCGAGACTGTTGGAAAACATCACGACGGGCGCATCCGCCAGGCCTTCCAGCCTGTAGGACACATCCATGGCGTTGATGTTCGCGTGGCGAACCGACAAACCTTACTCCCCTTCGCGCGTCCCGACTCTCCTACCTTTCGGAACGTGGGCCTGTGCCTTGCGGACAGCCCGGCGATGGGGCGAGAGTTTGCGATGGCGACATGATTGTCAACAATCTTGTTGAAAATGCGGGCGAGGATCGGCACGGTGGTCAAAAGAGCGAACAACGCACCGGGCGCGCCCGACTGAAGGGCGCCGCGACGAGGTCTATAGGGGATGTCCGAAGCCGCAGATGCTGTGGTGATCGGGGCGGGAGTCGTGGGGCTCGCCGTCGCGCGCCAACTTGCCCTGGAGGGCCGCGAGGTGCTGGTGATCGAGGCCGAGGCCACGATCGGCGAAGGCACCTCCTCGCGCAATTCCGAGGTCATCCACGCCGGCATCTACTATCCCAGGGGCAGCCTGAAGGCGCGGCTCTGCGTGCGCGGCCGCGACCTGCTCTATGATTACTGCGCGCGCAACGGCGTTGCTGCGCAGGCCATCGGCAAGCTGATCGTGGCGGTGACCCCCGAGGAGATCCCTGCCCTTCACGCGCTGAAGGAAACCGCCGCAGGCAACGGCGTCGACAACCTGCGCCCGCTCGATGCCGCCGAGGCGCGCGCGCTGGAGCCCGCCGTCCGCTGCGAGGCCGCCCTGCTCTCGCCGTCGACCGGCATCGTCGACAGCCACGGCTACATGCTGGCCCTGCAGGGCGAGGCCGAAGCCCATGGCGCGATGGTGATCCACCGCAGCCGCGCCCTGGGCGGCACGGCCGACGAGGCCGGCCTCAGCCTGCGCATCGCAGACGAGAACGGCGGCGAAACCACCCTTTCCTGCCGCAGCATCATCAACTGCGCGGGCCACGGCGCCCATGCCCTGGCGCGGGCCATGGAAGGGCTGGACCCTGCCACCATTCCGCCGCGTTACCTGGCGCGCGGCTGCTACCTTTCGGTGACCGGACGTTCGCCCTTCCGCCACCTGATCTATCCCATGCCGGTGCCCGGCGCCCTGGGCGTGCACGTCACCCTGGACTTGGGCGGACGCGCCAAACTCGGCCCGGACATCACCTGGGTCGATCAAATGGATTTCACCGTCAGTCCGGAGATCGTGGACGGCTTCCGGCAGGCTGTGCGCCGCTATTGGCCGGATGTGATGGAGCGGGAACTTGAGCTGGGCTATGCTGGTGTCCGCCCGAAGATCCACGGCCCGGATTCGTCCTTTGCCGATTTCATGATCGCCGGACCGGAGGTGCATGGCATCGCCGGACTGGTCAACCTGTTCGGGATTGAATCCCCGGGCCTGACCTCGTCGCTGGCCATCGCCGAGGTCGTGTCCGGAACGCTCGCGGGCAACGCGTCCGCGCCCATGTTCGCTGCGGTCGGATCGTGAAGAAGACCGCCAGCGCCACGCCGAGGAACACGACGTGAAGAACCAGAACGACACCCAGCTCACCCTGCTGATCGAGAGCATCAAGCAGGACATCATCTTCGGACGACTGCGCCCGCGCGAGCGCCTGCTCGAGGACCAGCTGAGCGAACGGTTCAACATGTCGCGCCACCAGGTGCGCATGGCCTTCAGCGTGC
>CALLQH010000136.1 GCA_938014945.1 uncultured bacterium | reverse complement strand
AACAACAGAACGATTCCCGGCGCCGGCCGCTCCCATGTCTTCGGGCCCGAGGACATCATGGCCGGGCGTGTGAACAAGGGACCCGTGCTGATCTTCGACGACGACCACGGCTACATGGCGGGCGTGCTTGCCGAGAAGCTGGTGGCGGCCGGTCTGGCGGTCACGCTTGTCACTCCGGCCGCCATGGTTTCGGAGTTCACCGTGCTGACCCTGGAGCAGGGTTTCGTGCAGAAGCGCCTGCTGGAGCTGGGCGTGACAATCCGTCAGCAGGTCAACCTGGTGTCCATCGAGGCCGAGCATGCCGAACTTGCCTGCATCTACACGGGCCGCCGGGAAACGGTGGCGGTCTCGGCCGTCGTCCTGGTGACGGCCCGTGTGCCCAACGATCAGGCCTACCATGCCATGGTACGCCGGCCGGACCTGATGGAGGCAGCGGGCCTGCGCACCGTGGCGCTGATCGGCGACTGCCTCTCGCCCCAGACCATCGCCGCGGCGGTCTATGACGGCCACAGCTATGCCCGCGCGCTCGACGCGCCCGAGGAGACCAACCCCGATGTTCCCTACCGGCGCGAGCGCATGGTGCTGGAAGGAACGCAGCAGCAAGGACACCGATGATGGAATTCAAGGATCGCAAGGTACTGGTCACCGGCGGCACGCGCGGCATTGGCCGCGCCGCGGTCGAGAGCTTTCTCGCCGCCGGGGCGAGCGTCGCGGTCAACGGCCGCAGCGCGGAATCGGTGGCCCGGGCGCTGAAAGAACTGGGCGCGGGCGATCGCGCGATTGCGGCACCGGGCGACACGGCAACGGCGGCGGGCTGCAAGGCGCTGATCGAGACTGCTGTTGCCGGGCTCGGCGGTCTCGATGTGCTGGTCAACAACGCCGGCTCGGGGGGCGGTGGTCCGGTCGGCGATCTTGACGAGGCGCTCTGGGACAGGATCGTCGACACCAATCTGAAGGGCACGTTCTTCTGCACGAAGTACGCCCTGCCGGCCTTGCGCAAGCAGGGCGGCGCCATCGTCAATATCGCCTCGGTGCGCGCGGTGATGGGGGCTGCCGGAGCCTCGATCTACTGCGCCTCCAAGGGCGGCGTCGTTTCCATGACCAAGGCCATGGCCATCGAGTTTGCCCCCGACATCCGCGTCAACGCCCTGCTGCCCGGGGCCATCGACACGGAGATGCTGCAGTCCCTGGCGATCCGCATGGGCGGCGACGTCGAGACCGGCTACGGCATGATGAGCGCCAACACGCCGCTGAAGCGGGTCGCGCGGGCGCAGGAGATGGCTGACGTCATCCTCTATCTCGCCTCGCCGCGCGCCACCTACATCACCGGAGCGGCGCTGCTCGCCGACGGCGGCATGGCCGCCGGCAGCAGCAACCTCGACCAGAAGGCAAGCTGAGCCATGACCCAGCGCAAGCCCGCCATTGATCCCGCCGACGTGCCCGAGCGTGTCGGCAACGGCTATCCCGCGCCCTACGACGCAAACTGCGAGGGCCGCCGCAAGCGCGCCCTGGGCGATGCCGGCGGGCTCACCCAGTACGGCGTCAATCTCGTCACCCTGGCCCCGGGCGAATGGTCGGCCCAGCGCCACTGGCACAGCCACGAGGACGAGTTCGCCTGGATCGTCTCGGGCGAACTGGTGCTGGTGAGCGATGCCGGCGAGCAGGTGCTGGGGCCGGGCATGGCCGCGGCCTTTCCGGCAGGGCGGCAGGACGGCCACCACCTCATCAACCGCAGCGAAGCCGATGCGGTCTATCTGGAGGTCGGCAGCCGGTCGGCAGAGGACCGCTGCCACTACCCCGACATCGACCTGCACCTGGAGCCGGACGGCAAGGGCGATTTCCGGTTCACGCACAAGGACGGGCGGGCGTACTGACCCGAAGGAGGTAGAGCCGATGAAGGGAACACCCACGGTCGCGATCAGGGAGGGCGCCGTCGAGGTGCGCCCCATGGCCGTTCACATCGGCGCGGAACTTTTCGGCATCGACCTTGCCGGTGAACTGAGCGATGCAGAGGTCGCCGCGGTGCGCGCCGCTCTGCTGCGCTGGAAGGTGGTGTTCTTCCGCGACCAGGCGCTTGATCATGAGGCGCATGTCCGCCTGGCGCGCCGCTTCGGGGCGCCAACGCCGGCCCATGTCGTGTTCGGCACGAACGAGAGCCACCCGGAAGTCTATTCCATCGCCAAGCACCGCACGGCGCAGAACGGACGTACCAGCGCCACGCGCTGCTGGAGCGGCTGGCACACCGACATCACGGCCGCGATCAATCCGCCCTGGGCCTCGATCCTGCGCGGCGTCACGGTGCCGCCCTACGGCGGCGACACCCAGTGGACCAACCTGGCGCTGGCCTATGAGCGTCTGTCGGCCCCCATGCAGCGTTTCGTCGAAGGCCTGCGCGCGATCCACCGCTTCGATGCGCCCTCAGGCGATGGGGACTACGCGCGCAGGGTCGGCGCGGGGAACCTGGCCGCAGAACACCCCCTGGTCACCGTCCATCCCGAGACCGGCGAAAAGGTGCTCTATGTCAGCCCCGGCTTCGTGAAGGAGGTCGTGGGGCTCGCGCCGTCCGAGAGCCGCGCGCTGCTCGAGACGCTGTGGGAACACGCGGTCTCCACCGAGTTCACCGTGCGCTTCCGCTGGGCGCCGGGCAGCGTCGCCTTCTGGGACAACCGCGCGACGGCGCATCTTGCCCCGGTCGACATCTTCGCCACCGACTTCGACCGTCAGTTCTACCGCGTGACCCTGAACGGCGAGGTGCCGGTCGGCACCGACGGCCGGCCCTCGACGCGCATCAGCGGCGAACCGATCGCGCCCCAGCCGTTCTGACCGGCTCAGGGCGCCGGGATCGGTTTGGGATCGCAGAACCGCGTGACGACGTTCTCCAGCAGGCGGCTGACGTTGTTGTCGTAGTTGTTGTGCGCGAGCGAGCCGGCAAAGGCGATCGAGCTGGTGGAGAACACGGCGCCGCCGTTGGGCGTCTCGTAGAACACCATGTCGCAGACGACGTAGGGGTTGTTCTCGCCGTTGACCGCCGAGTGGGCGTGCTGGTGCTCCTCCTTCACCCAGTGGAAGTCGACGCCGAAGTCCGTCGCCTGGGCGATCACGAGGGTGTGGGGCGGGGTGCCGATCTCGAAGTCGACGCTGTCGATCTCGCTGCCCGCCGCGGCGCCGAAGACGGTGCCGAAGTCGCCGATCGGCTCGTCGCGACCGATGCCTTCGAAGATCCACGCGGCGCGGGGATCCTCGCTGGCTTCCGTGCGCTGGTAGGGGCGGCCGTAGTTGAAGCCCTGGGCCGCAAAGCCGGTGCCGCAGATCGCCTCCGGGGCGAGGCCGTTGCGCCGCCACAGGCCGCCCAGCTCACCCGTGAAGCTCATGTAGTACTCGCCGCCCTCGGCGATCCAGCTGCGCATGCCGTCCTCGGCGCGGCGCATCTCCATAGCCCCGGGCATCTTCGGATTGAAGGCGACGCGCCAGTAGAAGCCGTTGCCGCCCATGTAGATGAAACGGCCGCCGCGGTCCTGGTAGTGGAGCAGGGCGTGCATCATCTCGGTCGTGTAGTACTCAGGGTGCGTCGTCGTCATGACGCAGTCGTAGTGCTCGAGCAGGCTGACGCCTTCCTCATGCATGTCGTCGTCGGTGAAGACGTCGAAGTCGATACCCTTTTCCTCCAGCCAGTCGGTGATGTGGGTATCGGCGTTGTACTGCCACAGGTTGTCGCGCGGTCCCATGTGCAGGAACGGACGCAGGCGCGAGGCATAGGCCACGCCCGAGCCGTCGCTGTGGTTGTCGTACATGGACAGGCCGTGCTCGGGGTGCATCTGCAGGTGCAGGTCAACCTGGTCGAGGTGGCTGAAGGTGTTGCCCGCGTGTTCGCCCAGCGAGCCCCAGCCGATCGGCATGTGGTTGTTCACGTAGGCGTAGTAGCTCGCCGTGGCGATCAGAAGGGCCAGGCGCGCCCTGGGCTTGCCGGTGTGGGGGCGGACATAGAAGGGGATGTAGAACCACTGGTCGCCCTGGGTCAGGCGCGCGCAATAGGTGCCGCTCTTGAGGTCGTCGGGCACGGTCCAGGTGGCGTCGGTCTCCCAGCCGCAGTCATAGACATCGTCGTCGTGGAAGTGGATGGCGCCGTAGTGCTCGGGCTTGTGGGTCCAGACCATCTCGCTGCCGTCGTGGTTCCAGCCCTTGGTCGCCCGTGTCGGCATGTTGACGATGGCGCCGTGGTTGCGGTTGACCGAGACGTCATGGGCGATGACGCCGTCCATCTCCTTGCTGAAGTCCCACATGGCGACGACGTCGGTGGCGACATCGCGCGGTACGCTGCGGGGCTTCAGCCGCTCCATGGTGGCGCGCGAAAGGGCGCGGCGCGTCACGGTGGGCGCGTCGATGCGGCCGTTGGCATGGGCGGTGGCGACCACCTCGCCCTCGCGCCGGTCGTTGCAGGCCGCGATCAGGAAACGCCCGCCGCTGCCGGGGCGCACCTTCATGGTGCTCTCGACCGTCGCCTTGCCGCGGTCGCCCGCGTAGCGCAGCAGCGGCTCCTGCACCAGGTAGGCCTTGCCGGTCGCGGCATCGAAACTGGCGGCGACGAAGTACCAGCGCCGCTCGTCCATCGCGACGCCCGAAGCCAGCGTCTCGACGCTCTTGCCGTCGCCGATCTTGAGGACAGCCTCGCCGTTCTCGATGCCCAGCATGTAGCCGGCCTTGTCGGCGACGTTGAACGCGCCCATCAGCGCCTGCTCGGGCTTCTCCAGCAGGGTCGGCCACACGAAACACTGCAGGGTGAAACTCTCCAGGGCGAAGGGTGCTGCGTTTTCGACCGCAACGAAGCTGCCGACCTGGGTCCACTGGTACCGCGCGGGATAGCTGCCGTTGACGGCCGCCTTGACCACCGTCTCCTTCAGGCCGGGGCCGCCCGGCGTGTCGTCTCCGCAGCGGACATGGACGATGTCGAGCTGGAACTTGCCGGCGTCCTCGCTGGAAACCTTGAAGTTGATCTCCTGGCCCGGGCGGACACTGATCTCGTCGCAATAGCCCAGCAGCTTCTTCATGGTCTTCAGTTCCCTTGTTCGAACGGGGTTGGGTCGGAAAAGCGGCGCAGCACGTTGCCCGTGATAAGCGCCACGTTGTTGTCGTAGCCGTCGGCAGCCAGGCTCGCGGCCCAGGCGATGGAACCGGTGGACCAGACGGCACCGCCGCCCGCCGTCTCGAAGAACACCATGTCGGCGCGCACCGCCGGATTGACCGGTGCGGCGACCGCGGTGTGGTTGAAGGTCATGGTGTCGATGGTCTGGAGATACTGGTGCGAATGGCCGGTGGAGCTGGCCAGGCGCAGGCAATGGGCAGGCGTGCCCAGGGTGCGGTCGATCCAGTCGAGCTCCAGGCCCGCGGCGCCGCCGAGCTGGCCGAAGTCGCCGATCCGCTCGTCCTCGCCGACGCCCTCGAAGATCCAGGAGGCGCGGGGATTGCTGCTGTCGGGAAGGCGCTCGTACCAGCCGCAGGAATCGAAGCCCGTCGCCACCGTGCCGATGCCGACCAGCTTCTGCGGTGCGGTGCCGATGCGCTGCCACAGACCGCCCAGTTCGCCCGAGAAGGCCATGTGGTACTCGCCGGGTTCGGCGATCCAGTAGCGCGCGCCGGCATGGGCGCGGCGCACCTCCAGGGCATCGGGAAACTCCGGGTGGAAGGCGATGCGCCAGTAGAAGCCGTTGCCGCCCAGATACATCAGGCGGCCGCCGCCATCGAGAAAGGCGGTCATGGCCTGCCACATGGCGCTTGACCAGTATTCCGGGTGGGTGCCCGTGACGACCACCTTGTAGGGCGCAAGCAGGGCAAGGCCCTCGTCATGCAGGGCATGATCGCTGATCGCGTCCCAGGCAAAGCAGCAGTCGTCGAGCCAGGCGGTGATGTGGGTGTCGGCGTTGAAGCTCCACAGCCCGGCCTTCGGACGGTAGCCGAGCATGGGCCGGCGTGCGCTGGCCACCGTCACGCCGCTGAGGTCGCTGTGGGTGTCGTAGGGCGAATGGCCGAGCTCGCGATGCTCGAAGAGGTGGACGTCCGAGGGCGACAGGATCGTGGCGCTGGCCGAACGCATCTCCGCACCGGCATCGTCCATGCCGTGGTGGTAATTGGCGTAGGTCTGGTAGGTCGCAGTGGAGGACAGGAACGCGATGTCGGCCGTGGCCCCGCCGCGCGCGGGCTGGACGACGACGGGCGGCATGTCCTCGTGGCCGCCGCCCGAGAGCTTCACGCAGTAGATGCCGCTGCGCAGGTCTTTCGGCACGGTGATGCGCGCGGTTTCCCGCCATCCGGCATCGCCGACATCATCGTCGTGCAGGTGGATGGCGCCGTACTGCTCGGTCGCATGGCGCCAGTCGTGTTCGTCGCCGGTCCAGTTGTGGCCGGTCATGGCGCGGGTCGGCAGGTTCACGGTGCGCCCGTGGCGGCCGTTGCCGGAGACATCCTCGACACGCAGGCCGGTCATCGCCCGGCTGAAGTCCCAGGCCAGCGCTACCCCCGGCGCCTGAGGCGCGATGCTGCCTGCCTCGTTGAGGCCGGCAAGATCGGTTTCGTAGTGGCGCAGCACACGGGGCGCCTCGACCTTGCCGTTGAAGCACTGCGCCGGGACCAGACCGTCGGCATTGCCCGGGCCGCCCCAGGCCGCACCCACCATGAAGGGTGTCCCGGCATCCGCCCGGGGCGCGACGGCCTTGTCCGCAACGGCGCCACAGGGGCGATCGCCGCGCCCGTCGCGGTTGAGCGGATGCTGCGCGATGCGCAGCATACCGTTGACCGCGTCGTGGCTTGCGGCCAGCAGATACCATTCGCGCGCCACCAGTGGCGCGCCGGTGGCCACGCGGCTGATGGTCTTGCCGTCGCCGGTGGTGATTGCCGCGCCCTCGGGGCCTACGGAAAGCAGGAAACCCGCCTTGTTGCGGCTGTCCCAGATTCCCATCACCGCCTGTTCACCGGCCTCGGGCGTCGTCGGCCAGACCAGGATCTGCAGCGTGGCGTCATCGAGCGTGTGCAGGGGTCCCGCGTCATCGGCAACGATGC
>CALLQH010000135.1 GCA_938014945.1 uncultured bacterium | reverse complement strand
GAACCAGCCGGTCAGGTCGGCATAGTCGAGCTCGCGCATCGGCACCAGGGTGCCTCCGGTGACGCCGACGTTGAGCATCTTCATCACGCCGCTGCGAAAGAAGAATTCGCTGTCGCCCAGGGCGCCGGCCAGGGCCACGGCGCGGGATGGGGGAGGTGTCAGCGCCGGACGCGAAGCCTGCCGGTCAAGCAGGCTCAGGCCAAGCAGCAGCTGGGCGGTCAGAATCACGACCAGAAAGGCAAGGTTGGCCCGCGAAGGGGTCATGTCAGAAGCGTCGCCGGCGAAAGTCGAAGACCGCGGCACCCAGCAGCAGGGGCAGATAGACCGCAGCCTGGGCAAGGACCGTGATCAGCGCATCGCCCTGCGTATCGCCGTAGGAGAGCCACCAGGTCTGGCCGAACAGATCCAGGCGCGGCATCACCAGGCCCACGACATAGATTGCGTTGGCGATCGTGCTGCCCAGGGCCTCCGTGGCCGTGGATTTCCAGTCGGCCTGCACGACGCCGAGCAGGAAGCCGCTCATGCGCGCGACCAGATAGAAGCCGAAACTGGCCATCGCCGAGGCGACCGCCGAACGCAGGGAAAGCGAAAAGAAGAGCGCCACGGCGACCACCAGCAGGGCTTCCAGCAGCAGGCTTATCGCCCACAGCCCCAGTGCGCCCGCCGGCGGCATGCCCGCGAGCGGGAGCAGCACCACGGCGATCAGCGCCATGAAAAGGGCAACGCCGCTGAAGCCGGCCCAGGTGATCAGCACGTATTGTGTGCGCGAGACCGGGCGCGAGAGCATCAGGTCGACTTCGCGGTTTTCGAAGCTGCGCTGCATGTTGAAGCAGACGAACAGGATCAGGCCGACGACCATGATCAGCCGGGTGCTGAAACCCGCGAAGGTCAGCGCGGTCTGGCGCTGTTCCATGAGCGTGGATTCGCCGAGAAAGGCCGCGATCAGCACCGCCCCCAGCAAGGCCAGGGACAGCCCCACCATCAGGCGGTCGCGGACGGCCGTCAGCACGATGTAGCGGAATGTCACCAGCACGACGCCTGCTCCTTGCCCCCTGGAAACCTGGCGCTCGCCCGGACTTTAGAAGGTGAGGGGACGGGGGTCGATAGCGAAGGTCGAATAGAGGTCGATGTCCGCCGAGTCAGGCACCGGCGCCTCCACGATGGTCGCCTTCAGGAAGATGACCAGTTCGATCACCTCTCGGTCGTCATCGTTCGACTTGAACAGGTTGCCGACCCAGGGAACGTCCTGGAAGCCGGGCACGCCGGCGCTGTCGTTGGCAGAAATCTCCTGCATCAGGCCGCCCATGATGACCACTTCGCCGGAATGCGCAGAAACGATGGAATCCATCTCGCGCACTTCGGTGATGGGAACCTGGGAGACGACGGTGTTGTTGGAGGCCAGCGACACGGCCGGATCGTCGACAAAGCCGATGATGCGCGACAGGGTCGGCCGCAGGCTCATGGTAACGGTGTCTTCCTCCAGGTTGATCGAGGGCTGCACCACCATGACCAGACCCACCGGCACGGTGTTGAGCTGGCTGTCGAAGGTCTGCGTCGTACCGAAATCGGTCGTCTCTTCCTCGAAGGTGATCGTGAAGTAGACCTGGTTCTGGGCCACCTTCAGGATCGCAGGCTGGTTGTTGCCGATGGCAAGGCGCGGGTTGGCCAGCGTCCGGGTCGTGCCGAAGCGGCTGATCAGGGAGAGCACGCCGTTGACGTCGGTGCCGTTGTAGGCAACGCCCACGACATCGCCGCCCTGGGCAAAGAGCGAACTGCCGGTCGTGACTGCCGCCGTCACCGTGCCGCGCAGGGCGTCGGCGACCGCGGCCCAGTTGATGCCGCTGCGGAACTCGTCGTTGAGGTTGACCTCCAGCACCTTGGCCTCGACCAGGACCTGGCTGGAGACCTGCCGCAGCAGTTCCAGCAGGTAATCCTGGATTTCCCGGTGCTGGCGCTGGGTGGCGTAGACCGAGAGCAGGCCGCCCTGGCGGTGCAGGCTGAAGGCTTCCGTATCGTCGGTCGTGGTCGTCGCGGCCGCATCGGTTTCCGTGTCGCTCTGGGTGGAGGCGAGCTGGATCTCCTGGATGTCGATGCTGGGTGTCGTGTTGACGAGGATCTGGCGGATATTGTCTTCAAGCTCGGTGTAGAAGTCGCCGGTCGAGCTCTGGTTGATCGAGGCGGCCGAGCCGTTGCTGGTCTGGGAGTCGCCGACCGCAGAAAACACATCGGTCGAGATGTCGATCGAGGAGGCGCTGTCGCGCAGGGCGGCGATCTGGTCGATGCGGTAGGTGCGGTGATAGGGCCGGTCGAGTTCCACCCGCAGCACGCCGTTTTTGAACGAATAGCGCAGGTTCGCCATGTTGGCGATGCGGTCGACGACCTCAATGAAGGGCTTGTTGTGGGCGGTGAAGATGATGCCGCCGTCGATGTCGGCGTCGAGCTCGAGGTCGACCTCGGCGGCGCGCGCGAGCTCAAGCAGCACCGAACGGATGGGCACGGTGTCGGTGACGGAAATCGAGACCAGCCGGTCCTCTGCGGTCGAGGGCGGCACGGGAGCGACGAGGGTCGGCACCAGATCGGGAATGGGCGGAGCCTCGGCCTCGGGCTGCGGCTGGGCGGCGATGTTCGAGGAACCCAGCATGTTCTCGAAATCGTCGCGCGTCAGGTCGGCTGCGGGATCCTGGTAATCGCCCAGCGGCGCGTCGCAGGACGCCAGCGACAAGGCGAACGCCAGGGCAAGCAACGCCTGCGCGCAGCGATTGACGCAACGATGTCCAAGCATGGAAACCCGACGGCGCGCGCCCATCGCGCGTCTCCCTTCCGCAACGGTTGTTCCTTGTGTATATATCAGAATCTAAACAAATGGAACCAAGCATATGAGACTCATGGAAGAATCGGGTTCGTTGGTGTGGCGTTTGCGCCACTGCCGCCCGATGCCCATGGTCTGCATGGTGGAGGGCTGAGGGCGTGGAGGCGGCGGCCGGCTGGCCCGGCGCGATGCTGGCCGGTGTCCTGGGTCTGGTCTTCGGCAGCTTCGCCACCATGCTCGCCCATCGCATGGCGCACGGCGGCGACGTTCTGGGCCGCCGTTCGGCCTGTCCGTCCTGCAAGGCGACCCTGACCGTACGCGATCTGGTACCGCTGCTGTCCTGGGCCCTGCAGCGCGGGCGCTGCCGCCATTGCGCCGCGCCCATCGGCCGACGTTATCCCGCCATCGAACTCGCCTGTGCCGTCGCCTTCCTTGGCGCATGGTGGGTCTCGGGCGGGCTTGATCTTTCCTTTGTTCTGCTTGCCGCCCTGTCGGTTGTTCTGGTCGCCATGAGTGCGGTCGACCTGGAGCAGGGCTGGCTGCCCGATCCCCTGCAGGCTGCCGCAGCCGTGCTCGGCATCGCCTGGAGGCTGACCGCGGCAGACCCGGCGGCTGCGGCGCTCGACATGGCCCTGGGCGTGCTGGTCCTGGGCGGCGCGGGGCTGGCGGTGCGCTGGAGCTTCCGCCTGCTGCGGGGGCGCGAGGGGTTCGGTCTGGGGGATGTGAAGCTGCTGGCCGTTGCCGGTCTGTGGCTCGGCCTTGCCCCCGCGCCGATGTTTCTGATCCTGGGCGGCGGCGGCGGCGCCCTGTTGGCCCTGGTCTGGCGTGCCGGCGGGCGGGGCGCGGAGTTCCCCCTGGGGCCGGCGCTGGCGCTGGCGCTCTACCTGCTGCTGGTCTTTCCCGAACTGGGTCGCCTGCTGGCCTAAGTTCCGGTCCGGGGCTTGTCCCAGTCGAAGCCGACCAGCAGGCAGCCGGTCTCGGTGCGGCTGTTGTGGTGGCTGCCGGGCTGGTAGCTCGTGAAATCGCCCTTTTTCAGTACCGTGCCGTCGCTCTCGATCAGTTCTCCCTCCAGGATCAGGTATTCCTCCCAACTGCCGTGGGTGTGGGGGATGGTGACGGCGCCGGGTTCCATGCGGATGACGTAGATGCCGCGCTGGCTCTCCCGGCTGTAGCTCACCTCCAGCACGCTCATGTCCTCCTGCAGGGGCCCTTCCATGTCGTAGGGCGCAAACGGCGCTTCGAAGATGTTGACGATGGTGCGGTCGTCGCGGGCCATGGCGGGCTCCTGACTGGGCAAAAGGGAAATCAGTAAACGGCAGTGAGGGTGTAACCCGCGCCGGCGAAACGCTCCAGCAGGCCGTCCGGACCGGTCAGGTGCAGGGCGCCGACGGCGATGAACAACCCACCATCCTCCAGCATCGGCTGCAGGCGTTCGAACATGTTGGCATCGCGCCGGGTCTTCAGGCGCTCCATGAAACGGGCGACGAGCGCGGCCTCCTGAGAATCCTCCAGCGCCTCGTCGACGCTGACGATACCCGCCAGATCGCGTTCCAGATAGAAACGCAGCATCATCTCGAAGGCGAGATCGTTCTCCTCCTTGCTCTCCACCAGGGAGCGCAGCAGGGCGATCTGATCCTCCTCGGGAAGATCGTCGAAGACCTCGATCTGTTCTGTCGCGGTCTCAAGACCACGCAATTGCTTGCCCGCTGCGGCGGCTTCCTGCTGCAGCAGGGTATCGAGCACGACGCCGTTGCTCATCATCGCGCGCATGTGTTCCACGGGGATCGAAAGCATCACAAGCAGGCCCCAGGGCTTGTAGCGGCGCACGAGGGGGGAGGTAAGGCCATAGGGCCGGGCGACCGCCAGGGTCTGCTGCCAGAGCTCCTCGCCCAGTACCTCCTGGAGATTGCGCCCGTCGCCGTAGAACATCATGGCGGCCACGGCCTGCTGTTCGGGCATGCTGTCGATGACCTCGAAGACGGCGGTATCGCTTGTCGCCAGGGCCTCGCGCACCGGTTCGGGGATGTCGAGCACGCGCGGATCGGCGACATGCATGGTGCCCAGAAGATAACTCTCCCTGCCGCCATCCGGCGGATCGAGGCGCCAGAGCACGCCATGGTCGAAGCGGCCGTCCTGGGCCAGCACGCCACCCGCGGCAAACCACAGCAGGCAGCCGGCAAGGCCGCACAGCCGCAGCAGGGCCAGGGGGCGGGCAAACAGGAACATGGGCGTGTTACTCCAGGCGTTCTGCAAGG
>CALLQH010000134.1 GCA_938014945.1 uncultured bacterium | reverse complement strand
GAGGACGGCGCCGTGGTCGTGGCCGGCAACGAGCGGGTGCTGGCCGCCCGCCTGTCCGACGGCCGCCACTTCTGGGACCAGGACCGCAAGCGCACCCTGGAGAGCCGTGTTCCCGATCTCGACAAGGTCGTCTTCCACGCCAGGCTCGGCACGCTGGGCGAGAAGGTCGAACGCGTCGAGCGGCTGGCCGGGCATCTGGCGCAGTTCATTCCGGGCTGCGACGGCGATCTCGCCCGCCGCGCGGCGCGTCTGGCCAAGGCCGATCTCACCAGCGAGATGGTCGGCGAGTTCCCGGAACTGCAGGGCGTCATGGGCGGCTACTACGCCCGCGCCGATGGCGAGGATCCCGCCGTGGCCGCCGCCACGGGCGAGCATTACGCACCCCAGGGGCCGTCGGATGCCTGCCCGACCGCGCCGGTCAGCGTCGCCGTGGCGCTTGCCGACAAGATCGACACGCTCGCCGGTTTCTTCGCCATCGACGAGAAGCCGACCGGTTCGCGCGACCCCTATGCCCTGCGCCGCGCCGCCCTGGGCGTCATCCGCCTGATCCTGGAGAACGGCCTGCGGCTGCGTTTGCGCCCGCTGTTCGTGCAATCGGCGGGCGACCAGATCGTCCATGGCGGCTTCGAAACGCTGAAACACACCGATCTAGAGGCCGCGGTCGGACCGGCCTGCGACGGCCTGCTCGCCTTCTTCGCCGACCGCCTGAAGGTCCATCTGCGCGAGCAGGGCGTGCGCCACGATCTGGTCGATGCGGTCTTTGCCCTGGGCGACGACGATCTGGTGCGCGTGCTCGCCCGTGTTGAGGCGCTGCAAGGGTTCGTCGCTTCCGAGGACGGCGCCAACCTGCTGGCGGCCTACAAGCGCGCGGCCAACATCGTGCGTATCGAGGAAAAGAAGGACGGCCTTAGCTACGATGGTAGTTGGCAATCCGACATCATTGGGCAGGACGAAGAGCGTGCGTTGATTGATGCGCTATCCGTTGTGAATGCCCATGCCATGCCGCTTCTCGACAATGAGAACTACGCTGGCGCGATGGAGGCGCTTGCCAAACTGCGCCAGCCGGTCGACGCCTTCTTCGACCATGTCACGGTCAATGCCGATGATCCGGCGCTGCGGTCCAATCGCCTGCGCCTGCTCTCGGCCATTCGTGCGACACTCGATCAAGTCGCCGATTTCGCGCGTATCGAGGGCTAGGCGGGCATGAGGGTTGCTTGTCTGCGTCCGCATCATGCGGGCCGCAGGCGTTTGGAGATGGAACGATGACACGCTGGGTATACGGTTTCGGTGGCGGCAAGGCCGACGGCGACGCGAGCATGAAGGCCCTGCTGGGCGGCAAGGGCGCCAACCTTGCCGAGATGGCGAACCTCGGCCTGCCGGTGCCGCCGGGCTTCACGATCACCACCGATGCCTGCACCGCCTTCTACAAGGCCGGGCGCAAGCTGCCCGAGGGCGTGCGCCCGCAGGTCGAGGCCGCCCTTGCCGAGGTCGAGGCCCATGTCGGCCGTCGCTTCGGCGATGCCGCCAAGCCGCTGCTCGTCTCCGTACGCTCCGGCGCGCCGGTCTCCATGCCCGGCATGATGGATACGGTGCTGAACCTCGGCCTCAACGACGAGACCGTCTCTGGCCTGGCGACCGACAGCGGCGACCGCCGTTTCGCCTGGGACAGCTACCGCCGTTTCATCCAGATGTATTCCAACGTGGTGCTGGAGCTCGACCACGCCGAGTTCGAGGACATCCTCGATGTCGTCAAGGACGAGGAGGGGGTCTACGAGGATTCCAAGCTCTCCGCCGACGGCCTTGAGGAACTGGTCAAGCGCTACCGCGCCCATGTCGAGGATCGCCTCGGCAAGCCCTTCCCGCAGGACCCCGCCGAGCAGCTCTGGGGTGCGGTCGATGCCGTGTTCCAGTCCTGGCACAACCAGCGCGCGGTCGACTACCGCGACATTCACGGCATCCCCCACGACCTCGGCACCGCGGTCAACATCCAGGCCATGGTCTTCGGCAACATGGGCGAGGATTGCGCCACGGGCGTCGCCTTCACGCGCAATCCCGACAACGGCGTGCGCGAGGTCTTCGGCGAGTTCCTGATCAACGCCCAGGGCGAGGACGTGGTCGCGGGCATCCGCACGCCGCGCCCGATCCGCCGCGCCGCGGGCAGCGAGGACGCGCTGCAGTCGCTCGAGGAAGCCATGCCGGCGGCCTTTGCCGAGCTGATGGCGATCAACGAGAAGCTGGAGCAGCACTACCGCGACGTTCAGGATGTCGAGTTCACCATCGAGCGCGACCGCCTGTTCATGCTGCAGACGCGCGGCGCCAAGCGCGGCATCCAGGCCGCGCTCAAGATCGCCGTCGACATGGCGAACGAAGGCCTCATCACGCGGGCCGAGGCGGTCTGCCGCATCGACCCGAAGGACCTCGACCGCCTGCTGCATCCCGTGCCGGACCCCAAGGCGCCGCGCAAGGTCATCGCGCGCGGCCTGCCGGGTTCGCCCGGTGCCGCCTCCGGCATCGCCGTCTTCACCGCCGACGACGCCCAGGCCACCGGTGCCGAAGGCAAGGCCTGCATCCTGGTGCGCCCGGAGACCAGCCCCGAGGACATCCACGGCATGCACGCCGCCCGCGGCATCCTGACACGCCACGGCGGCCAGACCAGCCACGCCGCCCTTGTGGCGCGCGGCATGGGCCGCCCCTGCGTCACCGGCGCGGGCGCGATCCGCGTCGACACGGCGGGCGGGCGCTTCAGCGTCGGCGACATCACGGTCGAGCGCGGCGAGACCATCACCATCGACGGCTCCACCGGTGAGGTGATCCTGGGCGAGGTGCCGACCATCGAGCCGGAGCTCTCCGACGAGTTCGCCACCCTGATGGCCTGGGCCGACGACCTGCGCAGCCTGAAGGTGCGCGCCAATGCCGAGACGCCCCAGGACGCCGCCAAGGCGCGCGAGTTCGGCGCGGAGGGCATCGGCCTGTGCCGCACCGAGCACATGTTCTTCGAGGACGAGCGCATCATTGCCGTGCGCGAGATGATCATGGCCGAGGATCCCGCCGGCCGGCAGGCGCCGCTCGACCGCATCCTGCCGATGCAGCGTGCCGATTTCGTCGAGCTGTTCCGCATCATGGCGGGTCTGCCGGTTACCATCCGCCTGCTTGATCCGCCGTTGCACGAGTTCCTCCCGACCAGCGACGAAGAGCTGGAGGAACTGGCCCATCACATGGGTGCCGACGTCGAGCGCGTGCGCATCCGCGCCGGCTCCCTGCGCGAACTCAATCCGATGCTCGGTCACCGCGGTTGCCGCCTCGGCATCTCCTATCCGGAGGTCTACGAGATGCAGGCCCGCGCCATCCTGGAGGCCGCCATCGAGGCCGAACGCGCCACCGGCGAGGCCGTGCTGCTGGAGATCATGGTGCCGCTCGTCGCCACCCGCCGCGAGCTCGACTTCATCCGCGAGCGCATCGAGGCCGTGGCCGAAGCCGTGCGCGGCGAGACCGGGGGCGACCCGAAGTACATGGTCGGCACCATGATCGAGCTGCCGCGCGCCGCCCTGCGCGCCGGCGACATCGCGCAGAGCGCCGAGTTCTTCAGCTTCGGCACCAACGACCTGACCCAGACCACCTGGGGCATCAGCCGCGACGATTCCGGCCGCTTCCTGGAGAAGTATTTGCGTGAGGGCGTCTTCGCCATCGACCCCTTCATCAGCCTCGATACCGAGGGCGTGGGCGAGCTGATCTCCATCGCCGCCGAACGGGGCAGGGCGGTGCGTCCGGGCCTCAAGCTCGGCATCTGCGGCGAACACGGCGGCGACCCCGCCTCCATCGCCTTCTGTCAGGCGACGGGCCTCGATTATGTCTCCTGCTCGCCCTTCCGTGTGCCCATCGCGCGTCTGGCCGCAGCCCGGGCTGCCGTTCTTGAGGCCGCCGCGGACTGACGGGCTCGATTGCCGGAGGGGCTGGGCCCTTCACGTCATCGGCTGCCCGGCAATGTGAACCACGCCACATCCGCGTGCGTATGCTGTTGCTATAACGCAGCCGGCTTGGGTGAGACACGCGTCACGGCAGATCCGCGCTGCCTGAAAGGGCTTGCGGCACCCGGCGGCGATGGGGGGAGCGCGTTCCGCGTTGGGTTCGTGATGACCGGATCATGAAAACCGGAGGGTTTCCGCGTACGTTGCGGCAAACCATCGGCCTGCTGCTGGTGCTGGCATTTGCGCCCATACTGATCGTCATTGTGATCGGCTTTCTTTCGGCGCGCGGAGACAGCTATCGGGTGGCCGAGGAGCGTGTCGCCGGTCTCGCCGAGATTGCCAACCTTTCGCAGCAGAGGCTGATCGCCAACGTACGACAGTCGCTGTTCGTGCTGGCGCATACACCTGACGTTTCCATCGGGGACGAACGTGTCTGCAGCGCCACCCTGCGCGATGTCATGCTTGCCAGCACGATCTACACGAACCTTGGCGTCACCGATGCCGAGGGCAACGTATTGTGCAGCGCCTTGCCGGTGACGGGACCGGTCAATCTCGCCGATCGCTCCTACTTCCGCGAAGCGCAAGCCGCGTTCGAGTTTGGTATCGGTGACTATCAGGTCGGACGGATCACGGGCAAGCCGGCGCTGAACTTCGCCTTTCCGGTGCTCAACTACCGGCATACGCGGATTCAGAGGGTGGTCTATGGCGCACTCGACATCGTGTGGCTGGGCGCGCGTCTGCGCAGCAACAACCTTCCCGAGGAGGCCCGCGCCTGGGTGGTGGATGACGACGGTGATGTGCTGGCCGCGACACCCGGGCAGGAGTGGGTTGGCCGCTCGATTGCCGGATCGGCGCTGGGCGATGCCATCCTGGCCGCCGGTGAGACGCCCGTCGTCGTCGAGATCGACGACCTGGACGGCGTAGCGCGGCTCTACGGCATCGCGCCGATCTGGAGCGGTCCGAGCGGGGTACGCCTGCGGGTGGCGGTCGGGCTGCCGCTGTCGGATGCCTTCGCGGCGGTCAACCGTTCCTTCCTCATCAACATCGGCCTGCTGATCGGCGGCTCGCTGCTGATGGCCGGCCTCACCTTCGCGCTGCTGCGGCGCAAGGTGCTGCGGCCGATCAAGAATCTGGTCGAAGCGGCCAATCGTCTGGCGCGCAACGACCGCACGACCAGGGCGCCTGCCGAGGCCGATGTCGGGGAGTTCTCCCAACTCGGCGCCGCGTTCAACGACATGGCCGATGCCATCGGCGCGCGCGAGGCCGAGGTCGCCCAGCATGTCGCCAAGGTTGAACAGATGAGCCGGCGTTACGAGGTTCTCAGCGCGATCAACCAGACGATTGTCCACACCGACGACGAGGAGAGCATGTTCCGCGCCGCCACCGCCGCGATCGTACGCCACGGTGCCGGTCACGCCGCATGGATCAGCCGGTTCGAGGCGACGGACGAGGAAATCCTGCTGGCCGCCGCCCTCGCCGATGACGGGAACGGCGAGCTTGTTCCGGGCGCCCGCATCGGCGGAGGAGAGAAGCGCAGGCTCGCCCTGACCAACGGAAACCGGCTGGTGGCCTCCCTCGACGATGGCGAGCTGGTGGGCCTGACGCCCGACAGGGTGAACGCGCCGGACAACCGCGGGCATTACATCGGCTATCCGATCGAACGGGGCGGCGCGGTGTTCGGCGCGCTCAACATCGCCACGATCGACGAGGCCGTATGGCTGGACGAGGCAGGCATGGCGCTGGTGCGCGAGATCGCCGGCGACATCGGCTTCGCGCTCACCAACTTCGACAAGGACAGGGAGATCCGCAATCTCGCCTTCCACGACAGCCTCACCGGACTGCCCAACAGGGTGGAGATGCTGCGCTGCTCCGAGCGTCTCATCGAGGAGGCTGCCGCTTCGGGCGCCATGGTGCCGCTCATCAAGGTCCAGATGCTATCGCTGGCACAACGGATCAAGCGTTTCGGTCACAGTGCCGGCGACTTCGTGCTCAAGAGCATGGCCCGGTCCCTGCGCGCTGCGGCGCCCGACGACGCGGTGGTCGGCCGTTCGGGCGAACACACCTTCCTCGTCCTGCTCCCCCCGGACCGGGAGCCCCAGACCCTGGCTGCGCGCATCGAGTCGATGTTCGCGGAGCTGCCCACCCACTTCATCTTCGGCAGCCAGGAAATCCTCGTTGAATACAACGTCGGCGTGGCGAGCTTCCCCGAGGACGGCGAGTCCCCCTCCGCCCTGATGCAGGCGGCCATGCTGGCGGTCGACAGCGTGGGCCACGGGCGTGTCGGCGCCATTGCCTTTCATTCGACCCGGCTCAGCGTCGAGGCCCGCGAGCGCTGGCAGATCGAACATCATCTCGGCCGGGCGATCGCCTGCGGCGAGTTCCAACTGCACTATCAGCCCACCAAGAACCTCGCGACCGGGTGCATGGTCGGCGTCGAAGCCCTGCTGCGCTGGAACAATGCCGAGCTCGGTCCGGTATCGCCGGGCCGCTTCATTCCCATCGCCGAGCAGGCCGGCCACATCAACGAGATCGGCCGCTGGGTCTTCGCCGAGGCCTGCCGGCAGATGCAGGCCTGGGTCGATGCCGGAACGGCCCCCGGCTACGCCTCGGTCAACGTCTCCGTGCTCCAGCTCTACGATCCGAGTTTCGTGGAGAGCGTCGCGGCGCTCTTCGAGGAATATCCCGGTGCCAGCGGAAAGATCGCCGTGGAGATCACGGAAACCGCGATGATGGACGATTTCGAACTGAGCAAGCGGGTTCTGGGTGAGCTCAAGGCGCTCGGCATCGCCATCTTCGTTGACGACTTCGGTACCGGCTATTCCTCGCTGAGCTACCTGCGTCGCCTGCCGGTCGACACGCTGAAGATCGATCTCGCTTTCGTCTCAGAACTGGGGTCGAGCGATGAGGCTCTCTCGGTGATCAAGGCGATTCTCGCCCTGGGTCAGAGCCTGGGTCTCTCGACCGTGGCCGAGGGCATCGAGACCGCCGAACAGGAGGCGATCCTGGCCGGTATCGGCTGCGATGTCGGGCAGGGCTATTTCTTCGGACGGCCGTTGCCGCCGGGGGAGGCCGCCGCCTTCTTCACGGGCGGGAATTCCGGCTGAAGCACCTCAGAACGCGGCCCAGGCGGGCTTGTGCGCCGTGATGGTCACGTCGCCCGCATGCAGGGGCGTATCGGCGCCGGCTTCCTCCAGCCGGTCGGTGCGGATCAGCGCGATGCCGATGCCGTCGCGCGCACTGCGCATCTCGCCGATCTCGGCACTGCCGGCGGTGATCGGGGTGCCGGGCGGGGGCAGGGCGCCCTCGGCGGTGACGCCGAAGAGGCGACGCCGGATGGTGCCGCGGAACTTGGTGCGCGCGGTCAGTTCCTGGCCGACGTAGCAGCCCTTGTTGAAATCGACGGCGTTCAGTTCCTCGAAATTGCTTTCCAGGATGAACGACTTCTCGACCAGCACGTCGCTGCCGCCCTCGGGTACCGCAAGGGCCAGACGGTGTGCCTGGTAGTCCTCCAGGGTGCCCGGCGCAAAGCCGTCGCGGGCAAGCGGCGTGGCGGCGGGATGCACGATACGTACACCCAGCGCGGCGAGACGGGGATCGATGCACGCGACCGTATCGCCGTTGCGCCAGGCGTTTCCGGCCCCGGGATAGAGCTTGGCCGCCGCAGGGCCGTCACCGCCGATCAGGGCCGTGACGGCCATGGAAGCCGACACATCCTCGATCACGGCCTTGCTGCGCAGCTTGTACATGGTCAGGCGGCGGGCAAGGTCGCCCAGCCGGTCGGCCTGGGCTTCCAGGAGGACTCCGTCGCCGCCGTCGTCGTGCAGGATGAAATCGAACAGGAACTTGCCCTGGGGCGTCAGCAGCGCCGCGTAGATGGAGCGGGTGCGGTCCACCTTGGCGATGTCGTTGGTGATGATGCCCTGCAGGAAGCTGCGGGTCTCCGGGCCGTGGATGGCAAGCACGCCACGGTCGGTGAGCGGGATGATGCGATTGGCTGTCATTCCCATAGAGTGGGCCTGCCGGGCACGCGGAACAAGGGCAGGTGCTTGGCGCAGAGGCGGCGGCACCCTATAAACCGGCGCCATGAACGTGATCTTCATCGACGATTCCTTTCCCTTCGACGGTCTGACGCCCCGGGACGAGCCCATGGGCGGGGCCCAGAAGGGGCTTGTCTATCTGGCCGAGGCCATGGCCGCGCGGGGGCACCAGGTAACGGTGCTCAACCGCTGCGAGGCCCCGCGCGACCACCGCGGCGTCGCCTGGCGCCCGCTGGAGGGCGGCGAACGGCCGGAAAAGGCCGATCTGCTGGTCGCCCTGCGCAACCCTGCGCTGCTGGAAACGATCCCCGCGACACGGCGCGCCCTGTGGGTGACCACACCGGGCCAGGTTCTGCTGCGCGGCGATGCGCCCCAGGCGCTGGCCCGGGCGGGCGATGCCCGGCTGGTGTTCATGGGTGCGAATCACCGCGCGACCTGGCGCGAAGACGATGCCAATGCCGTCGTCATCCAGCCCGGTGTCGCCGAGGTCTATCGCGCGGCCGACAAACCCGCGGGCTACTGGCCGCCGCGCGCCCTGGTGACGACTCATCCGCGCATGGACATGGAGTGGCTGGTTTCCCTGTGGTGCGGCCGGATCGAGCCTCTCATCAAGGGTGCGGAACTGCACATCTTCTCCGGCTCGCTGCTCGCCGGGACCAAGGGACAGCGGGTGCCCGAGGAACTGCGTGACCTCTGGCAGCGCATCGAGGCCGGGGCGGGGCAGGGCGTGCGTGTGCGCCGGCCGATGCCCGACCACGACATGGCCGAGGAGTACCGCCGCGCCCGCGCCCATCTCTATCCCGGCGGCATGGGTGAGCCCTTTGCCTTTACGCTCGCCGAATCCCAGGCGGTGGGCCTGCCCGGCGTCACGCGCCGCCAGGGTGCGGCAGCCGAGCGCATCGTCGACGGCCGCAGCGGCTTCCTGACGCCCGACGACGAGGCTTTCGCCAACTGCGCCGTGCTCTGCCTGAAGGAAGATCTCGTCTATCGCGGTCGCTCCAAGGATGCCGTCGACATGCAGCGCGGGCGCTCCTGGGATGATGCCGCCGCCGAGTTCGAGGCGCTTGCTGTCTGACGGCGGCAGGCCCCCAACCGTCCCTTGCAGCTCCTTTTCATCACCTCCAACCGGCTGGGCGATGCCGTGCTGTCGACCGGCCTGCTGGGCCATCTGGTCGAGCGGGAGCCCGAGGTGCAGGTGACGGTGGCCTGCGGTGCCGTGGCCGCCGACATCTTTGAGTGTCTGCCCGGCCTGCGCAGGGTCATTGCCCTGCGCAAGCGGCCCTGGGCCGGACACTGGCGCGCCTTGTGGCAGGAAACCGTCTCGACCCGCTGGGACGAGATCGTCGACCTGCGTTCCTCGCCCATGACCCATGTCCTGCGTGGGCGCATCAAGCGTGTCCGGCGCAAGGCGGGCGAAGGCCACCGCGTCGTTTCGCTGGGGCGCTGGTATGGCCTGGAGACGCCGCCTGCGCCCCGCCTCTGGAGCAATGCGCGCCACGCCGCGGCGGGCGCTGCGATGGTCGGCGAGGGCGCGCCCGTTCTCGGACTGGGACCGACGGCCAACTGGCAGGGCAAGATATGGCCCGCGGATCGCTTCGCCGAACTGGCCCTGCGCCTGACCGGACCGGACGGGCCGTGGCCCGGCGGCCGGATCGCCGTGTTCGGTGGGCCCGGCGAAGAGGCGCTGGCGCGTCCCTTGCTGGAAGCGCTCCCAGCGGAGCGCCGCATCGACCTGGTCGGCGGCCATCACCTGCTCGATGTCGCCGAAGCCCTGCGGTGCTGCGCGATGTTCGTCGGCAACGACAGCGGGCTGATGCACCTCTCGGCGGCGGCAGGCGTACCCACCGTCGGCCTGTTCGGACCCAGCAGGGTCGAGCATTATGCGCCCTGGGGGCCGGCGGCCGAGGCGGTGACGACGGCCACCGCCTACGATGATCTCTTCGGTCCCGGCTACGACCGGCACACCACGGGAACCCTGATGGGAACACTCAGCGTCGACATGGCCGAAGCCGGCGTGCGCCGCCTGCTGGAGCGGCTTTCGTGAGCACGCCGCGGCTCAGCGCCGTGGTCGTGGTGCGCAACGAGGAAGCCCAGCTCGAGGGCTGCCTTGGTGCGCTTGCCTTCTGCGACGAGATCGTCGTCGTGCTCGACCGCACCACGGACCGCTCCGGCGAGATTGCGCGCGCCCATGGCGCACGGGTGATCGAGGGCGGCTGGGAACTGGAAGGGCCGCGCCGCAACACGGGGCTTGAGGCCGTCACGGGCGACTGGATCCTGGAGGTCGATGCCGACGAGCGCGTCAGCCCGGAACTGGCGAGCGAAATCCGCGCCACCATCGCTTCGGCCAGCGGCCCGGCCTATTACCTGATCCCCTTCGACAACTACATCGGGGAGCACCGGGTGCGTTACGGCTGGGGCGCCTCCTGGGGCGTCTCGGCGGCGGTACGGCTGTTC
>CALLQH010000133.1 GCA_938014945.1 uncultured bacterium | reverse complement strand
CGCCACCACACGCACCCCGCCCAGGTTCCTGACCCTGATCCTGCTTGCCGGTCTTTCCGTCGGCACGCTCAACCTGTTCCTGCCCTCCCTTGCCGGCATCGCGGCGGAATTCGGGGCCGACTACGGCCTCGTCAATCTCTCGATCGCCGGATACGCGATCGTCACGGCGGCACTGCAGCTCGTCCTGGGACCCTTGTCGGACCGCTTCGGGCGGCGCCCGGTGATGCTGTGGGGCCTGTTCGTGTTCGTTCTGGCCTCGCTGGGCTGCCTCGTCGCCCCCGACATCTGGAGCTTCCTTGCCTGCCGCATGGCCCAGGGCACGATCGTTGCCGGCTACACGGTGTCGATGGCCGTGATCCGCGATTCCGCGCCGGAGCGAAAGGCGGCAAGCCTCATCGGCTATCTCGCCATGGCCTATGCCATCGCGCCGATGCTCGCGCCCAGCCTGGGCGGCGCGCTCGACGAGCTGTTCGGCTGGCGGGCGAGTTTCGTCGTCCTGTCGGGTGCCGGACTTGCGCTTCTGGTCCTGTGCTGGTTCGACCTCGGCGAGACCAACGCCGCGCCATCGCCCACCCTGTCGCGGCAGTTCCATGCCTATCCCGAACTGCTCGCCTCGCGGCGCTACTGGGGCTTTGCCCTGTGCATGGCGTTTTCGACCGGCGCCTTCTATGCCTTTCTGGGCGGCGCGCCGCTGGTCGCCACTGCCGTCTTTGCCATGTCGCCGGGCACCCTTGGGATCTTTCTGGGCACCATCACGGCAGGATTCGTGCTGGGCAGTTTCCTGGCCGGGCGGTTTTCGGCCGGCCACGGTCTGACGACCATGATGATCGCCGGCCGCCTGACCGCCTGCACGGGACTGGCGGCGGGCCTCGCCATCGTTCTGGCGGGAGTCGTCGAACCCCTGCTGCTGTTCGGCGCCTGTGTCTTCGTCGGCATCGGCAACGGCATCACCATGCCGAGCTGCACGGCGGGCGCCATGTCGGTGCGGCCCGCCCTGGCAGGCACGGCGGCGGGCCTGGCGGGCGCACTGACGGTCGCGGGCGGCGCGCTGATCTCGGCGATCACCGGCGCCGTCCTGACGCCGGCCAATGCGCCGGTCGGCCTGCTGACCGTCATGCTCGTTTCCTCGGCGCTGGCCCTCACCGCCGCGCTTTATGTGCGGCGGCTGGACAGCCGCGCGGTCTAGACCTCCGGCTTGTCGAGGCCGCGGGGGATGCGCTTTTCGGGATCGTAGAAGGGCAGGTCGACGATCTCGGCCTTGTGCATCTTGAGATCGAAACCCATCACCTCCACGCCGCGCGGCTCGAGCAGGTCGGCGCTGGACAGACGCACGAAGGCGACGCCCTGCTCCAGGAAGGGCGACCAGCCCGAAGCGGTGATGTGGCCGATCTGCTTGCCCCCGCGCGCCACCGGGCCGCCGATCAGCGGCTCGGCAGCCTTGCAGGCGATGCCGTACATGCGGGTGCGCGGATCGGCGCCCTCCAGGGCCTTGCGCCCGAAGAAGTCGCCCTTGTCCATGGCCACGAAGCCGCCCATCCCCGCGGCGTGGGGCGTCATCGTTGCATCGATGTCCGAACCGTTGTTGAAGATCGCACCCTCGATGCGGCGGATGTCCATGGCGTCGAGGCCGATGTCCAACATGCCGTGGCGCGCACCCGCAGCGCTGATGTGGTCCCACAGGGCGGCATGGTCCATGTCCGGGTAGGTGTAGACCTCGAAGCCCAGTTCGGCGGTCCAGCCGGTGCGCGTGATCAGCACCTTCTGCCCGCCCATGGTGACCTCGCGGGCATCGAAGTAGCGGAAGGGATCGGGCATGCCGCCGTCGCAGGCATCGGCCAGCACGTCGAAGGATTTCGGCCCCTGGATCTGGTGCACCCAGGACTGGGGATCGCGGATCTCCACGTCCATGCCCATGGCATGGGCGCGGGTCCAGCCGACGAAGTCGCCATCGGCCTGGACGTACCAGAAGCGGTCCTGCTCCAGGCGGATCAGGACACCGTCGACCAGCAGGCCGCCGTCATCCCAGCAGGCGATGCCATAGGTCGAGCGGCCCGGCTTCATCTTCGAGACATCGCGCGTGAAGATGCGGTTAAGCAGCCGTTCTGCATCCGGCCCGACGATCTCGGTCGGCAGTTCGCCGGTGTCGAGGCGCGTGACGCCCCGGCGCAGCGCCCAGTAGCCCTCGAAGCGGTCGCTGGTCTTCAGCGAGACCGGCATCATGCGCCGGTTGTAGACGACGAAGGTCGCGCCGCTTGCCAGCGCATGCTCGTAGAAGGGCGAGCGGGCATAGCCGTAGTTCCAGCCCGGCTCGGGCAGCGAACAGACGAGATCGCGGACAGCGTGAAACATGCGTTTTTCTCCCCGAATGAGCCCGAAAGGCTAGGATGCGGGCCGCCATCGGGCCAGCGATGATTTTTGCGCAACCGTTGCGGTTATCTCAATTCAGGCATGGTGGGTGCTTGTGCACGCCCGCCCCAGCCCACACCCTGCATGCCTGCCCCGCCGGAGCCCGACCATGCCGTTTTTCCTGCACCAGCCCATCGCCGATGCGCCCTACGAGCCCTATGGCGGCCCCCCGGGCAGGCTCGATGTCGCCGATGTGGTCACAACCGCCAACAGCAGCTCGATGGCCGCCGGGCTGTGCATCGCCGAGGGCGGCCCGCTGGTCTATCGCGTCGACTACGACGCCGTGGTCATCGCGCTCGACGACGCTCTGGTCTGGGAGGACGCCGCCGGGCCGCAGGCGCTGGCCCCCGGCGATGTCGTGTGGATCGCCAAGGGAGCGAAGAACTCCTACTGGAGCACGGGCACCTCGCATTTCTTCTATACGACCTGGCCGGTCAACTGGGCCGAGATCGTCGGCTGGCAGGCGGGCCGCGACGTCAAGGACCTCGCCAACCAGGGCGGCCCCGAAGGCGACCTCGGCGGCATCGCCGTCCACCGCCGCGCGGGCGCCCGGTTCGACCGCTTCGATGCGGAGAGCGGAAGCCTTTCGGTCGCTCAGCTTCTGGGACCGGGCGGCGGCATCTCCATGGCGGCGGGCCTCGCCCGGTTCGAGGATGGCACGCTGTCCTGTACCGCACCCTGCGACATGGCGCTGGTCGCCCTGGAAGGCGCGTTCTGGATCGAGGCGCAGGGCGGGCGCGTGGAGGCCGCGCCCGGCGACCTGCTGTGGCTGGCCGAAGGCACCCCGGCCCGTTGCGGCAGTTCGGGCGAGGCCGTGGTCGGTTACGTCTGCGCCCCGGCCGACTGGGCGGACCGCATCGGCTGGACCCCCGGCACCGACCGGACGGGCTGACCGCACACGCTCTTGACTCCGCAATCGAGCGGCGCGATATTTCTTTCAGAAATTACTGAAAGAACCGTTGGTCATGAAACTCAGCCCCGCCATGGAACGCTTCATCCTGCAATGGGGTGAGATGGGATCGCGCTGGGGGGTGAGCCGCTCGGTCGCCCAGGTCCACGCCCTGCTCTATCTGGCGCCCGGCCCCATCCATGCCGACGAGATCACCGACACCCTCTCCATCGCGCGCTCCAACGTCAGCATGTGCCTGAAGGAACTGCAGGGCTGGGGCCTGATCGAACTGGTCCATGTCATGGGCGACCGGCGCGACCACTTCGTTGCCGAGCAGGACGCCTGGAACCTGATGAACCTGATCGCCGAGGGCCGCAAGCAGCGCGAGATCGATCCGCTGGTGGCGACCCTCGCGCGCTGCCGCGACGAGGCCGCGGACGACAAGAGCATCGATCCCGGCGTCGCCCAGCGGATCGCCGCCATGCACGACTTCATCGTCTCGATGTCGGGCTGGTACGACCAGGTCAAGCGCATCCCGCGCCCGGTCCTGCGCAAGCTGATGGCCATGGGGAGCAAGGTCGCGCGTTTCGTCAAATAGGGGGTTTTTTTGTCATGACCTTTCAGGATTTTCTGAAATTTCCGACAGTCACCGGCGCCACGCCCACTGCGCCATGCCCGCTGCCCACCTACCGCAGCCTGCTGGGCGAGGCCGGCTGGCGGCGCCTGGATCCCGCGATCCGCGCCCGCTTCGACGGTCGCCATGTCAACCGCGCCTTCTACGGCCTGATGGGCACCGTGCGCCTGAGTGCGGCGGGCCGTGTGCTGGCTCTTGTCACCCGCATGTTCGGCCGCGCCCTGTGCACCAGCGCCGGACGCGACATGGTGACCCTGATCGATGTCGGCGGCAGCGGCGATGAGGCAGGGGTCTGGCAGCGGCGTTACCTGATGCCGGGCGGGCGCGCCTTCACGGTGCGCAGCGTCAAGCGCTTCGATCCCGAACGCGGCCTGCTGGAGTGCCTGGGCCACGGCATCGTCATGGAACTCGATCTGGAGGCGCAGGCCGATGTCCTGCACTTCACCAGCCGCGCCTATGCCTTCCACGCCGCTGGCCTGCACATCCGCCTGCCCCGCGCCTTGTGGCCGGGCCGCACGCGCGTCAGCCACCGCGAACTGGGCGGCGGCCGTTTCC
>CALLQH010000132.1 GCA_938014945.1 uncultured bacterium | reverse complement strand
TCGGCTGCAACATCTGCCGTGGTGCGGCCAAGGCCAGCGTGCCGATCCGCTGCACGCAGAACCCGACCATGGGCGAGGAGTGGCGCAGCGGCTGGCACCCCGAGCGCATCCAGGCGAAGAAAAGCGACGATGCCGTCCTGGTGATCGGCGCCGGCCCCGCCGGGCTGGAGGCGACACGGGCGCTGGCCCAGCGCGGCCATGCCGTGACCCTGGCCGAAGCCGGAACGGAGCTGGGCGGCCACGTCGCCCGCATCGCGCGCCTGCCCGGCCTTGCCGCCTGGAAGCGCGTCACCGACTGGCGCATCGGCCAGATCGAAAAGATGAGCAATGTCGAGGTCTATCGCGACAGCGCGCTTTCGCCCGAGGATGTGGCGGGCTTCGGGTTCCCCCATGTCGTGGTCGCCACCGGCTGCACCTGGGTCAAGGACGGCACGGGCCGCACCCACCTGCTGCCCATCCCCGGCCATGATGGACCGAACATCCTGACCCCTGACGACCTGTTGCGCGCCGAGCCGGCGCCGGTGAAGGGCCCCGTGGTGATCTACGACGACGACCACTACTACATGGCGGGCGCTCTGGCCGAACGGCTGGTCGCCGAGGGCCACGAGGTGACGCTGCTGACGCCCGCGGCCGAACCCTGCGTGTGGATGCTGCAGACCGACGAGCATCACATGATGGTGCCCCAGCTCTACCGGAAGGGCATCCGCCCGGTGGTCTGCCAGCGCATCGAGAGCATCCGCGACGGCGAACTGGAGCTGCGCCACACCGGATCGAGCGAACTTTCATCCATGGCCTTCGGCACCCTGGTGCTGGCGACGGCGCGCGAGCCGGTCAATGGCCTGATTCAGACCCTTCAGACGCAGACGGACGCGATGGCACAGGCGGGTATCCGCAGTGTGACCGCCATCGGCGACTGTCTCGCACCCGGCCTGATCGTGGACGCGGTCTATGCCGGGCACCGCTTTGCCCGCGAGTTCCAGGAGCCGCCCGCTGGCGACGTGCGCTACCGTCGCGACAGGGTCGTCCTCAACGGAGAACACGCAGCATGAGCCGACGCAGCGAAAAACGCAGCCAGCGCCGCCCCACCGGGCCGAAGGTCCACCAGCTTCCCTGGCGGCGCCTGAGGAATCCCTACAAGCCCATCGAGGTGATCTCGGCCGACCATCTGGAGGCGATCCACGAGACCTCCCTGCGGGTGCTGGAGGAACTGGGCATCGAGTTCCTTTCCGACCGCGCCCTCGACATCCTTCAGGCTGCCGGCGCCGACATCGACCGGGACAAGAATCTGGCGCGTTTCGACCGCGCCCTGGTCATGGAGCTGGTCGCCAAGGCGCCGTCCGAATTCACGCTGACACCGCGTAATGCCGAACGCGCCGTGACCTTCGGCGGCAACCACGTCAACTTCAACTCGGTCGGCGGCCCGCCCAACGCCAGCGATCTCGACGGCGGCCGCCGCCAGGGCAACTTCGCCGACTACAAGAACTTCATCCGCCTGATGCAGAGCCTGAACATCCTGCACCTGTGCGGCGGCGTGCCCATCGCGCCGATCGATCTGGACGCCGAGACGCGCCATCTCGACTGCATGCTCACGATCCTGACGGAGTCCGACAAGGTCTGGCACGCCACGGGCCTGGGCAAGCAGCGTGTTTCCGACGCCATCGACATGCTCTGCATCGCCCGCGGCAAGACCCGCGAGGAGATCCGCGACGAGCCCGGCATCTTCACCACCATCAACGTCAACTCGCCCCGCCGCATCGACGGGCCGATGATCGACGGCCTGATGGAGGCGGTGGAACACGGCCAGGCCGTCTCGCTTACCCCCTTCACGCTGGCCGGCGCGATGAGCCCGGCGACCATCCCCGGCGCCCTGGTGCAGCAGAATGCCGAGGGGCTGGCCGGCATCGCCTTTGCCCAGGCGGTGCGTCCGGGCGCGCGCGTCTTCTACGGCGGCTTCACCAGCAACGTCGACATGAAGACCGGCGCCCCCGCCTTCGGCACACCCGAATACACCAAGGCCTGCCTCGTGGGCGGCCAGCTCGCGCGGAAGTACAACCTGCCCTACCGCTCGAGCAACACGAACGCCTCCAACGCGGTCGACGCCCAGGCGGCCTACGAGAGCCAGATGTCGATCTGGGGCGCGATCATGGGCCACTGCAACCTGCTCCATCACGGCGCGGGCTGGCTCGAGGGCGGCCTGACCGCCAGCTTCGAGAAGGCCATCGTCGATGCCGAGATGCTGCAGATGATGTCGGAGTTCCTGCAGCCCATGGTCGTCGACGAGGACAGCATGGGCTTCTCGGCCATGGCCGAGGTCGAGCCGGGCGGCCACTACTTCGGTGCCCAGCACACCCTGGAGCGCTTCGCCACCGCCTTCTACGACCCCATGCTGTCGGACTGGCGCAACTTCGAGACCTGGGAAGAGGACGGCGCCAAGGACGCGACCCAGCGCGCCAACGGCATCGTCAAGGACCTGCTCGCCAACTTCGAGGCGCCCGAGATCGATCCCGCCATCGTCGAGGAACTGGAAGCCTTCGTCGCGCGGCGCAAGAAAGAGGAGTTCAACCGGACATGAACGCGATCACCAACATCTTCGATCCCGCCCGCTACGCCGGCGTGAGGAAGCCCCTGCTGGAAGCCGAGACGCTGCCGCCCGATTGCTACACCAGCGAAGCGTTCTACAAGCGCGAGGTGGAAACGATCTTCCTCAAGGTCTGGAACTTCATCGGCCGGGCCGACCGCGTGCCCAATGCCGGCGATTACTTCGCCTTCGAGTTCGTCGGCGTGCCCGTGGTGGTGGTGCGCGGCCGTGACGGTGAGGTCCGCGCCTTCGCCAACTCCTGCCGTCACCGCGGCGCCAAGGTGATGCAGGGCGAGGGCAAGTGCACGGTCATGAGCTGCCCCTACCACGCCTGGACCTACGCCATCGACGACGGCCGCCTGATCGGCGCCATGGAGATGGACGAGACCGCGGGGTTCGCCAAGAAGGACTTCGGCCTGGTGCCCCTGCGCCTGGAGCTGTGGGGCGGCTTCATGTTCCTCAACTTCGACAAGGACGCCGCGCCGCTGACCGACTGGCTGGGCGACCTGCCGGAGGTGCTGGCCGCCTACAAGCTCGAGGAGATGGTGACGACCCGGCGCGTCGAATACGACCTTGCCTGCAACTGGAAGGTCTATGTCGAGAACGCGATGGAGAGCTACCACGTCCCCACCGTCCATCAGCAGACCCTGCAGAAGCAGAAGCGCGACCACAATCCGCCGATCCCGACCAAGGGCGAATACTGCGGCCTCTTCACGCGTCACACCGGCAGCCGCGCCCTGCTGCCCGGCGCCAAGGGTTTCCCCTACATCGAGAACCTGACGGGGCTGGCCAACGAGGGCACCTACTACGTGCTGATCAACCCCTCGACCATGTTCGGCCTGACCTACGACTGCATGTGGTGGCTGGAACTGCACCCCATCAGTGCCGGGCGGACCAAGCTGATCGTGGGTTCGTGCTTCCCCGAGAAGACGACGAAGCGCGACGATTTCGAGGAGCTCGTGCAGAACTATTACGACCGCTGGAACAAGTCGATCGTCGAGGACAACGAGATCTCCGACATCCAGCAGATCGGCCTCTCCTCGCCCTTCGTCCAGCCCGGCCGCTTCAGCTACATGGAGCCGCTGGTCCACACCATCGACAACTGGGTGCTCGACCGGGTCCTGGAGGACTGATGGCGGCAGCCGGCCTCTCCTTCTCTCTCGTCGTCCCCGCGAAGGCGGGGACCCATATGCACCGGACGGAACGTGAGCCGCGCAGCCGGTGCGTCTGGATGCCTGCCTTCGCAGGCATGAGGAGCAGGGGGAAGACGGCGGCGCTATGAGCAAGCTGCGCGTCCACGTCTCGGCACTCTCGACCCAGGACCCGACGTTCTGGGTAACCAGGGAGCGCGTCGCCGCAGCCTGCAGGCGGCACAAGGCGCTGGCCCGTCATGTCGCCTTCGACTGGAGCTGGGATCACGACCGCTTCGCCGA
>CALLQH010000131.1 GCA_938014945.1 uncultured bacterium | reverse complement strand
CCGGTTCACTCACGGAGGTCACCGGCCGCCATTCCAGGGAGATTGCGATGATCGTTGCACAAGACGCCGCCGTCGATGCCACCGTCACCTTCACCATCCACCGTCCGGAACGGCTGGCCTACCAGATGGCCGAAATGGGGGGTGACGAGGATGCGCCGGAGTACCACGCCTGGTATGCCGATCATCCGGTGACGATCCGCGACGGCCGCCCGGTGGCCGACAGCTTTACGCTCGACCGGCACGGCTTCGTCCTGCTCAACAGCCCGACGGCGGTGCCGGATTTCTACGATGCCGATCACTTTGCCGCGATCTACGATCCCGAGATCGAGGCGCTGGTGAAACAGCAGACCGGCGCGGCCGAGGTCGTCGTCTTCGACCACACCATCCGGGTGCAGTCCGACGACAAGCGGCGCGAGAAGAAGGTGCGCGAGACGGTGAAGCTCGCCCACAACGACTACACGGAGAAATCGGGTCCGCAGCGGGTGCGCGACATCCTGGGTGATCGGGAAGAGGCCGAACGGCGCCTTGCCAAGCGTTACGCCTTCTTCAACCTGTGGCGTCCCATCGCCGGGCCGGTGCTGTCGGTGCCGCTGGCGCTGTGCGAGGCCGACAGCGTCAGGCCGGAAGACTGGGTGGTCGCCGAACTCGTCTATACCGATCGCGTCGGCGAGATCTACAACCTGGCCTGGAGCGAGGGGCAGCGCTGGTGGTACTTCCCGCGCATGACGACCGACGAGATTCTGCTCTTCAAGTGTTTCGACTCCGCGCGCGACGGCCGCTCGCGCTTCACGCCACACAGCGCGTTCGATGATCCCACGACGCCGGCGGATGCGCCGCCGCGCGAGAGCATCGAAACGCGTGTGGTGGCCTTCTTCGACGAAACCGCCTGAGGCAGCGTCAGCCCTGGGGCAGACCGTCCTTGACCGGGCCGTGGCGCAGCGGCGTGCTGCCGTCGATGAAGCCCTTGTAGCGGGGCAGGTTGTCGGCGACGTCGAACCAGGCGATGCGTTCGGGATCGAAGGCGTGGGCCGTGGGCACCAGCAGGTCCGGCTCGTCGAAGGTGGAGATGTGGAACTCGTAGATCGGGCCCAGCTCGCCGCCGTCGCCTTCCCAGGTCAGCGGCGTGCCGCACTTGCCGCAGAAGGCCCGGCCGACGCCCGGTGAGGAATTGTAGATCTTGCGCTCGTCGCCCGACCAGGTGACCTGATCGGCCTTGTAGCCGGCCAGCGTCACCACCGGCGCGCCGTTGTGCTTGCGGCAGCTATGGCAGTGGCAGTGCTGCACGCCGAACGTCTCGCCCTTGGTCTCGTAGCGTACCGCGCCGCACATGCAGCCGCCGGCCATCTTCGTTGTGTCGCCCATGGTGTCATCCCCTTCAGTGATGGTCTCCAAGGCCTATCGCTTTCCGCGCCGGTTGTCATCGTGGCACCCGGCGATACGGACGGTTGCTTGTTGTGGCGGTGCAGCGGGCGCAGGGTCCTGCCGCAGCAGGGGAGACCGCCATGGCGGACGCAGAACAGATCAATGCCGACCAGCTTGCCTTCTGGAACGGAGCCGGCGGGCGCACCTGGGTGGAGCGTCAGGCCCACACCGACGTCACCCTTTCCGGAGTAATGGATGCGCTGGTCGCGCGCGCTGCGCCGCGGGCAGGCGAGCATGTGCTCGACATCGGTTGCGGCTGTGGCGCGGCCACGCTCGACCTTGCGCGCGCGGTCGCCCCTGGCGGACGGGTCGATGCGCTGGATATCTCCGGCCCCATGCTGGAGGAGGCACGCAGGCGGGCACAGGCCGCCGGTATCGGTAACGTCGACTGGCGCCAGGCCGATGCGGCGAGCGCGCAGCTTGCTCCCTTCGACCTGCTGGTCTCGGCCTTCGGCGTGATGTTCTTCGGCGATCCCGTGGCGGCCTTCGCCCACATGGGTGCCGCCGCCCGGCCGGATGCGCGGCTGGCCTTCGTATGCTGGCGCACGCTGGGCGAGAACCCCTGGATGGACGTGCCGCTGCAGGCTGCGTTCCGCCATGTGCCGCCGCGGCCCAGGCCCTCGCCGGGCGCGCCGGGCATGTTCGCCTTTGCCGAGGCAGACCACATCGCACGGGTGCTGACCGGGGCCGGCTGGTCGGAACCCGTGATCGACCGCCTCGATCTCGACCTCGACATCGCCGCAGGCCTCGGCCTCGATCAGGCGGTCGACCAGTCGACCCGCATCGGCATGGTGAACGGAGCGTTGCGTGGCCAATCCGAGCAGGATGCCGCGGCCGCCGTCGCTGCGATCCGCGAAGACCTGGCGGCCCATGCCGACGGCGATGCGGTACGTCTGCCCGCCGCCATGTGGCTGGTCAGCACCGCGCCCGCCTGAAGGTTTTTCTCAGTCGCCGCGTTCGTAGCCGGGCCGGGCGAAGACCGCCTCGAAGTCGTCGCTGGCGCCGTAGTCGTTCCAGACGCGGAAGCCGAGCAGGGCGCGCAGTTCGTCCGAAAGGGCTGCCTGGGCCGAGGGGCGCAGGGCATAGGGGAAGTTCTGCTGCTGGCGGAACTGCGGCCCCATGAAGGTCGCCGTGATGCCCATGCGCGCGCCGTTGCCGGTGTTGGCGCCCGAGGCGTGCCAGCAACGCGCGTCCCAGATCACCGCGCCACCGGCGGGCAGTTCGGCGCTCACGGCCGGCCAGTCGACGGCGGGGTCCGGGTGATGGCCCGAAAGATGGCTGCCCGGCACGAAGCGGGTCGCGCCGCTGGTCGCGCTGAAGTCGCTGAGCGCCCACATGACGTTGACCACCACCGCCGGATTGATCGGCCCGGTGGCGCGTTCAGGCCCGCCATAGGGCTGGACACCGCGTGTGATGTCGCCGGGCCGCACCGTCGGGGTGCCGGGCAGCACGGGCTGGGGCAGCCACCACTGATCGGTGTGCAGGCCCATGACATCGTTGCCGGGATGGACGATGTGGCAGGAGAAGCCCGAAAGGTTGACGTGGGCGCCAAGGATATGGCGCACCAGGGCCAGGGCGGTCGGATGGGTCACCAGTTCCTCGAAGCCGTCCTCGCCCGCCAGAAGCAGCAGCCACTGGTCGCCTTCGCGCCCGTCGTACCTGCGTTGGGGATCGGCCCCGGCGCGGCGTGTTTCGGTCGCGCGCACGGCCGCAACGGTGCGCGCCAGCGCGTCGGTGCCGAGCAGGCCGTCCGCCAGGCAATAACCCCAGCGCTCCAGATCGGCGGTGAGCACCGCAAGATCGCGCGAGGCGCGGGGCAGGTCTTCGGCGTTCCAGGACGGCATGGCCGGCGTTCCAGGGATGACGGGGTTCCGCCGGTGCGGCGGCGCACGCCAAGACTAGAATGCCCGCCCGGAGCAGGGCCAGAGGCCATTGCGTCCCATGCCGGTGCTTGGGAAACGGCCTCGACACAGCCTGCGGCACGGGTGCTACAACACGGCAGCCAGCACCATGCGGAGCGGGGATGCCCTATCTGGTCGTTTGCTCAGGCATCATGCGCTCTGCCTCGACGTGGAGTTACAACGTCTGCCGCGTCCTGGCGCACGGAACCCTGGATGCCGAGCGCGAGGTGTTCTTCTCCGGCTATTCCGACGAGACGGACAAGACGCTCTGCGACTGGCTCACCGACAAGCGCCTGAACGGCAGGTCGGTACGCGGCGTCCTGAAGTCGCATCAGGTGGGCGACCAGACCCGCCAGGCGATCGCCCGCGGCAAGATCGCCAATGTCTTCACCATCCGTGATCCGCGCGACGCCATGTTCTCCATGATGAACTTCGGCGCGCCCAAGGGAGAGGACGAACTGGCGCACCTGATCGGCCTCTTTCGCCACGTGCTGGACCGGGGCATGGCCTATCTCGACGATGGTGTCTCGATGGTCGTGCGCTACGAGGACATGACGGCCGATCCGCTGGCCGCCGTGCACGCCATCGCCCGTTACATGCGCCTCGATCCCGGCGAGCGGTTTCTCGAGAAGACGCACCGGGCGACGCAGGTGGAGAACCTGAAGAAGATCGTCGAGCGGCTGGAGGCCGAGACGCCGCCGGGCGAGGACAACGTGGAACCCGCGACCCAGCTTCATGTCGATCACTTCCACGGCGGCGAGAGCGGCCGCTGGCGCACCGATCTCCCGCCCGAGATGCAGGCCCGGCTGCACAGGGCGTTCGAGCCCTATCTGGCGGCCTACGGCTACGCCGCAACGGGCTGAGCGCGGATCGGCGCGGCTCCCCGGCCGGACGGCGGGCCATCCGGCCGGGTCATCGCGAGGGCGCCGTCAGCCGCCGCTGCCGGCCTTGTGGCCCCAGGCGCGGCCCTGTTGGTAGTGCGTGCCGATCTCCGCGGTGATCTCGGCCATGTCCTTCTGGAAGAGGACGATGACGTCCGAGCCGCCGAACTGGAAGTAGCCGAACTCCTCGCCCTTGAAGAGCTCTGCGCCCTGCTCGGCGGTGATGACGACGCCCGAGACCTGGCCCATGCCGATGGGCAGCACGGCGACGAGGCCCAGGTCCTCTGTCTCCAGGATCATCAGACCGCGCTCCTGGCGCCACTGGTAGCCGGTGCCGTCGACCGCATCGAGGGAGCCGTCCTCGGCCTTCACGAAGTCGATGAAGGTGAAGCCCGGAATCAGCTTGGCCTCCAGCACCTTGCCCGCAAACGGCGTGTGGAAGCGGTGGTAGTCGGCGACCGAGAGATAGGCGTGGACGAAGGTGCCGCCGGCAAAGGCATCGGCATAGTCGCTGCCGGCCAGCAGTTCGGCGATGGTGTAGGTGACGTCCTTGACGACGATGGTCGCCTCGTCGGTGATCGGCTCGATCGACTGCATGGTGCTGTCGGCGGGCGCGACGATGGTGACGTTGTCGGCCATGCCCTCGATGGGCCGTTTGCCCGGGCGCACCTGGCGCGCGAAGAACTGGTTGAAGGTGAGCCAGCCGCTGGGGCCCTCGTAGAAGTCGTCGATGTGGAAGTTCGGATCGCTGGTGAACTCGTCGATGTGGGCGACCGAGGCCGGCGTATCGAGGTACTGGCCGAAGGAGGCGACGAACTTGGTGATCCAGGCTTCCACCTTCGGGTTGGTCTTCAGCGCCTCGGACTGGCCCATGATGAAGAAGAACGGGCGGAACTCCTTGACCATGGTCGTGGATTCCACCGGCACCCAGCGGAAGGTGTCGTCGACGTGGTTGTAGAAGTCATCGAGCGAGGCGATGCCCGGCAGGTCGGCCTTGGCGATGGCCGCTTCCAGCTCCGTGCCGATGCTGGGATCGGCAACGATCAGGGCCTTGAGGTCCTTGGTGGGTTCCGTGGGGCCGTAGCCGCCGGCGCCGGCCGGAGCCATGGCCAGCAGCGCCATCATCACGGCGGCCGCCAGGGTGCGGAGTAGCTGCTTCATGACATGCATTGGGTCTGCTCCTGAGATACGGACGATGCAGCGCGGCTGCATCGCTTCTGAACGTGGGCCCCCGGCTGCCCCGTCCCTGCGCCCGGATCGTTTGTGAGAATGCAAAGTTAGCACGCTCGTGCCTGCTGCCCAGCAGCTTTGGCGTGAATACCTCCTGGAACCACACATCCCGGACGCACTTGCCGTCAGACTGACAGATGCCGGCGAGCATGGCCGATGTCCCGCTCGGGATCAGGACGGATGGGCGTCGGTGAAGGCGCGGGCCTCCGGCGCGGTGCGCCACCGGGGGACGCCGCTGCCGCCGTCGGTGTACGGAATGTCGCTCGCGACGGTGGGATAGCGAGGCGCCTCGCCCGGGTCGAGGAAACGGGCCAGCGGTCCGACCGGCATGGGCGCCAGGTTCTGGAAGAATGCAAGGCTGCAGCGCGATGCCTTGGTGTCCATCACACGGTGGCGCACGGCAGGGATGCGGCCGTTGGTGAACAGCTCCATCCAGTCGCCGGGGATGACCAACAGGGCGCCGCCGGGATCGGCCGGTGCGGTGATCCAGCTGCCGTCACGGCCGCGGATCTGCAGCGACTTCCGGCTCTGGGCGAGCATGGTGAAGACGACTGCGTCGGAGTGCTCGTGAAGTCCCTGGTCGTTCTCTTCAGCTGCGCCGGGTCGGCCGGGGTATGTCTTGAGCGCCATGTAGCCCGGCTGGTAGCGCAGGAAACCGGGCGCCTCGCCGAGCGTGGCCTCGAAGGCCGCGAGCAGGGCGCGCGCGATCTGATCGAGCAATGCGGCAACCGACCGGGCGTCGCGGCCGAAGCCCGGCGCGACGGTTTCGTCTGGCCAGAGCGTGCGATCGGTGTCGACGCCGAAGCCGTACTCCTGCTTGGGCTCGACGGCTGCCAACTCGTCCTCGCTCATGTGGCTCATGTAGACCGGGTGCTCGCGCATGAGCATCCAGCCACCCCGTCGGCCGCCCTCCGAGACGGAGTTGTGGAAGCGGCGACGCACGTCCAGCGGCAGGGACGTGAAGCGCGTCCAGCTGGCGAGCGCCTCGGCGACGGGGTCCAGACGGGAGCCGGTGAGAACGAGGTGGCCATGCGTCAACAGCGCCGCCTCGACATCGCGGGCCGCGACTTCGCGTGCCTGCTCGGCAAGAAGCTGGTCGATGTCCATGCACGTCTCCCGCGGTGGCCTTACGTTCAGGCTAGACGCGCAGGACGGGAGGCACAATTCCGCGCGGATCACGTCACCGCGGTTTGCTCCTCAGCCTCGCAGTCTCTCGTTCCCCGGATCGAACAGCGCCTGCGGCTGCAGCTTCGCCTTGCGCATCTCGCCCAGAATCTCGACCTCCAGCCCGCCGGCATCGTCGGCGAGGTCGGGGTTGACGTAGACCATGGCGATGGAGCGGTCGACGTGGTGGCCGTAGCCGCCGGAGCTGACGACGCCCACGACCTTGCCGTCCTGCAGCACGGGCTCGCTGCCCCAGCAGTCGGCCTTGTCGGTATCGACCGTGAGGGTGGCGAGCTTGTAGCGCGGGCCTTCGTTGCCAGCGCGCTCCAGCGCCTCCTTGCCGATGAAGCTGCCCTTGTCGAGCTTCACGAAGCGGTCGAGGCCGGCCTCCATGGGCGTGGTGTCGGCGGTGAACTCGGTGCCCCAGCGGCCGTAGCTCTTCTCCAGGCGCAGGCTGTCGAGCGCGCGGCTGCCGGCCAGGGTGAGGCCGAGGTCGGCACCGGCTTCGCGCAGGCCGTGGTAGAGGGCGCGCTGGTATTCGGCCGGAACGTGGAGTTCGTAGCCGAGGTCGCCGGTAAACGCGATGCGCATGGCGCGCACCGGGGTCATGGCGACCTCCATCTCCCGCGTCGAAAGGAACGGGAAGGCGGCGTTCGAGACGTCCTCGCGGGTCAGGCGTGAGAGCAGTTCGCGGGCGTTGGGGCCGGCGATGGCAAAACCCGCGCGGGCGGCGGTCATGGAGCGGATGGTCACACCCGAGGCCGGCTTGTGGTCGTCGAACCAGCGCATGTGGAAACGCTCGGCCGCACCGGCACCCACCAGATAAAAGCGGTCGGGGCCAAGGCGCGTCACCGTGAAGTCGCCGATGATGCCGCCCTTGCGGTTGAGCATGGGGGCGAGCACCGTGCGGCCGATCTTCTGGGGCAGCCGGCAGGCCAGGACCTCGTCGAGGAAGGCCTCGGCCTTCGGCCCCTCGACCTCGAACTTGGAGAAGCCCGAGATCTCGATCATGCCCACGCCCTCGCGCAGGCCCTTGCATTCGCGCTTCACGGCGCCGAACCAGTTGGGCCGGCGGAAGGTCAGGATGTCGCGCGGCTCCTCGCCCTCTGCGGCGAACCACAGCGGACGCTCGAAGCCGAAGCTGGCGCCGAACACTGCGCCCTCGGCCTTCAGCAGGTCATAGACCGGCGCGGTCTTGAGCGGGCGGGCGGCCAGGCGCTCCTCGCCGGGATAGGAGATGGCGAAACGCTTGCCGTAGTTCTCGGCGGTGCGGGCGAGCGTGTAGCCCTGGCCCGCGTAGTCGCCGAAGCGGGAGACATCGAGCGGCATCATGTCGAGCGGCGGCTCGCCTTCGAGCACCCAGGCGGCGAGCGCCCAGCCCACACCCGCGCTCTGGCTGAAGCCGGGGATCATGCCGGCGGCGCAGAAGTGGTTCTTCAGGCCGGGGATGGGGCCGACCAGAGCGGCGGCATCGGGCGACCAGATCATCGGGCCGTTGACGACGCGCTTGATGCCGGCGTTGCCGAAGGACGGGATGATCGTCATCGCGGCCTCCATGTTCTTTTCCATGCGCTCGATGGCGTCGGGGAAAAGCTGCATGCCGAAGTCGAGCGGCGTGCCGTCGACAGCCCAGTGGACGCCATGGCGCTCGTAGCAGCCCAGCAGCAGGCCCTTGCCCTCCTGGCGCATGTAGAACTCGCCGTCCTGGTCGCGCGTCAGGGGCATCTCCTTGCCCAGCGCCTCGATCTCGGGGACGTTCTCGGTGACGATGTACTGATGCTCCATGGGCATCAGGGGCAGGGTGTAGCCGGCCAGCGCGGCGACCTCGCGGGCCCACAGGCCACCGACGTTGATGACCGTCTCGGCAACCACGGTGCCCTTGGGTGTGGCGACGTCCCAGCCGCCGTCGCTGCGCTGGGTAAGCGCGGTCACGGGGCACTGGCGCTCGATGGTGGCGCCGCCCATGCGCGCGCCCTTGGCGAAGGCCTGGGTGACGCCGGAGGGATCGACGTGGCCGTCGCTGGCGCCCCACATGCCACCCAGCACGCGGTCCATCTTCACGAGGGGGTTGAGCTTCCGGATCTCGTCGGGGCCGACGATCTCGAACTCCTGGCCGAGGTAACGGGCCCGCGCCCGCTGGATCTTCAGCTCGTCGAAGCGCTCCTGGCTGG
>CALLQH010000130.1 GCA_938014945.1 uncultured bacterium | reverse complement strand
AACGTCCTTCCCAGCTCGACCAACCCGACGCGGCCCTTCACCGTCAACACGATCGAGGAACACCTCGACATGCTGATGGTCTGCCATCACCTCTCGCCGTCGATTCCCGAGGATGTCGCCTTCGCAGAAAGCCGCATCCGGCCCCAGACCATCGCCGCCGAGGACATCCTGCATGACCTCGGCGCGATCTCCATCATCGCGTCCGACAGCCAGGCCATGGGGCGGGTCGGCGAGGTGCTGATCCGCACCTTCCAGACCGCCGACAAGATGAAACGCCAGCGCGGCCGCCTGCCCGGCGAGAGCGGCGACAACGACAACCTGCGCATCCGCCGCTACATGGCGAAGGTCACGATCAACCCCGCCATCGCCCACGGCATCGCCCCGCACATCGGCACGGTGGAGGCCGGCAAACGCGCCGACCTGGTGCTGTGGGAACCGGCCTTCTTTGCCGTCAAACCCGAACTGGTGCTGGTCGGCGGTTCGATCGCCGCGGCACCCATGGGCGACCCCAACGCCTCCATCCCCACGCCCCAGCCCGTGCATTACCGGCCCATGTTCGGCGCCTATGGGCGGGCGCGCGAGGCGAGCTCCGTGACCTTCGTCTCCCGGACCGCGCAGGAGGCCGGCATCGCCGACCGCCTGGGCCTCGCCAAGAGCACGGTGCCGGTTTCTGGCACGCGCGCCATCGGCAAGGCCGACATGGTGCTCAACGACGCCCTGCCCGAGATCGAGGTCGACCCCGAGACCTACGAGGTGCGCGCCGACGGCGAACTGCTCACCTGCGAGCCCGCCACGGTGCTGCCCATGGCGCAGCGCTACTTCCTGTTCTGATCGACGCTCAGACCTGCGGGTCGGGGTTGGTCGTGTTGCCGTCGACGGCGATGACCTGCCCCGAGACCAGCCGCGCCCGCGGCGAGGCCAGGAACACCGCCATGTCGGCGATGTCGCTGGCCTCCACGAAGGTGCCCATCGACGTGCCGGAGGCATACCCCGCGCGCAGGACCTCGGGCGTCGTGCCCTTGGACTCGGCCTCCTTGGCGAGCACCCGGTCCATGCGGTCGCCGTTGACCGGGCCGGGGCAGATCGCGTTGGCGCGCACGTTGAAGGGGCCAAGCTCCATCGCCAGGGTCTTCATCAGGCCGATCACCGCCCATTTCGCCGCCACATAGGGCGCGCGGAACGGGTTCGCCATGATGCCCGCGACCGAGGAGGTGATGATGATGGCCCCCTCGCGCTGCCGCTTCAGCATGGGGGCGGCATATTTCGAAGCGAGGAACGCGCCCTCCAGGTTGACCGAGACGCAGCGGCGCCAGTCCTCCAGATCGATATCCTCGACCGCCGCCGTCGGACCGGCGATACCGGCATTGGCGCAGAGCGCGTCGAGCCCGCCCCATTCCTTCTCGATCTCGCCGAAGAGTTCGGCGACCGCGGGCTCGTCGGCCGAATCCACCTCGCTGCGCTTCCAGCTTTCCGGGCACCTGGCGAGCGCTGCCGCATCGACATCGGTGACCCAGACCTTGGCGCCCTCGGCGGCAAAGGCGCTGGCCATGGCGTGGCCGATGCCCGAGCCGCCGGCTGTGATGAGAACGCGCTGTGGGTGGGTGGCAGGCATGGCGGTGTCCTTGGCTCAGGCAACGGTCACGGGATGGGGGTGGACGGCATTGAAGACGTAGCTGCCCACGTTGAACGGGATGGTCATGGGCTGGGTCGCACCGCTGGCATCGGTCGCCCGCGTCATCAGGATGTGTTCGCCGGGTGTCGCCTGCCAGTCGCAGACAAATTGCGTCCAGGCGTAACGCGCGGGTTCGGAGACGATCTCCGCGTCCTGCCAGGTTGCACCGCCGTCGGCGCTCCAGACGACCTGGGTCACCGCATGGTCGTTGCCGCGCGCATAGCCGTTGAGGCGGTGACGACCGGGCGCCAGGCGCGCGGGCAGGGGCAGGGCGAGCGAACTGCGGATCGGGTGTTTGGTCACCGGCGCACCCATCGCGGGGGCGAACTGTTCCTGCGGCCACTGCGGTCCCATGAGGACGTACATCACCGTGTTGCGTGGCACCCAGGGGCGTTCGCGCGTCACCTCGATACGGCCCAGCCACTTGATGGAATAGGTGCCGACCCAGCCCGGCACGACCAGGCGGGCGGGAAAGCCGTGATCGGGCGGCAGGTCCTCTCCGTTCATGGTGAAGGCGATGATGGTGTCGGGATCGAGCGCCTTGTCGCGCGGCAGGGGCACCCGCACGCCGTCATCGTCTTCCTCGCGCACGATGTCGAGGCCGACCGGCATGACGAAGCCGGCATCGTCCTTCACCCCGGCAAGCGCCAGCACGTCGGCCAGGCGCACGCCGGTCCAGCGCGCCATGCCGACGCCGCCCAGACGCCAACGCGTGATGGTGACGTCGCCGCCCGCCGTGAGGTGCTCGCCCATGACGGTCTCGAACAGGGTGCGGTGGTTGCCTGCGCATTCGAGCACGCAGTCGAGCGTGTGGCGCGGCAGGGCGGCGAGATCGTCGAAGCCGAGGGTGAGGGGCCGTTCGAGGCCGTCGCCCAGCAGCTCCAGACGCCACGACGCCTTGTCGAGGCGCGGCGTGGGGTCGCCATGGCAGATGAAGAATTCCTCGTTGGGCGTGAAGAAGGTCTTCTGCCGTTCGAAGCGCGGCTCCAGCGCACCGCCGATGCGCTCGTAACCCGCCTCATCCTTGACGTATCCACCCTGTGTCATCGCCTGCTCCCTGATCCCGCAATGAGGCTATCGCCGCAGAGGGCGCCGCGCGAGTGCCGTGTTCAGCTTTTCGTGGACTGCTCGGAGACCAGCTTCGCGTTCTGGCCGTAGAGCATCTTCCACTCCTCCTCGGTGCGCTCGCCGCCGCGATCCTGGCCCTTCAACAGGTCGACGGCGCGCTGCACGGCAGGCCGCTCCTTCACCGCCTTGCGCCAGCGCGTGACGTTGGGGAAGTCGTCGAGGCTGGCGGTCAGCGGCTTGGCGATCAGCACCCAGGGCCAGCAGATCATGTCGGCGATGGAGTAGTCGCTGCCGACGATCCAGTCGCGCCCTTCCAGGCGGCGTTCGAGCACGCCGAGGCAGCGGTCGTATTCGTTGCGGTAACGCTCCAGGGAATAGGGGTGTTCGCCCGGCGCATAGTTGACGAAGTGGGAAAGCTGCCCGGCCATCGGCCCCTGGTTGCCGGTCTGCCAGAAGAGCCACTCCAGCGTTTCCTTCTCCAGCACCGGATCCGGGCTGATGAACCGCCCGGTCTTGCGCGCGAGATAGAAGAGGATGGCGCCGGATTCGAAGACCGTGACCGGATCGCCCGCGACATCGGCATCGACGATGGCGGGCATGCGGTTGTTCGGGCTGATCTTCAGGAAGTCCGGCTTGAACTGGTCGCCCTTGCCGATGTTGACCGGGATCAGGTTGTAGGGCTGGCCCAGTTCTTCCAGCAGGATGGCAACCTTCCAGCCGTTGGGCGTGGGCCAGTAGTAGAAGTCGATCAT
>CALLQH010000129.1 GCA_938014945.1 uncultured bacterium | reverse complement strand
CATGAGCGCATGAACGGGCGTGATTGGGCGGTATCGGAGGTCGAGCAGGGCTGGGGCGGGCCGCGCCGGTTTTATCTGCCCTATCTGGAACTGCCCGTCAGCGTCACGCGCACGGGCGAGGACGGCGGCCGGACGACGACCAGCGATCACATCGGCATCATCGCGGAACGGGCGCGTATCGATCTCCATCTGGAACCGGAACTGCGCCGGCGCGGACTGTTCGATGTCGCGCTCTATCGCAGCGGCTTCCAGGTCGATGGCTCCTTCACCGTGCCCTATGCCTCCGAGATCGCTGCGGCCTTCGGTGTGCCGCCCGCCGATGTCGCCGTGGACTGGCAGGGTGCGCGCCTGGTGTTCGATGTCGATGCGCCACAGGCACTGGAGAACGAAGTCCTGATCACTCTGGACGATGCCACCCGCACCATGGCCGCCCAGCGCGATGCGGAAGGTCTGCGCCCGCCAGCAGCTTCCGCGCGCGTGTTCGCCCCGGTCTCTGTGCGGCCGGGCGCCCCGCTGCGCTTCGGCCTTGCGATGACGGCGCGTGGCAGCGGCGAAACCATGATCGTACCGGGTGCCGAACAGGTTGAGGTCGAGATGTCCTCACCCTGGGCTTCACCCAGCTTCCTGGGCGCGCGCCTGCCGGTGCAGCGCGAGGTCGGCGACGAGGGCTTCGTTGCGCGCTGGAACCAGACGAACAGCGCTCTTTCCTTCGCCACCTGGTCGACAAGGATCTCGCCCAGCTCGGCCGGTTCGTCGCTTGCGTTCGGCGTGCGCCTGATCCAGCCGGTGGACAGCTACCGCATGGTCGAGAGGGCCGTGAAGTACGGCATGCTCTTCGTCCTCACCACCTTCTTCGTCTACGTCATGTTCGAGGCGACCGGCGGCGTTGCCGTCCACGTCGTGCACTACGGCCTGGTCGCGCTGGCACTGTGCCTTTTCTATCTGCTGCTGCTGTCGCTGGCGGAGATCTGGGGCTTCGGGCCGGCCTATCTGGCAAGCTGCCTGGCCGTGCTCGTCCAGACCGGTCTGTTCACGCGTGCCATCGCCGGTGGCTGGCGGCGCATGGCGACGTTCGTCGGCGTGCTGGGTGCATGTTACGGCTGGCTCTACATCCTGCTCGACATGCAGGACTTTGCCCTGCTGGGCGGTGCGCTGGGCCTGTTCGTGCTGCTTTCGGTGGCGATGTACGTGCTGCGCCGGCTGGGCCGCACCCAGGCGCCGGCCGCCGCCTGAGCCGTCAGAAGTTGTAGGGATCGGCCCAGCACTCGACGAGGCGGGTATAACCCTCGGCCAGTGCGGCTACTTCCTCGACCTCCATCGGGCTGTTGGAGCTGGCGACCATCGGTTCGACCCCCTGGGCCCCCAGGAAGGCGACGACAATCTCGGCCTTGATGGCGAAGTTGACGTTCTGGGGCACCTCTTCGGCGATCTCGGAGACGAGTTCGGAGGAGACGATGCCCACGACATGGCCGCTGCGGTCGATCAGCGGGCCGCCGCTGTTGCCGGGCTGGATCGGGGCGGAGAACTGCAACTCCCGGAAGTCGTCGTTGTAGCCGGCCAGGGCGCTTACCGTTCCGACGGTGACGTTGCCCTGGCTGGAAAGGGTGCCGTGCAGGGGGAAACCCATGGCGACCACGGTCTCGCCACGCGCCACCTTGGGCTGGGAGCGGAAGACCGCCACGGGCAGGTCTGTTTCGGTCGCGACCGTAAGGTAGGCAAGGTCGTTGTTGCCGTCCGCGGCGACCACCACGGCGGTACCGACATCGCGGATACGCACTTCGGTGCAGCCGTCGATCACGTGCTGGTTGGTGACGAATCCGCCGCCCGCGGCGACCTGGAAACCGGTGCCGGTGGCCATCAGCTCCAGATTGGGATCGGGTGCGCGTTCGTTGCCGATGCCGATATCGCGGCCCAGGCGCGCCGCCATGGTCGATGCCGTGCGCAGGGCGATCAGAAGGGATTCGTCGACGATTCCGGTCGCCGACAGGCCCATGTCGTTCTGGAAGGCGATGATGGCGCGTTCCGTCTGGGGCCCCATCACGCCATCGGCCGCACCCGGCGCGTAGCCCAGTCCGGCCAGCATTTCCTGGGCCGAGCGGACCATGCTCTGGCTGCCGCCGTCACCGGAACCGCCGTAATAGGTGCCCGAGCCGCTGTCGCCTCCGCTGCCCAGGCCGCCGTAGGTGACGCCGCCGGAGCCCGCGCCGCTGGAGGATGACGAACCCGTGGTGGCGCCCGCCTGCGGGACATAGGCGCCGCCGCCACCCTGGGGCGGATCATCGCCGCTGGCGACAAACACGCTCTGCTGCTCATCGGGAAGGTCGTCTTGCCACAGGCCGTAGATGCGCGAGCCGTCCGCAGCGGTGTAGACGCCATAGCCCTCGGCCCGGTCGTTGACCGTGGCGCCTTCGTAACGGTCGCCTGACAGATCGTTGTCGCCGTCATAGGCATAGACCGCGTAGCCGTCGTTCAGGCCTTCCAGGAATTCTCCGGCTGCGACGGTGCCGTACCAGTCCCGGCTGCTGAGATAGCGGTAGACGCCGTAACGCTGCAGGTTCCAGTCTTCGACCTCGCCGGCATAGCGGTCGCCTTCGCCGGAACCTTTCGGGTGATAGTAGTAGATGCCGTAGCCCTGTGCGGTGTCGGCGACGAACTGTCCTTCGAACCGGTCGCCGTGCCACTCGTCGTTGTCGAGGAAATAGACGACGCCATAACCCTCGAAGAGATCGTTGCGAAACTCGCCCTCGTAACGCGTACCGCTGTCGAAGGTGAAGACGCCCAGGCCGTTTGCCTCGCCCTTGTAAACCTCGCCGTAGTAGTCGCCGCCATCGTAGGCGATGTGGTCGATGCGGCCACGCGGCAGGTCGCGGGCCTGCTGGGCGGCCTCGAGCGCTCTGGCGGCGGCGTCTTCGGCCATGCGTTCGGCCTCGAAGCCTCTCTCCGCGGCGGCGCGTGCCTGCCATGCGGCGTCTTCGGCGCGCGCCACAAGGGCAGCGTCGTCCGCGCGGGGGCTTGTGAGGCCTGCGGTGCAGACCAGGGCCAGGGCAAACAGGGCAATGAAGTAACGCATGGGGACAGCCGGCTGGAGGCAAGGATAGCTTGTCTGCAACGATAGCGGGGCGTGCTGCCTTCGGCTAGGCTCCGCGGCGGCACGCTGTGACCGTGGTTACGGTCCGGCTTTGGATGACAACAAGGGGTGTTGGAATGGGCTGGACCGGCAAGATTCTGCGCGTGGACCTGACGGCGGGGACCTGCGTCAGCGAGGCGCTCAACAGGGAGTGGGCCGAGCAGTACATGGGCCAGCGCGGGCTGGCGACCAAGTACCTGATGGAGTCCATGGACCCGGCGGTCGATGCGCTCGACCCCGGCAATGTCCTGATCTTCGCCACCGGGCCGCTGACCGGCACCATGGCGCCCACGGCCGGGCGTTACGCCGTCGTCACCAAGGGCGCCCTGACCGGGGCCATCGCCTGTTCGAACTCCGGCGGCAAGGTCGGCGCGGAGATCAAGCTTGCCGGCTGGGACATGGTCATCATCTCCGGGCGCGCGGCAAAGCCCGTCTATCTCTGGATCCACGACGACAAGGCCGAGCTGCGCGATGCCGGGCACCTGTGGGGCCGCTCGGTCTGGGAGATCGAGCCGGAGCTGAAGTCCGAGCTCGGCGATCCCGCGATCAAGGTCGCCTCGATCGGCCGCTCCGGCGAGCAGCTCGTGCGCTATGCCTGCGTCGTCAACGAACTGCATCGCGCCGCGGGCCGTTCGGGCGTCGGCGCCGTCATGGGTTCCAAGAACCTGAAGGCCATCGCCGCACGCGGCACCGGCGGCGTTACCGTGCACGATCCCAAGGCCTTCATGGCCGCGGTCGCCAATGCCAAGAGCACGCTGCAGCCGCATCCCTCTCGCACCCGCCTGATGAAGCTCGGCACCCACGCCATGATGGACGTCACCAACGCCCACGGCAGCCTGCCGACGCGCAACGACCGCGACGTGCAGTTCGAGGGCACCGACAAGCTGAACGTCGCCGCCTCGCAGAAGCCCCATGGGCCCAACAACGTCACCAACCTCATCACCAACAAGGCGTGTTTTGCCTGCACCATCGCCTGCGGCCGTATCGCGCAGATCGATCCCGAGCATTTCTCGGTCAAGGGCAAGCCGCAGTACCAGGGCGCCTCGGGTGGCCTGGAATATGAAAACGTCTTTGCCCTGGGTTCGATGGTCGGCGTTGACGACATCGATGCCGTGACCTTCGCCAACTTCGTGTGCAACGAGGACGGCATGGACACCATCTCCCACGGCGGCGCCGTGGCCGCGGCCATGGAGCTCTACGAGGAAGGCGTCATCACCAAGAAGGAAACCGGGGGCATCGACCTTTCCTTCGGTTCCGCCGAGGGCCTGGTGAAGATCACCGAGCTGGTGGCCAAGGGCGAGGGTTTCGGCGCCGAGGTCGGCATGGGCGCCAAGCGCCTGACCGAGAAGTACGGTCGCGGCGAACTCGCCATGGTCTCCAAGGGGCAGGAGTTCCCCGGCTACGATCCCCGCGCGATGCAGGGCATGGCGCTGGCCTATGCCACCTCTAACCGCGGCGCCTGCCACCTGCGCGCCAGCCCCTTCGCCTCGGACTTCCAGACTGCCGAGCTCGAGGGCAAGGCCGAGATCGTGCGCACGACCCAGGACGAACGCGCGGCCATGTTCGATTCCGCCGGCATCTGCGCCTTCATCGCCGCCGCGGTGAACATCGATCAGATCGCGGGCATGCTCGACGGCGCGCTGGAAACCAAGTGGGACGCCGACCGCATCCGTATCACCGGCGAGCGCATCTGGAACCTGGAGAAGCTCTTCAATCTGAAGGCCGGGCTCTCGAAGAAGGACGACACCCTGCCGCCGCGCATGCTGAAGGAGGGGGCACCCTCGGGTACCGCCAAGGGCCATGTGGCGCGCCTCGATGAGCTTCTGCCGGAATACTACGAACTGCGCGGCTGGGACGAAGAGGGCGTGCCGCGCGGCCAGACGCTGACCCGCCTCGGGCTGACGTGAAGATAGCGGTCAAGCTCGTCGCCTATCTCGGCGAGCCGGTCCGGGGCATCGACGATCAGGGTAACGGGATCATCGAGGTTCCCGAGGGCACCACGCTGGCAGGCCTCCTGGCCCGGCTGGATGTCGCCGGCGCCGAACTCAGCCTGACCCTGGTCAACGATGCCGCGGTCCGCGAGAGCGAGCAGGCGGCAAGGGTGCTCGAGGGCGGCGACCGGGTCACCGTCTTCCCGCCGATCAAGGGCGGCTGAGCGCGGGCGCGGCAGGACGGGGACAGGCCATGAACCCGGACGAGATTACCCACCACTTCGATTTCATCGTCGGCCTGTTCGCGATGATGGACCCGCTGGCGGCCATTCCCGTGATGCTGTCGATCACGGCGGGCCTGACGCCGGCACAGCGGCGTATCACGGTGCTTGCCGCATTCCTTGGCATGACCGGCATCCTGCTGCTGACCCAGTACACCGGCGTCTGGCTGCTGGAGACCCTGGGGACTTCGCTCGCCTCGCTGCAGATCGCCGGCGGCTTCGTCATCGCCTGGTCCGGCTTCATGATGCTCACGCAGGAAGGCGATACCCCCGAGCCGGAGGCGGCACCGCGCCGGACCTCGCCCTTCCAGCTCGGCATCGTGCCCCTTGCGGTGCCGCTGCTGGCAGGGCCTGGCGCGATCACCAAAGTTCTCCTCGAGGCCCAGCACGACTACGGCATCGAAAGTGCCACGCACCTCTCGTTCAACGTGATTGTGGTGTGCATCGCCTGCGGCCTCGTCCTGCTGCTGGCCAATGCCATCGGGCGACTCATCGGGACGGCAGGCATCATGATCTTCAACCGTGTCTTCGGCCTGCTGGTGATCGCGATCGGCGTCGAAATCCTGGTATCGGGTATCGCAAGCCATGCCCAAGCCATCCTGGAGTAGCGCGGTGGCCGACGCCGACGCCGTCAGGATGCTGGAGGAAACCACCTTTGCCTGCTGGCCGGATCTTGGCCATGAGCGGCTGGATGGCTGGCTTCTGCGATTCGCCGCCGGCCACACCAAGCGGGCCAATTCCGTCAACGTGCTCCATGGCGACGAACAGGGCCTTGAGCGGCGCATCGAGGAGGCCGAACGGCGCTATTGCGGCGCCGGCCTGCGGCCGGTGTTCCGCCTGACGCCGCTTGCGGAATCCCGGCTCGATGCCGCACTGGCAGAGCGCGGCTACGGCCTGGTCGAGCCTTCCCTGGTCAAGACCGCCGCTATGGATCAAGTCGCTGCGGTTGATCCCGCCGTCGTGCTGGCCGAGGGGCCCGACGACTCATGGCTCGATGGCTATGCCGCAGCCTCCGGGCTCGAGGCGGCAACGCGCGACGCGCTGCGGGCCATGCTGGAGCGCATCGACGGCCGCCCGGTCTATGCCATGTCGTCGGACGAGGAGGGACCGCTGGGCTTTGCCATGGCGGTGACCCATCGCGGCAGGGTCGGCTTCTTCGATGTCCTGACGCTGCCTCGGGCGCGCCGCCGCGGCGTGGCGCGGCGCATCATGCAAAGTCTCATCGCCTGGTCGCGCGAGGAGGCCGGGGCACGCTCGATGTGGATACAGGTGGTCGAGGCCAACGCGCCGGCGCGCGCACTCTACCGCTCCATGGGCTTTGCGACCTTCTATGCCTACCATTACAGGGTCGCGCCCTGATCTCCGGGGCCTCGTAGTTACCGTGCGAGGCGTTAGAATGGGGCAAGGATCAAGAGACCCCACGCCCCACGGAGAGCCTTTCCCATGCCCGAACCGCGCCTGACCTGTGCCCTTACCTTCGACTTCGATGCCCAGTCGGTGTGGATCGGGTCCTACAAGTCGAAGAACCCCAGCGAGATCAGCCGGGGCGAATTCGGGCCCGTCGCCATTCCGCGCATCCTGAGCCTGCTGGAGCGTCATGGCGTGCCCGGCACCTTCTGCATCCCCGGCCACACCGCGCACAGCTATCCCGATCTGGTCAAGCGCATCCATGATTCCGGCCACGAGATCGCGCATCACGGCTGGGTCCACGAGAATCCAGCCGATTTCGATATCGCCGGAGAGCGCGCGAACATGGAGAAGGGCTTCGAGGCCCTGCACAAGGCATGCGGCGTGCGTCCGGTGGGTTATCGCTCGCCCGCGTGGGACTTCAGCGAGCATACGCCGGAGATCCTGCAGGAGTTCGGCTTCTCCTATGATTCCAGCCTGATGGGCGACGACTACACGCCCTACTACATGCGTTCGGGCGATCAGGCGCCGGCCGATGCGCCCTATGTCTTCGGCAAGCACATCGACGTGCTGGAACTGCCCGTTACCTGGACGCTCGACGATTTTCCCTATTTCGAGCTCGACAGCGGCGGCACGGGCCTGAAACCCGCCTCGCTGGTCGAGGAGATCTGGCGCGACGAGTTCACCTTCGCCTACCAGCATGTTCCGGGCGGCCTGTTCAACCTCACCATGCATCCCCAGGTGATCGGCCGTGGCCACCGCCTGATGATGCTGGACCGTCTCGTCGCCTTTTTCGCTCAGCATCCAGGCGTCAAGTTCGACACCCTGGGTGGCTATGTGGAGCGCTGGCGCAAGGCCAATCCTCTGGAGCAGTGGCTGAAATCCGGCTCCATTCACATCCGTAACTGAGGAACAGTACCGGAGGACAGGATGACCGAGGTTTCCGGACAGCCATTGGTCGACGACGGCGATATCCCGAACAACCCGCGTTTTCCGTTGCTGGTCTACAAGGCAGCGGTAGATGGCCGTGGCGATGCCGAGGATGCGTTGGAGGCGCTGTTCTCTCGCAACGGCTGGGGCAACGGCTGGCGTGGCGGGGTGATCTACGATTTCCACCACTACCATTCCACCACGCACGAAGTGGTCGGCATCGGCGCCGGGACGGCGAGGATCCAGTTCGGCGGGCCGCAGGGGCCGGTGTTCGACGTTGCGGCGGGGGATGCCGTGCTGATCCCCGCGGGCGTCGGCCACTGCCGGCTCGACGGCGATCCCGAACTCTCGGTCGTTGCGGCCTATCCGCCTGGTTGCGTGCCCGATATGTGTCGCCAGGGAGAGCGTGACCCACTGGCGGTGCGCAAGCGCATCGCAGCCGCCGGAGTGCCTGAAAAGGACCCCATCCTGGGTGTCGAAGGAGGGGTGTCCCGTCTCTGGCCCGGGTGATGTCACCGCGGGGTGATTCCTCAAGGGAACGGCTGGCCTCCGCTATGTTTCATGGTATATAGCGATTCTCGGATGGAGGATCGTGATGCGTCGTGCCGTTCTTGCCTCTGTGCTGGTTGGTCTTCTTGTTGCCGGCACGGTCCACGCCCCGCGCGCCGATGATGGCGAAATCACCGTCTTCGGTGCCGCCAGCCTGACCGACGCCCTGACGACCATCGCACAGCGGTACGAGGCCGAGACCGGCGCCCAAGTCCGGCTTTCCTTCGCCTCGTCCTCGACCCTGGCGCGCCAGATCGAGTCCGGTGCGCCGGCCCATATCTACGGCTCGGCCGACGAATTATGGATGGACTACCTGGAAGAAAAGGGCCTGATCGCGGCCGACACGCGGACAAGCCCCATCGGCAACCGCCTGGTGCTGATCGCACCGGCGGGGAGCGCAACCGGGGAGGTCACCATCGACGGCAACCTCGACCTCGCCGGGCTGCTGGGTCCGGACGGGCGGCTGGCGGTGGGCGACCCTGCCCATGTGCCGGCGGGCATCTATGCGCAGCCGGCGTTGGAGTTCCTTGGCCTCTGGCAGGAAACCGAGCCGCGTCTGGCGCGCGCCGAGAACGTGCGCTCGGCACTGGCTCTGGTGGAACTCGGCGAGACACCGCTCGGTATCGTCTATGGCACGGACGCGGCCCTGAGCGACAAGGTGCGCATCGTCGGGGTGTTTCCCGAGGAGAGTCACGAGCCGGTCAGTTATCCCTTTGCCATCGTCGCTGGCGCAGCGAACCAGCAGGTGAGGGAACTCTTTGCCTACATCACCGGCGAGCAGGGACTGGCGGTCTTTGACGAATACGGGTTCAGCACCCGCTAGCCCTGATCGGGTGGCGCGCAGGCGGACAGACGTGCCAACAGTGTTTCGAGGCGTTGCGCGGCGGCCTGCTGGGCCTGCGCCTGCACCTCCTCGAACAGGACGACCAGTTCCTCGCCCAGTGGCGTGAGACTCGCACCGCCGCGGTCCGGTCCCCCGATGCGGGTATCGACCACGGGCTCGCCACAAGTCTTGTTGATCGCGTCGATCAGCAGCCAGGCCCGGCGATAGGACATGCCCATGGCCCGGGCCGCGGCCGAGATCGAACCTTCGGCGACGATGGCCTTCAACAGGCCGATCTTGCCCGGCCCGATCTGGCCCCGCGCACCCAGATCGATCTTGATCCAGAGCCGGACATCGCTTGCCGGATGGCTGATCTGCTTCACCCTGTCCTCGCGCTTGCTGCTTGCGGGCCCCTCGATGTCCAAGCATAGCAGAACGGCGCCGATCCCTCAGGCCGCTGCGGCCTCTTCGACGATCTCCAGCAGCCGGGTTCTGAAACGGTCCATGGCAAAGCGCGGCGTGACGGTTTCCCGCGCGTTCTGGACCAGGCGGCGGCTCAGTTCGGGCTCGTCGACCAGGCGGGCGATGTTGCGGGCCAACGCGGGCGTATCGCCCACCTCGTGCAGCAGGCAGTTTTCCCCATCGACCCAGCCGCATTCCTTGAGCACCGGCAGGTTGCTGGTGGCGACGGGCGTGCCTGCGAAGGCGGCCTCGATCAACACGTTCGGCTGGCTTTCGTCGGAGGCGGCATGGGCAAGCACGTCGGCCTCGGCGATCCAGCCGAAGCACTCCTCGCGCGGCAATTCCCCGAGCAGGCGGAAGCGGGAGGGAGCGCGCCGGGCCAGTTCGGGGACCAGGGGATCAACCTTCTGCAGCATGCCGATGGATACCAGCGCAACATCGCTGCGCCGGAGGCTCGCCACCGCCTGGAAGATGTCGCGCGGCCGCTTGCGTCCGGTCAGCGTGCCGATCGTCACCACAAGGTGAGGCGTTGTTCTTTCGGGACGGGGAAATTCCTGCGGAATCGGAATGCCCTGCGGCACGATCAGCATCCGTTCGGGCGGAACACCCTTGAGCTGGCCGGCAAGGACATGGTCCCGGATGTAGGTCGACTGCATGACGATCCGGGTCGCGTGCCGGAAACCCTCTGCAAGCTCGGCATGCTGTTCAACCAGTTGCTGCCCGATCAGGGCCTCGCGGATCCACCAGATGACCGGCATCCTGCGAGCCAGCGGCGCCACCATGTTGCCGGTGAGCACGCTGTTGCAGATGGCGAGGTCGTAGAGCCCGTCGCCGATGGATTCGACCACGGGAATGCCGCGGTCGAGATAGGCCTGGCGCAGGGCGCCGTGCTTGCGCTCCTGGGCGGCGACCGCAACCGAGTGCCCGGCATCCACCAGGATGTCGGCAATGCGCAGAAGATTGAGACTCGCACCCGCGATATCGAAGGCAGGGCCGATCAGCGCGATACGCATGGAGCCGATCCGGGCTGCTTGAAGCGAGGCGCCATCGTGCACGGCAGGCGCCCCGCCGCAAGGCCGCTGGTTCGTGGGGCATGACATGGGCGCAGGGCAGGGCCGGAACCGGCGTCCGGTGCCGGCCCCGGCACCGTTCAGCCCTTGCGGCGCTGCTTCTTGGCTGCCTTGCGGGCCTTGTAGCGCGCGTCGCGGGCTTCCTTCTGCTCCAGCAGCAGGGCGACTTCGCGTTCGGCCTCCTCGGCGGCCAGGGCAGCCTGTTGGGCGGCTTCCTCGGCCTCCGCGGCAATGCGCGCCTTTTCGGCTTCCTCGGCAAGCAGCCTCTGGCGTTCGGCTTCCTCGGCAAGCAGGCGCTGACGCTCGGCCTCCCTGGCTGCCTTCTCGGCCTGACGCTGCGCGCGCCGTTCGGCGGCAGCCTGGCTCTTGGCGGCATTGCGCTCGCGGATGCGGGCAACTTCGGGGTCATTGGCGACGGAACGTGCCTTCTCAAGCATGGCCCTCTTGGCTTCGGCTGCGCCCTTCTGGCGCTGCTGGAAGTTGGGGGCCTCGTAATTAGCCATGCATTCTCCGTATCGTGTTGAGGGCCGGCGCCCGGCGCGACGGTGACCGCTCGCAGCCGGGCAGACCCGGGGATGGTGATCCGTGCCCAGGAACCTGCATGTCAGAAGCTGAGTGCCGGTTCGGGGCGGGTCAGGGTTTGTAAGGGCTTCGCACGTTCGGAAACCGGGACGGCGATGCGGGTCGAGGCGGCTTATAGCAGAACGCCGGGCAGTTTGCAGTCACTGCATGTCAAGCGGGCAAGAAATAGAGATTACCCCGTGTTCGGCACCATTGAAGGCATCAACGCGTGCTTACGGGTTCAGGACATGAAGGTTCTTGCGGAACTTGTTGGGACTGACGCCGCAGATGCGTCGGAAAGCGCGAGTGAAATGCGAAGGGTGTTTGTAGCCGGTCGCGAAAGCGATCTCCATGATCCTTACGTCCCGCTGGACCAGAAGTTCGCAGGCTACCTGGTAGCGCGCTTCATCGACGAGGCGTGCGTATGACACCCCATGGTGTGTGAGCTGGCGCTGAAGGGTACGCTCACTCGTACCCAGCAGTTCAGCGACATCGCTGGCCAGAAGCGGACGATCGCTGAGGTAAGGCTTGAGTATTTTCCGGATGGTGCCGACCAGCCCCAGACCGATCCCGACAAGGGCTGGGTGGTGCTGCTGCGTCTCTGCAGCCCGTTACCGTCGTTCTTCGACAAGTCCTGGCAGCCCAGCGAGATCGAGCCGGTGGACTGAGCGAGGCCCGATCAGCTTGCGGCGGCAAGGGTCTTCTTGGCATCGTAGAAGGGGATCGGCACCACGGTGCAGGCACGCGTTTCCTTCAGCTTGTCGACCTGCAACGGCGTTCCCGTAGCGGCGTGTTCGCAGCGGATCATCGCAAGGGCGATGTTCTTTTTCAGCCTTGGCGAGTAGATCGCCGATGTGACCGTCCCGACCTGCGTGCCGCCCTTCATCACCGGCCAGAAGAAGTCGTTTGATCCCACGAACGGTTCCCCTTCGATTTCCAGCCCGACAAGCTGTTGCGAGATACCGTTGGCCTTGACCTTCTTCAGTGCCTCCTTGCTGACGAAGTCCGCCTCCATCTCCAGGTTGACCAGCCGTCCCAGCCCCAGTTCATAGGGGTTGTTCGCAAGGGTCATGTCCGCGTGATAGGAGAGCATTCCCGCCTCGATGCGACGGATGCTCGATGTGTGGCCCGGCTTCAGACCCAGCGGGGTGCCGACGGCCATCAGGTGTTCCCAAAGCTTGTCGCCCGCGGAGCCGTCGCGAAGGAAGATCTCGTAGCCGAGTTCGCTCGACCACCCGGTGCGGGAGATGATCAGCGGGACACCGTCCCAGTCGTATTCCATGAACCAGTAGTACTTCAGCTCCGTCGGGGCATCGCCGAAGGCCGCGCGCAGGATGTCGCGCGATTTGGGGCCCTGTAACTGGAGCGGGGACACATCGGGCTCGGAAATCTCGACATCCATGCCCGAATGCACCGAGACGCCGCGCGCCCATAGCAGGACGTCGCTGTCGCCGATGGATAGCCAGAAGTGGTTCTCGCCCAGCTTCAGAAGGACCGGGTCATTGATGACGCCGCCATGCTGATCCGTGATCAGGATGTATTTGCATTGTCCTACCTGGCACGTCGACAGGTCGCGGCAGCTCAGATACTGGACGAATTTTGCGGCATCCGGGCCGGTGATTTCCACCTGACGTTCGACCGAGACGTCGCAGAGGATGGCGTCGTTGACGAGGTTCCAGAAGTTCTGCGCCGGATTGCCGAAATCGCGCGGAATGTACATGTGGTTGTAGACGGAAAACCCCTTGGCTCCCCAGCGCAGCGCGGCGTCGGAGTAGGGGGACTTCCGGACCTGCGTGCCGAAGCTAAACTGCGCGAAATCGAGTTCGTGTGCCATTGCTGAAATCCATCACGGTGAAATGTGAGCGTTTCTGGCGAACCGGATCGTCAAGTTCGCTCTTGCCGATGGTCCCGATGGAGCGTTTCGGCAGAGTACCGAAGGTCATGTTCTTCGGACATTGCCAGCCTACGGGACAGGACCTCGCCTAGGCCAGAAGTTC
>CALLQH010000128.1 GCA_938014945.1 uncultured bacterium | reverse complement strand
GGCCCAGGGCGCGGGCGGCCTCGCGGGTGACGCCCGCCAGCGCCTCCTCCGGCGTCATGCGGAAGAGCGTGGCGGCCATGTTGAGCATCAGCAGCAGGCTGGTCGCGGGCGAACTGCCGGGGTTGCAGTCGGTCGAGACCGCCATGGCCACACCGGCCTCGCGCAGCATGGCGATGGGCGGCACGTTGGTATCGCGCAGGAAGTAGAAGGCGCCGGGCAGCATCACCGCCACCGTCCCGGCTTTCGCCATCGCCGCCGCGCCCTCGGCCGAGAGAAACTCCAGATGATCGCAGGAGAGCGCGCCGTAACGCGCAGCAAGGACCGCCCCGCCCATGTCGGAAAGCTGCTCGGCATGGAGCTTCACCGGCAGGCGGGCGGCCTGCGCGGCGCGGAAGACGCGCTCGGTCTGCTCCAGGTTGAAGGCGATCTTCTCGCAGAAGACATCGACCGCATCGGCCAGCCCCTCGCCCGCCACGGCCGGCAGCGCCTCGTCGCACATGAGGTCGATGTAGGCGTCGGCGTCGTCCTTGAACTCGGGCGGCAGGGCGTGGGCGCCAAGGAACGTGGTGACGATCGAAACGGGCCGCAGCTTGCCCAGATGGCGCGCTGCCCGCAGCATCTTGGTCTCGGTTGCGACGTTGAGGCCGTAGCCCGACTTCACCTCGACCGTCGTCACGCCCTCGGCAAGCAGGGCGTCGAGGCGCGGCAGGGCGCTGGCGACGAGGCTGTCGAGGGAGGCCTCGCGCGTCGCGCGCACGGTGGAGAGGATGCCGCCGCCCGCTTTCAAAAGTTCCTCGTAGCTTGCCCCCTCCAGGCGCATCTCGAACTCGCCGGCGCGGTCGCCGCCATAGACGAGATGGGTGTGGCAATCGATCAGGCCCGGCGTGATCCAGCGGCCGTCAAGGTGATGGATTTCACGGGCGAGCGCGTCGGGCCTGCCCGGCAGGTCGGCCTCCGGCCCGCAAAAGACGATACGGCCGTCCTCGACGCCCAGCGCACCGTTCTCGATCGCGCCATAGGGCGCGCCGCCCTTCTCCATGGTGGCCAGCCGCGCGCCGGTCCAGAGCCTGTCCCACATGATCGCCTCCTCTTGCCCACCCAAGCTAGAGGCCGGGGCAGGCTTGCGGCAAGGCCGCAGGTGGGCTTTATAGGCCGCTTGGCTCCACCGCCCGGCTTGCCGTCATGCCCGACATCTTCGCCCGTTCCGCCATGCTGCCCGAGGGGTGGGCCGACGATGTCCTGATCGGCGTCGACGACGACGGCAACATTGCCTCGGTGAAGGCGGGCGCGAAGGCTTCGCGCGGGGCGCTGCGCCTGTCGGGACCCGTGATGCCCGGCATGGCGAACCTCCACAGCCATGCTTTCCAGCGCGCCATGGCGGGTCTTGCCGAGAGTGCCGGCGCACAGGGCCAGGACAGCTTCTGGACCTGGCGCGACATCATGTACCGCTTCCTTGCCCGTCTCGATCCCGCCCAGGTCGGCGCCATCGCCGCCCAGCTCTATGTCGAGATGCTCAAAGCCGGCTACACCAGCGTCGCCGAGTTCCACTACCTGCACCACCAGCCCGGCGGAAAGCCCTACGACGACGTCGCCGAGATGGCGCGCCGCATCGTCGGTGCGGCGCAGAAGACGGGCATCGGCATCACCATCCTGCCGGTGCTCTACGCCTACAGCGGTTTCGGCTGCCAGCCGGCCAACAAGCCGCAATGCCGTTTCATCAACGGCGCCGACCGTTTCCTGCGCATCTTCGAGGCGCTGACCGACAAACACGGCGACGACCCGCAGGTGCGCGTCGGCATCGCCCCGCACAGCCTGCGCGCGGTCTCCAAGGGCCTGCTGGCCGAGGCCATCACCGGCGTCGACCGCATCGATGCCAAGGCGCCGATCCACGTCCATATCGCCGAGCAGATGAAGGAGGTGGAGGACTGCCTTGCCTGGTCCAACATGCGCCCCGTCACCTGGCTCTACGGCAACTTCAACATCGACGAGCGCTGGTGCCTGATCCACGCCACCCACATCAACCGCATGGAAACCTGGATGATCGCCCACAGCCGGGCGGTGGCGGGCATCTGCCCGACGACCGAGGCGAACCTGGGCGACGGCATCTTCCCGCTGGGCCTCTACCTGCGCGGCGAAGGCCGCTTCGGCATCGGCTCGGACAGCCACATCTCGGTCTCTCCGGTCGAGGAATTGCGCTGGCTGGAATACGTGCAGCGCCTGCGCCGCGAGATGCGCAACGTCACCGCCAACGGCGCCGAACGCCATGTCGGCATGCGCCTGTGGCAGGGCGCGCTCGCCGGTGGGGCGCAGGCGATGGGGCGCTAGGTGGACGGCATCAGGGTCGGCAACCGCGCCGATCTCATCGCGCTCGACGGCAACCACCCCCTGCTCTTCGGCCGCGACGGCGCCGTGCTGACCGACAGCTTCGTCTTCTCCGGCAACGCCAGCCTGGTGCGCGACGTGGTGGTCGGCGGCAGGCAGGTCGTCAGCGAAGGCCGCCACGCCGACGAGGAAAAGATCGCGCGGGCCTACCGAAAAACCATCGGGGAACTGGTCGCGGCGGCGTGAGTTGTCGGGGTTGCCCGGCCCTCAAACGGCAAAGAGCTCTTCGGGCACGAAACGCCGCAGCGCTCCCTTTCGGATCAAGGTCGAGACCCCGGCGATGTCCGGTGCCATCAGGCGGTCCTCGTCCCAGAACGCGGCGACCTCGCGGATCATGGCGTGGACTTGGCCGAGCGGCTCGGACGTCCTGAGCGGCTTCCTGAGGTCGATGCCCTGGGCGGCGGCGAGCAGTTCGATGGCGATGATGTCGGAGAGGTTCTCGTTCATGTCGGCCAGGCGCCTAGCGGCATGGGTCGCCATGGAGACGTGATCTTCCTGGTTGGCCGAGGTCGGCAGGCTGTCGATGGAGGCGGGCGCCGCCTTCTGCTTGTTCTCGCTGGCAAGGGCCGCAGCCGTCACCTGGGCGATCATGAAGCCGGAGTTGACGCCGCTGTCGGTGACGAGGAACGGCGGCAGCTCGCTCATGCGGCTGTCGGTGAGCAGCGCCATGCGCCGCTCCGAGAGCGATCCCGTTTCGGCCAGTGCCAGGGCGATGACATCGCTGCAGAGCGCGATGGGTTCGGCGTGGAAGTTGCCGCCGGAAAGCACATCGCCCTGTTCGGCAAAGACCAGCGGATTGTCGGTGACGGCATTGGCCTCGCGCAGGATGACCCCGGCAGCAAAACGGAGATGATCCAGGCATGCGCCCATGACCTGGGGCTGGCAGCGCAGGGAGTACGGGTCCTGCACGCGGTCGCAGTTCTCGTGGCTGTGGCGGATCTCGCTGCCCTTCAGCAGGTCGCGGTAGACCTGCGCCACGGCGATCTGGCCGGGCTGGCCGCGAATGGCGGAGATGCGCGGATCGAAGGGCGTGTCGGAGCCCAGCGCCGCATCGACGCTCATGGTTCCCGCGACCAGCGCGGCGGCGAAACAGTCGATGCCGCCCTGCAGCCCCTCGGCGGCAAGAGCCGTGGAGACCTGGGTGCCGTTGAGCAGGGCCAGGCCCTCCTTGGCCTCCAGTTCCAGCGGCTCCAGGCCGATGCGGGCAAGGCCCTCGACCGCGCTCAGGGTCTCGCCGGCGATGCGGACCTCGCCGACGCCGATCAGGACGGCGGCCATATGGGCGAGCGGGGCAAGGTCGCCCGAGGCGCCAACCGAACCCTTGGAGGGCACCACGGGCAGGACATCGCCGTTGTAGAGCGCGATAAGCCGTTCGATGACGACGGGGCGGCAGCCGGAGAAGCCCTGGGCCAGGGCGGATATCTTCAGCGCCAGCACCAGGCGCACGACCCGATCCGGCAGTGGCGCCCCGACCCCGGCCGCGTGGCTCAGCACGATGCGGCGCTGCAGGTCGCGCAGGCGGTCGCGCGCGATGGAGGTCTTGGCGAGGCTGCCGAAGCCGGTGTTGATCCCGTAAACACGGGCGTCACCCTCCGCGACATCGTGGACGAGCGCCGCGGAAGCCTCGACGGCGGGCCAGGCGGCCGCATCCAGCGTCAGCGTCAGCCCCCCTCCGGCCAGCCAGTCGAGATCGGCAAAGACGAGTTGTCCCGGCGTCAAGGTGAACTGCTGTGTCATCGCTTTCCCCCACCGGCCGATCCCGGCCCGATCACACGTGTTTACACGATCCCGGCCCGGCCGTAATAGCGTGCAGGCGACCAACCACGGGGGATGCATGGCACGAGAAGGACGGCGCGAACGGCGCAGCACGACGGACGCGATCCACCAGCTGCCGTGGCGCGACGTCGTCAACCGTTTCCCGCCCGTCGAACCGCTCTCGACCGACGAACTGGAATTCATCCAGGACCGCTCCCTGCGGGTGCTCGAAGAGATCGGCATGGAGTTCCTCCATGACACCGCCCTCGACATCCTGGACAAGGCCGGGGCCGAGGTGGACCGCGCCAAGCGCCATGTCCGCCTGCCCCGCGAGCTGGTGACCGCCAGCGTCGCCAAGGCCCCTGCCGAGTTCACGCTCCATGCCCGCAATCCCGCGCGCAACCGCATCCTGGGCGGCAACCACATCAACTTCTGCCCCGTGGCCAGCCCGCCCTTCTGCCACGACCTGGACGAGGGCCGACGCGAGGGCAATTTCGCCGACTACTGCAAGTTCCTGAAGCTCGGCCAGAGCTTCAACATCCTGCACTTCTTCGGCGGTTACCCCGTGGAGCCCACGGACCTGCCCGCCGCCAGCCGTCACCTCGACTGCCTGTCGGCCTTCGTGACCCTGACCGACCGCGCCTGGCACGCCTATTCGCTGGGCGCCGAACGCATCGAGGACGCGCTTGAGATAGCCGCCATCGCGCGCGGCAAGAGCCGCGAGGAACTGAAGAGCGAGGCCAGCATCTGCACCGTGGTCAACGCCAACTCGCCGCTGCGCTACGACACGCCCATGCTCGACGGCCTGATCAAGATGGCCGAAGGCGGCCAGGTGGTCATCCTGACGCCCTTCACCCTTTCAGGCGCCATGGCCCCGGCGACCGTGGCCGGCGCACTCACCCAGCAGAACGCCGAGGCGCTGGCGGGCATCACCCTGGTCCAGCTCGTCAATCCCGGCTGCCCCGTGATCTACGGCGGCTTCACCAGCAACGTCGACATGAAGACCGGCGCACCCGCCTTCGGCACCCCGGAGGCAACGCGCGCGGCGATGATCGGCGGCCAGCTCGCCCGGCGCAACGGCGTGCCCTACCGCTCCAGCAATCCCAACGCGTCGACCTCGGCCGATGCCCAGGCGGCCTATGAGAGCCAGATGTCCCTGTGGGGCGCGACCATGGGCCACGCCAACATGATCCTGCACGCGGCGGGCTGGCTGGAAGGCGGACTGGTGGCGAGCTTCGAGAAGTTCATCATCGACGTCGACACCCTCCAGATGATGGCCGAGGTGCTCACCCCCATCGAAGTGACCGACGCCGCCATCGGCATCGAGGCGATGCGCGACGTCGGCCCCGGCGGCCATTTCTTCGGCACCCAGCACACGCTGGACCGCTACGAGACCGCCTTCTACGAGCCCATCGTCTCCGACTGGCGCAACTTCGAGGCCTGGGAGGCCGCCGGCGCGCCCGACGCCCAGCGCCGCGCCAACACGATCTGCAAGAAGATCCTGGCGGCCTACCAGCCGCCGGAACTGGACGCCGGAATCGCCGAACGGCTCTCCGACTTCGTGGCGCGCCGCAAGAGCGAGATCGGCGTCAGGGCGATGTAGGTCGCTGCCCGGGATTGCCGGTGCCGCACACGACAGCGATATCGCAGACTTGCCTGTCCCGGCGGGACGCCCCACATTTCCAGGTAAGCCTGCCCCGACCTGCACCGGAATGACGACAAGAGCCTAGCCGTGAGCAGCCGATCCACCGGCCAGGGACAACCTGAATCCCATGCAACGCAAGACAGGCCGCACGCAGCGGCGGCGCCCGCCCCGCTCCGCCGCCGGTGGCTTCCTGGCGTCCTTGCGGGCCTGTCCCACGCGCTGGTCCGGCGCATCTTCGAGAGGGTGACGCGCGGCCAGGACGAGGTGCTCCGGATTGTTCTGCCCGACGGCGCGACGAGCCAGAACAGGCCGGGCGAGCCCGTCGTCACGCTGGTCTTCCGGACCGAGACCGCGCCGTGGCGCGTCGTAGCGCTGGGATATGTCGGTTTCTTCGAAGCCTATTTCGACGGCCAGATCGACATCGAGGGCGAGCGCGCGCTGGGCCTGCTCATCGGCATCGCCTATCGCAGCGCCTATCACTACAAGGCCAGTCCCCTGCTCGAAGTCATGCGCCGCTATCTGGAGTGGCGCGACGACAATCGCGATTTTGCCCACGCGCAGGCCAATGCGCGGCGGCACTATGGCCTGCCCCATGCCTTCTTCGAGCTGATGCTGGGCCCGGACATGCTTTATGCCGAAGGCTACTGGGATGAAGATACCACGAGCCTCGCCCAGGCCGGGCGCAATCGCTGCGAGCTGATCTGCGCCAAGCTGCGCCTGCGGCCCGGCGACCGGCTGGTCGAGGTCGGCTCGGGATGGGGCGCCATGGCGATCCATGCCGCAGAGGTTCATGGCGCCCAGGTCGTGAACTACGGCCTGGTGCCCGAACAGAACCGCGTCATGCAGGCCCGCCTGGAGGCCCGCAACCTGACCGACCGGGTGCGCATCGTGGAGCGCGACCACCGCCAGCTCGCGCAGGAACCCGGGGCCTACGACCGCTATGTCTCGGTCGGCGTCTACGAACATGCCGGCAAGCGCCACCAGCAGGAATGGATCGAGGCCATCGCAACCGCGCTGAAGCCGGGGGGCATCGGCCTGATCTCGGCGGTCGCCTACATGCGCGACGTGCCCACCGAGTTCCTGACCATCAAGCACGTCTTTCCCGGCGGCAGCGTGCCCAGCCTGCCGCGCACCCTGCGCTGGCTGGAGGACGCCGGCCTGCATGTCATGGCGGTGGAGGAACTGGGAACGCACTACCGGCGCACCGCCGAGGTCTGGCTGGACAATTTCGAAGCCTGCTGGCCGCGGATCGCCGCGCTCGACCCGACGCTCTTCAGCGAGCATTTCCGGCGCGTGTGGACCTATTACCTGTCGGGGGTCATCGAGAACTTCCGCAGCGACCTGGGGCTCTACCACATCACCTTCAGCAAGGGCCGGTGCGACGCGCTACCCGGCGAGGCCTCCTGCAACGGCACGTGATCGTCGCACGGGCGCAAACGGACGCGAACATGACGGGCTGGTGCTTGTTTGCCGGCACGCGCGACGCCTAGGCTCGGCGCGCCAGAGGAGGCCACCATGTCCCGTCGTACCACGTCCCGCCGCAGCGCCGCCGCCCGCGACAGCAAGCCGGTCCTGAACCAGTTGCCCTGGCGCGAGGTGCGCAACCCCTTCCCGCCGCTCAACGTACTGTCGGCCGACGAACTGGAGCACATCCACACCGCCTCGCTGACGATCCTGGAGGATCTCGGCATGGAGGTGCTCTCGGCCCCGGCGCGGGCGCTCTACAAGGCCGCTGGCGCCGATGTCGACGATGCGAACGGACGGGTGCGCATGGACCGCGCCATGGTGATGGAGCATGTCGCCAAGGCCCCGGCCGAGTTCACCCTGCACAGCCGTGTGGCCGAGCGCGACATCACCTTCGGCGGCAACCGGGTTCTGGTGACCCCGGTCTCCTCCACGCCGAACTGCTCCGACCTCGACGGCGGGCGCCGGCCCGGTACATTCAGGGACTTCGAGAACCTGGTGAAGGTCGCGGCCAGCCTCAACTGCATCCATTTCTTCGCGGGTTATCCCACCGAGGCCATCGACCTGCCGGTGCCGACGCGGCATCTGGACTGCTACATGTCGTTCATCACGCTGACCGATCGGGTCTGGCGCACCTATGCGCTTGGCGCCGAACGCAGCCGCGACGGCATCGTGATGAACCGCATCGCGCGCGGCATCTCTGAAGAGGAGATGATCGAGAAACCGGGCCTGATCACGCTGATCAACACCAACTCGCCGCTGAAGCTCGACGAGCCGATGTGCCAGGGCCTGATCGAGATGGCGAGCCATGGCCAGGCCGTCGCGATCACGCCCTTCACCCTGCTGGGCGCGATGGCGCCGACGACCCTTGCCGGCGCGCTGGCCCAGCAGAACGCCGAGGCGCTGGCGGGCCTGGCGCTGATCCAGATGGTCCGCCCGGGCTGCCCCAGCGTCTATGGCGGCTTCACCAGCAACGTCGACATGAAGTCCGGCGCGCCGGCCTTCGGCACGCCCGAATACGTCAAGGCGACGCTGGCGGGCGGCCAGCTTGCGCGCAAGTACGCCATCCCCTTCCGCACCAGCAACGTGAATGCCTCCAACGCCGTCGACGCCCAGGGCGCCTATGAATCGGGCATGAGCCTGTGGGCGGCCTTCATGTCGGGCGCGAACTTCATCCACCACGGCGCGGGCTGGCTGGAAGGCGGCCTGGTCGCGAGCTTCGAGAAGATGATCGTCGATGCCGAGATGCTGCAGGGTATGTTCGAGACGATGATGCCCATCGAGGTTTCCGACGACGCCATCGGCATAGAGGCGATGCGCGACGTCGGCCCCGGTGGCCATTTCTTCGGCACGCAGCACACGCTGGACCGCTACGAGACGGCCTTCTACGCGCCCATGCTTTCGGACTGGCGCAACTACGAGACCTGGGTCGAAGCCGGCAGCCCGGATGCGGCGACCCGTGCCAACCGTATCTGGAAGATGATCCTGGAGAACTACGAGGCGCCGGAACTCGACCCGGCCATCGTCGAGGAACTGGAAACCTATGTCGCCAAACGCAAGGAAGAAGGCGGCGTCCACGACAACTGAAGACAGGCAGCGCGCCATGACCGAGCATCCCATCAGCCGCTTCCCCGTGCCCGAGGTCGCCGACCTGCCGGAGGATCTGAGGAGCCGTATCCTGGCGGTGCAGGAAAAGGCGGGTTTCGTGCCCAATGTCTTCCTGGTGCTGGCCCACCGGCCCGACGAGCTGCGGGCCTTTTTGGCCTATCACGACGCGCTGATGGAAAAGGACATCGGCCTCACCAAGGCCGAGCGCGAGATGATCGTCGTCGCCACTTCCGCAGCCAACGGCTGCCAGTACTGCGTCATCGCCCACGGCGCGATCCTGCGCATCCGCGCGAAGAACCCGCTGATCGCCGATCAGGTGGCCATCAACCACACCAAGGCCGATCTCAGCCCGCGCCAGAAGGCGATGCTGGATTTCGCCATGAAGGTGGCGACCGACAGCCGCAACATCGGCGAGGCCGATCTGGAAACCCTGCGCGGCCACGGCTTCGACGACGAGGCGATCTGGGACATCGGCGCCATCGTGGCCTTCTTCGCCATGAGCAACCGGCTCGCCAACCTCACCGCCATGCGTCCCAATGCGGAGTTCTACACCATGGGCCGGGGATGAACGGGCAGACCGTCACCTGCGCTCCGGCGAGCCCCGAACGCTGGGATGATCTGGAAGCCGTGATGGACGGCTGCAGCTATGCCCGCAAGTGCTGGTGCGCCTACTGGTATCTGCCCAACAAGGACTACAAGGCGGGCTGGGGTGCCGCCAACATGGCGACCCTGCGCGCCCGCGTCGCGGCAGGCGAGGAACCCGGCGTGATCCTCTGGGTCGATGGCGTGCCGGCCGGCTGGTGCGCCGTGGCGCCGCGGGAGAAACATGACCGGCTGAACCGCTCGAAACCCTTCGCTCCCATCGACGACACGCCGGTCTGGTCCGTCACCTGCTTCGTCGTGCGCAAGGGTTACCGCAAGCGCGGCCTGATGCGCGCACTGCTCCAGGGTGCGGTGGCGCACGCAAGGGCACAGGGCGCGACCATGCTGGAGGCCTATCCCATGGATCCGGGCGAGCGCACCGGCGCGTCGGAGCTGTTCGTCGGCACACGGGCGGCCTTCGCCGATGCGGGTTTCGTCGAGGTCGCCCGCCCCCTGCCCCGCCGTCCGGTGATGCGCCTCAGTCTGGCGGCGGCGGGCTGATCCGGCGCAGCAGGAAGGGCAGCGTCAGGCTGACCGCCAGGAAGCGCACGAGCTGATGGCCGGCGACAAAAGCGGGATCGAGATCGAAGGCGAAGGCAAGCACCGGCATCACGTCAAAGCCACCCGGCGCGAAGGCAAGGCAGAGCTGCAGGAACGGCTCGCCCGTGATCATGCCGACGACGAAGGCAAAGGCACTGGTGATGGCCAGCGCGATTACGAGCCCGCCCAGCCCCGCCTTCAGGCACTGCCACAGGAAGAGCGCGCTGGTGCCGGCAAACCGCGCGCCCACGGCAACACCGCTGACGATCAACGAGGGCCAGAGCAGCTCGACGGGAAGCTGGCCGTGGTAGAGCCCGGCCACCGACAGGGCGCCGGACAGGAACATCGGCGCGACGAAGGTTGGCGCGGGCACCCGCAAGCGCCGCGCCAGGGGCACACAGGCAAAACAGAGCACCAGGATCAGGCCGGTCATGGGCCAGGAGACCGTCGCACCGCCATCGGCGGGATGGGGCGGAATGTCGGTAGCGATGCCGACTACGGCCGGGAAGATCGCGAGCAGCATCGCCACGCGCAGGGTCTGGAGGACGGCGACACGCCGCAGGTCGACATGGGAAAGGTCGGAGGCCAGCGCGATGACGTAGCTCAGCGCACCGGGGATGGCGCAGAGCCATGCGGTCGGAGCGTCGATCGCGTGGCGGCGCTCCAGGTAACGCGGCACCACCAGCATGACGGCCGCCAGCGACAGCAGCAGGCCGACCAGCGAAACCGGCCAGGAGGCAAAGGAGGCAACCGTGTCGCGATCGATGGCCGCACCCAGGATCGCGCCGAGCACGATGAAGGCGGTATCGCGCAGGCGCGGCGGCAGATCGACCTTCACGCCCGAAAGCGCCGCGGCGGCCACCGCCACCATGGCGCCCGAGAGAAAGGCGGCAGGCATGCCGATGGCGGCGAAGGCAAGGCCGCCCGCCGTGCCCAGCGCCAGGGTGCGCCCGTCGACCAGGGCCTTGCGGCGGGTCTGGGGCGAGAGCTTCACCGCCGGGGCGCCGGGCTGCGGCCCGTGACCACCATGGCAACGCCGGCCACCGCCAGAACCATGCCGGCGATGGCGCTCCAGGTCATGGTCTCGCCCAGCGCCGCCCAGGCCATGAGCGCAGTCAGCGGCGGCACCAGGAAGAACAGGCTGGTCATGCGGCTGGCCTGGCCCCGCTTGATCATCACAAAAAGCAGGCTGACGGAAACCAGCGAAAGCACCACCGCGACGTAGAAGAGCGCCGCAACGAACTCCAGGCTCCAGTGGATGCGCGCCTCCTCGAAGAGCAGTGCGGCGGGCAGCAGCATGGCCGTGGCGGTGGTGAACTGCACCAGCCCGCCGGTGCGCGGATCGATCGTCGGGCAGAACCGCTTCTGGTAGAGCGTGCCGATGGTGATGCCGGCCAGCGACACGAAACAGATCGCGATGCCCGCGGGCGTCCCCAGGCCAAGCTCCAGCTTGCGCTCGACGACCAGGGCAACGCCAAGAAAGCCCAGTCCCAGTCCCGCCCACTGGCGCGCGCCGACCCGTTCGCCCAGCATCGGCCCGGCGGCGATGGCCGTGAAGATTGGCTGCATGCAGACGATGAGCGCCGCGGTTCCGGCGCCCACGCCTGTCGACATGGCGACCCAGGCCGCGCCGAAATAGATCGCCTGCATCAGTGCGCCGGCCACCGCGATGTGGCCGACCTCGCCCCAGGTGCGCGGCCAGGGCGGGCGCGTGACGAGCACGATGACGAGCATCAGCACCGTCACCAGGGCAAAACGCAGGGCGAGAAAGGTCAGCGGATCGGCGGCCTGGAGGCCCGCCTTGGCGGCGATGAAGCCACTGGACCACAGCACGACGAAGAGTGCGGGAATGCCGATGGAAAGGAGGCGCGACGGCGCATTGGCGGAGGCGGTCATGTCGCGCGGAATCCGGATGCAACGGGCGGGAGGCTCAGTCTAGAGCCCCCGGCCCCGTGCTGGCGAATGTCCTTTGCGCAGAACCGCCCTGCGTCGCGGGATTACGCCGCCGGCTGCGGCATCGGGCAGTGGCTGTCCTCGTAGAGCGGGTGGACCGGGTGGTCCTTGGGGGTCAGCAGGTAGCGACGGAAGAGCTCGCGGTAGCCGTTCCAGACGAAGCCGCCGTTACCCGTTTCCCATTCCTGGCGACGCTCGCGGTAGAAGCCGGGAATCTCGTACCAGGCCAGACCGGGCACGGCATGGTGCACGGCATGCAGGTTGTTGTTGAGGTAGAGCAGGCCCATCGGCGCCTCGGCCCGGTTGATGGCGATGCGGTGCTCGTAGCGCTGCGCCGGCCGGTGTTCGGCAAAGGAGCGCAGCATGGTGAGCGAAGCGCCGGGATAGGCGACGAGCAGCAGATAGGCCCAAAACGGCATGTCGCACACCATGACGACCCAGGTCACGACAAGCGCCATACCTGCAAAGTGGCGCACCCAGATCCCCAGATGCGCGGTATCGCCCGAGAGCAGGCGGCGCCCCTCGCCCAGGTAGAGGCCCCAGGTGGCGAGCGCCGGCCCCAGCACCAGTCGGCCGAGCAGGGTCATGTTGGCGCGCAGCAGAGCGCGGCGCAGCGGTCCCATGCGCTGCCACTGCGCCGGCGTGACGTAGAAGCTCTCGGGATCGTCGATCGGGCAGGTCAGGCGCCAATCCAGGTGATGGGCAAGATGGCTGTCGCGGTAGATGCCGTAGGGATACCAGAGGGCCAGGGCGGGAAAGACGAGCGCCTCGTTGATCCAGGCCGTGGAGGTGGGATGGCCGTGCAGGGCTTCGTGCTGCAGGTGGCCGAACCATGCCACGAACCAGGCGCCCAGGGGCAGGATGACGTACCAGGGCAGTGCGGCATGCCACCAGGTGAGCGACAGCCAGCCGGTATAGATGACGGCGGCCAGCCCCCAGGTCGGCAGTTCCCAGCGGCGCCAGAGCGGCGCAGGTGTCATCGCAATCATGAAGGGCGCTCGTTCCCGTGTAGTGCATGACAATTCAACGACATCCAAGACCCTTGTGTCGTTGTGGGAATGCGCACATTCTGCATCGACTTGTCACGGATCATCCCGTTTGGTGATTTAAATCAACGAATGAGCATTGCATGACCACCTACGACCGCCGCCTCACCGGCCGTCTGTTCCGGGAGCGCCTGCAGGCCCTGATCGCGGACCTGGGCGACAGCCAGGCCGCGTTTGCGCGGCGCATCGGCATCGATCGCTCCACCCTGTCGCAGCTGCTTTCCGGCCACGACGACCGCCTGCCGCGCGCCGATACGGTCGCCGCCATCGCCCAGACCTGCCAGGTCAGCGCCGACTGGCTGCTGGGGCTATCGCAGGAAACCGCGGCCGACGAGGCGATCGTCGGGCCGCCGCTGGAGATCGCCACGGGGGCGGCCGATCCGGCCAATCAGCGCCTGAAGGCCTGGCACGCCGAAGCGGCCGGCTACAAGGTGCGTTATTCGCCCACGACCCTGCCCGACCTTCTCAAGACCGAGGCGGTCAACCGCTACGAATACGGTGACAGCCGCGGCCTCTCGTTCAAGGCGGCCGAGCGTGGCGCGCTCGATCGGCTGGCCTTTTCGCGGCGCTCCGAAAGCGATCTCGAGGTCGTCAGTTCGATCCAGAGTCTGGAGAGTTTCGCCCGCGGCGAGGGCATGTGGCGCGGCCTGTCCCTGGAGCATCGGCGCGAACAGATGGACCACATCGCCCGCCTGACCGACGAACTCTATCCCACACTGCGGTGGTTCCTGTTCGATGCGCGGGAACGCTATGCGCCGCCGGTCACGATCTTCGGGCCCCTGCGGGCGGTGCTTTATGCCGGTGAGGTCTATTTCGTCTTCAACAGCCGGGACCACATCCGTCTGCTGACCGATCACTTCGATTCCCTGATCCGGTCGGCAGTGATCCAGCCGCCTGAAATCTCGGGCTTTGCAGGCGGTCTTCTGCGCACCCCTTAGGACGCTTTCGTGCCTGCCACCCCCGCCGCGCCGCAAACGCGACGCGGCGAGGGTTGCAGGGCCTGG
>CALLQH010000127.1 GCA_938014945.1 uncultured bacterium | reverse complement strand
TACCCGTATCGGCGCCATCTGGCCGGAGTGGGCGGGCCTGCCTGCCCACGCGCGGGAGCAGGTGGAAATCGCCGGGCGTTATGCCGGGTACATGGACCGCATGGAGGCCGATGTCGCCGCCTTCCGCCGCGACGAGGCGCTGGTGCTGCCCGATTCGGTGGACTACGCCGCCATCGGCGGCCTGTCGGCCGAGATGAAGGAAAAGCTCGCCCGCCACCGGCCGGCGACCCTGGGGCAGGCCGCCCGCATCCCCGGTGTCACGCCCGCCGCGCTGCAGGCGTTGCTGGCCCATGTTCGAAAGCGTGCCGCATGACCGAATCGCCCGCCGTCCTGACGGCAGAGAGTTTTGCCGAGGCTGCGGGTGTTTCACGTGAAACACGCGAGCGGCTGGAGGCCTATGCCGCCTGCCTTGTGGAATGGCAGGGGCGCATGAATCTTGTGGGGCGCAGCACCCTGGACGATCTCTGGCGCCGCCATATCCAGGATTCGGCGCAGCTGCTGCGTTTTATCCCGCGCACCTGCCGCCGTCTGGTCGATCTGGGCAGCGGCGCGGGCTTCCCCGGTCTCGTCCTTTCGATCATGGGCGTGCAGGGGGTCGAACTGGTGGAAAGCGACCAGAAGAAGGCCGCCTTCCTGCGTGCCGCGGCCCATGTCAGCGGGTCGGACGCCGTCATACATGCCTGCCGCGCCGAGGACCTGCCTGTAGGACACGCCGACGTCGTGACCGCGCGGGCGCTCGCGCCGCTCGAGCGTCTGGTGCCGATGGTGGCGCCGTTTCTGGCCGAAGGCAGCGTCGCCATCCTGCCCAAGGGCAGTTCGCTGGACGACGAACTGAAAGCCGTAGCACGCCACTGGCACCTGTGGTACAGTCGTCACACAAGTATGACAGACCCTCGCGGGTCCATCCTCGTGATCGACAGGTTGTACCATGACCCAAGGCTCTGACACGACATCTGGTGCCGGCTTGTATGATGCCGGTAAGTCGACCCAACACCTTGGGTATGACAAGTCCAGCCGGATCATCGCCATCGCCAACCAGAAGGGCGGCGTCGGCAAGACCACGACGACGATCAATCTGGCCACCGCGCTCGCCGCGGTCGGACGCAAGGTGCTCGTCGTCGACATCGATTCCCAGGGCAACGCGAGCACCGGATTCGGTATACCGCCGTCGGACAGGCGTCAGACAAGCTACGATCTGCTGGCCGGCGACACGACGGTGACGCCGATGCCGACCATGGTGCCCGGCCTCTTCCTGATTCCCGCCACGGTCGACCTCGCCGGTGCCGAGATCGAGCTGATTTCCACCTCGGGCCGTCAGGAAAAGCTCAAGCGCGCCCTTGGCGACATCGCGGGCGATTTCGATCTGGTGCTGATCGACTGCCCGCCGGCACTCGGCATGCTGACGCTCAACGCCCTGGTCGCGGCCGACGAGGTGCTGGTGCCGCTGCAGTGCGAATTCTTCGCCCTGGAGGGCCTCTCGCTGCTGCTTTCGACCATCGAGCGGGTGCGCGAGGCCTACAATCCCGATCTGAAGGTCTCCGGCATCGTCCTCACCATGTACGACGGGCGCAACCGGCTCTCGCGCGAGGTCGTCGCCGACGTCCGCAAGGTCATGGGCGAGAAGGTCTATCGCACCATGATCCCGCGCAACGTGCGCGTCTCCGAGGCGCCCTCCTACGGCAAGCCGGTGATGCTGCACGCCTTCCAGAGCGCGGGCGCCCAGGCCTATGTCCACCTTGCCGGCGAGATGCTGCGGCGCGAAGCCGCCGCCGCCCGCCCGGCGCCGATGCAGGGAGCCGCCTGATGAACGAGACCCGAGGTCTGGGCCGTGGCCTGTCGTCCCTGATCGGTGAAACCCCGGCGCGTCCGCGCGACGGCCTGCGCAAGGTGCCCGTGGGCGACCTGCGCCCCGGCCGCCTGCAGCCGCGCACGGTGTTCAACGAGGCCGAGATCGACAGCCTGGCCGATTCGATCCGCCAGCACGGTCTGGTGCAGCCGCTGGTCGCCCGCCCGATCCCGGGCGAGGAGCCGGCGCTGGAGATCATCGCGGGCGAACGCCGCTGGCGCGCCGCGCAGAAGGCCAAGCTCCACGAGGTGCCCGTCCTGGTGCGCGAGCTCGACGACCGTCAGGTCCTGGAGATCGCGCTGATCGAGAACCTGCAGAGGAGCGACCTCGGCGCGCTGGAGGAGGCCGCGGCCTACCAGAAGCTCGCCGAGGAGTTCGGCCTCAACCAGGTGCAGATCGCCAATGCCGTGGGACGCAGCCGCGCCCACGTCGCCAACACGGTGCGCCTCCTGGAGCTTCCCGGCGGCGTGAAGACGCTGCTGGAAAAGGGCAGCCTGACCGCCGGCCATGCGCGCGCCCTGCTCGGTGCGGCCGATGCGCCCGCTCTTGCCCAGCAGATCGTCGCCAAGGGCCTTTCGGTGCGCGAGACCGAAAAGCTGGTCGCGGCCGGTCCCGGCGCGAAGGGCCGGGGAGGGCGCGGCAACAGGAAGCAGGCCGAGGCCGCCGAGACGCCCGATGCCGACATCCGCGATCTGGAGCGCCGGCTTGCCGAACGCACCGGCCTGAAGGTGACCATCAAGGCGCGGGGCGAACGCGGCGAACTGGTGCTGGCCTACAGCAACCTCGACCAGCTCGACGACGTTATCGCAAAGCTGGAAGCGCCCACCCGCCCGCGTCTCGTGCAGAGCTGATCCGCTCTCGCTGCCGCGCGGTTGGACGCCATCCGGGCAGGGATGCCACCCTGCCGCCTTCGATTCCGACGACGCAGAGAGGCCGAAAATCCATGACCGGCATCCAACGACTCGCGGCCTGTGCCGCGGCAGCGCTGTTTCTTGTCAGCGGCGCGCCTACCGGGGCGGGCGCACAGACCCTGTGCAGCGCCCCCATCGCACCCTTCTGCGTCCAGTCCGACAGCACCTTCAGCGACGAGGGCACGACCGAACGCTGCCGCCAGGATGTCGAGGCCTTCGCCAGCCAGGTCGATGACTACGCCGCCTGCCTGGAGGAGAAGATTGCCGAACTGCGCCAGGAGCAGGACGCAATGCGCCAGAGCTTCGACTGTCGCGCCGAAGGCGGGCAGGACTGCCCGGCGGCCGACGTCATCGAGTAGGGCAGGCGCCCCTTTCCCTCAGGCCGTCTTCGGCCCCTGATAGATGTTCGCCCGGCCGTAGGAGGTGAAGACGAAGCCGTCGTCCCGCCGGCCGGCCTCGAAACGCTCGCGCACGACCGGCGTGTCGATGCGCTCGCGGCTGAAGTTCGTGTAGGTCGCCGAAACATGGTCGGCAAGGAAGCTCTCGAAGTCGTCGTAGCGGGTTTCCTCCGACCACATCAGTTCACGCGCCTTCCTGAAATAGGGCGCGGCATGGGCGGCGATCGCCTCGTAGGCCAGCCGCCGCACCGGACGTTCGTCGTGGAAGGGCCGGTAGACCGCCTCCAGCGAACCCGACAGCATCGGCTCGAAGACACAGAGGGTGCCGTCGGGTTTCAGCACGCGGCGCGCCTCGGTCAGCGCCGCGGCCATGAGCTCGGCAGGAACGTGATGCAGCGAGAAACTGAAGACCACCAGGTCGGCGCTGGCATCGTCCACGGGCAGCGCCTGACCCGGCGCTTCGGCGAAGGTGAGGCCCGGCACAGGTTCGGCCTCACGGTTGCGGGCGGCCTGGATGGGATCGGGCTCGACGCCCAGCACCGTCGCGCCACGGGCGACAAGCTGGCGCGCGACACGACCGCCGCCGCAGCCGACGTCGATCACCCGCAGGCCGTCGAGCGAAAGCACCGAAGCGAGAACGCTCGCCTCGTCGGAGACCCCGAGGTCCTCGGCATCGGTCACGAGGTCGTTGGCGGCATCGAACATGGCGGCTCCTGTCTGCAAGGGTGACCCCCGTCCATGCAGCGCCCCGCCCTCCGGGTCAAGTCAGCCCGATCAGCTCCAGCCGATTGCCGAAGGGATCGTCGACATAGGCGCGCGCCCGGCCCTGGGGATCCCGGCCGCGCATGATGTCATGGCCGGCCGACTCGAGACGCGCGAGCAGGGCGCCGAGATCACCGCTCAGGAAACCCGGGTGGGCCTTGGTCGCGGGCCGGAACGCCGGATCGATGCCCAAATGAAGGCCGATGCCGCCTTCCAGCGCGAACCACAAGCCGCCGCGGCCACGCAGGATCTCGGGCTTGGGGGTTTCGGCAAGGCCCAGCAGGCCGCCGTAAAAGGCTCGCGCCCGTTCCTCGCCCCCGGCCGGAATGGCGATCTGGAGGTGGTCGAGAGCAAGGCCTGCCATGGCCCATTGTGGCGCTGTCGAGCGGGCGAAGCCATGGCGCAGAACGGTGCTTGACCTTCCCGTTGCTGGAAGGTTCATCCTGTCTCACGACTCGCAAGCTCACAGGAGAGCAGCGCCATGAATATCGGACAGGCAGCAAAGGCCTCCGGGCTGCCGGCAAAGACCATTCGCTACTACGAGGACATCGGCCTGGTGCCCCCGCCGGCGCGCCGCGACAGCGGCTTCCGCGATTACGGCACGCGCGACGTGCATCTGCTGCGTTTCGTCGCGCGTGCACGCGGCCTGGGTTTCACGGTCGAGGAATGCCGCCAGCTTCTGGCCCTGTGGCAGGACCAGGACCGCGCCGCCGGCGACGTGAAGCGCCTGACCCAAGAACGCATCGCGCTCATCGACGACAAGATCGCCCAGCTTCAGGGCCTGCGCGCCAGCCTCGATCACCTGGCGCGAAGCTGCCACGGCGGCAACCGTCCTGACTGCCCCATCCTCGAAGGCCTCGCTCACGGAGAGAAGTCATGAACCAGCACGTCCACGGCGCCGGTTGCGGCCATCACCACGGCGACCACAGCCATGCGCCCGCCAAGGCCAAGGACCCGGTCTGCGGCATGAGCGTCACCATCGAGGGCGCCAAGAACGTCTTCGAGCACGAGGGCGCCACCCATTACTTCTGCGGCGCGCGCTGCCGCGAGAAGTTCATGGCCGATCCCGAGGGTTATCTCTCCGGACGTGCGCAAGAGGCTGCGCGCCAGGAGAAGGCCAAGGCGGGTGCGGCCTATTACTGCCCGATGTGCGAGGGCGTGACCTCCGACAAGCCCGACACCTGCCCCAAGTGCGGCATGGCGCTGGAGGCGGCCAACGCCGCGCCCCAGCGCGTCACCATCTACACCTGCCCGATGCACCCGGAAATCCGCCAGGACAAACCCGGCGACTGTCCGATCTGCGGCATGGCGCTGGAACCCCAGACGGTGACGCAGGAGGAGAGCAATCCCGAATACGATTCCATGCGGCAGCGTCTGATCGTCTCGACCGTGCTCGCCGTGCCGCTGCTGGTGCTCGCCATGGGCGCCGACATCCCCGGCAACCCAGTGAATGACTGGATCGGGCCGAAGCTGCGCCAGTGGATCGAACTCGCGCTCGTCACCCCCATCATGCTGTGGGCGGCGCAACCGTTCTTCGTGCGCGGCTGGCGCTCCGTCGTCACCGGCAACCTCAACATGTTCACGCTGATCGCCATCGGCACCGGCGTGGCCTACCTCTTCAGTCTGCTCGCCGTGCTGGCGCCGGGTCTTTTCCCCGCCGACATGCACCACATGGGCGTGGTGCCGGCCTACTTCGAATCGGCCGGCGTCATCATCACCCTGGTCCTGCTGGGCCAGGTGCTGGAACTGCGCGCGCGCGCCCAGACCAACAGCGCCATCCGCGCGCTGCTCGACCTTGCCCCGGCCACCGCGCGTCGTATCGATGCCGACGGCAAGGAGACCGACGTGCCGCTGGAGCAGGTTGCCGTCGGCGACCTCCTGCGCGTCCGGCCCGGCGAGAAGGTGCCGGTCGACGGCACCGTGACCCAGGGTTCCACCGCGATCGACGAATCGATGATCACCGGCGAACCGCTGCCGGTGGAAAAGGCCGAGGGCGATGCCGTCACCGGCGCCACGGTGAACGGCAACGGCAGCTTCCTCATGCGCGCCGGACGCATCGGCAGCGATACCGTGCTTGCGCGCATCGTCGCCCTGGTCGGCGAGGCCCAGCGCAGCCGCGCACCGATCCAGGGTCTGGCCGACCGGGTCGCGGGCTGGTTCGTCCCTGTGGTCATCGCCGTCGCGCTGGTTGCGCTCGGCGCATGGCTGATCTGGGGTCCGGCACCCGCACTCGACCGCGGCCTCATCGCGGCGGTCTCGGTGCTCATCATCGCCTGTCCCTGTGCGCTGGGTCTGGCCACGCCCATGTCGATCATGGTCGGCACCGGACGCGGCGCGCGCGCGGGCATCCTCTTCCGCAGCGCCGAGGCGCTCCAGCATCTTGAAACCATCGACGTGCTGGTGGTCGACAAGACCGGCACCCTGACCCAGGGCAAGCCGAAGCTCTCCAAGGTCGTGACGAACGGCATGGAGGAGGACCGCCTGCTCGCCCTGGCCGCAGCACTCGAAAGCGGCAGCGAGCATCCGCTGGCCGACGCCATCGTCGCGGCCGCCCACGAGCGGAGCCTGACCCTGCCTGAAAGCAACGACTTCCGGGCGATCACCGGCAAGGGCGTCACCGGCACGGTCGGGGGAACCAGGGTGGCGCTCGGCAACCGGGCGCTGCTCGACGAACTCGGCATCGATCCCGGCGACCTCTCCGACAAGGCAGAGGCCATGCGGGGCGAGGGCGCGACGGTGATGTTCGTCGTGGCCGATGGTGCGGCGGCCGGGCTCGTTGCCGTCTCCGATCCGATCAAGGAAACGACGAAGGCCGCGGTCGACACCCTGCACCGCGACGGCCTGCGCATCGTCATGCTGACCGGCGACAACGCGACGACGGCCCAGGCCGTGGCACGCCGCCTCGGCATCGACGAGGTCGTCGCCGACGTCCTGCCCGAGGGCAAGAGCGATGTCGTCAAGCGGCTGCAGAAGGAAGGCCGACGCGTCGCCATGGCGGGCGACGGCATCAACGACGCCCCTGCGCTTGCCGTGGCCGATGTCGGCATCGCCATGGCCACGGGCGCCGATGTCGCGGTGGAAAGCGCCGGCATCACCCTGATGGCGGGCGACCTGATGAAGATCGCCACGGCACGCCACCTCTCGCGCAAGGTGATGAAGAACATCCGCCAGAACCTGTTCTTCGCCTTCATCTACAACGCGGCGGGCGTGCCGATTGCCGCCGGCGTGCTTTATCCCTTCTTCGGCGTCCTGCTCTCGCCGATGATTGCGGGTGCCGCGATGGCGGTGAGTTCGGTCTGCGTCATCGGCAATGCCCTGCGCCTGCGCACGGCGCGGCTTGACGACTGACCGTCAGCGCCGACCGCGCCGTGCGGCGTGGGCCAGCTCGAAGAAGGCGCGGCGGCAGATCGTGTCGCCGGGCATGCCCGTTGTCTTGCACTGGATCTCGGCCTCGACCAGGCGTTCGAGCGCGCGGTCGAGCAGGTCGCTGGTCCAGCGCCGGGCGTGCTCCTTCAGCGGCCCGACGATCATGAAGTTGCGCCGCTCGTCCAGGCGCATGGTCTTCAGCGCCTCGGCATTGGCGCCCAGCCCGACGTAGAGATGCAGGCGGGTGAGGTGGCGGCGCACCGAACCGATCAGGCCGATGGGCGATTCGCGCTCGGCCAGCGCGCGCTCCAGGCTGCGGTCGAGATCGTCGAGATCGCCCGCGGCGACGGCATGCGCGATGCGGTCGTGAGAAAGGAACGAGCTGTCGGCGACCACGGCCTCGACATCGGCGATGCTCGCCTCGTTGCCCGGACCGACGTAGAGCGCCAGCTTGGCCAGTTCGTTGCGCGTCAGCAAACGGTCGCCGCCCAGATAGGCCGCGAGCATTTCGGTCGCGGCGCGGTCGGCGCGCACGTCGTGGCGGTCGAGCTCCTCGGCCACCACCTTCATCACATCGCGCTTCTCGTCGCGGTAGCAGGCAAGCGCTGCGGCGTGGCCCGCCTTCTCGAAGGCGGCGCGCAGCTTGGAGCGGGGCGGCAGTTCGCCCGCCTCGACGATGACCATGGCATCGCCGCGCCTTTCCTCCAGCAACCCGGCGACGGCGTCGGTGATCTTGTCGGTCGCTCCCTTGATGCGCACGACGCGCCGCCCGCCGGTGAGCGAGATCGCCAGCACCTCGTCGATCAGCAGGCCGGGGTTGGAGGCGGCGTCCTCCGGCCGCAGCTCGGTGACGCGGAAGGGGTCGGCCAGATCCTCGACCACGGTGCGCGCGATGCTGTCGGCGCGCTCGCGCACCAGGCCGCTGTCGGGGCCGTAGAGCAGGACGGCACTGATGCCCTCGGGCGGCTGCCGGCTGAAGCCTTCCGCCTCGCGCGCCTGGACCTTCACCATGGCGCGGCCGTCATCGCCTCAGGCCCCTGCGCGGCGGAAGTAGAGTGCGAGAAGGTTGGCGATCGTGTTGGAGAGATCGCGCGCGGCGGCGCGTGCCGAGCCCTGCTCGGCGACCAGGGTGGCGTATTCGGAATCGACGACGTCGTAGCTGCTGGTCGCCTGGGCATCGGCGACGTAGATCGCCTCGTTGGAACCGTTGGCAAACAGCCGCAGCTTGGCGAGCAGTTGCAGGTTGTAACGCGTCACCGTGTCGGTGTTCTGGATCTGCAGCGCGGAGGTGCGCTGGTCGATCTCGATCGCCAGGGTATAGCGCTGGGGCTGCTCACCCACGCCCGCGGTGAAGCGGTCGATCAGTTCGTTGCGCAGCAGCTGGCCGACACGGCGCTCGTCATCCTCGCCGATATCGCCGATGCGGATGGAGGCAAGCTCCAGGGACATCGAGTTGTCGGTTTCCGGCTTGGCGTAGAGCGGCTGGAATCCGCAGCCGGCAAGCGCCGCCGTGACCGGAACCAGCCCGGCAAGGAAGAGGCGGCGGGTGAGCGTTTCCATCAGCCGGCCACGATGTTGACGATCTTGTTGGGCACCACGATGAACTTGCGCACGCTCTGATCGCCGATCGCGCGCTGCACGTTCTCGTCGGCAAGGGCCGCGGCCTCCACGGCCTCCCTGGAGGCATCGCGCGCCATGGCGAGCTTGGCGCGCATCTTGCCGTTGACCTGGACACCCAGGGTCACCGTGTCCTCGACCACCAGCGCCGGATCGGCGACGGGCCAGGGCGCATCGGCGGCAAGGCCGCCGTGGCCGAGTTCGCGCCACATCTCCTCGGCCAGATGGGGCATCATCGGATTGACGAGCAGGACCAGCGACTCCAGCGCCTCGCGCTGGGCCCAGCGGTCGGCCGCATCGGCGGGCGCAAAACCGCCCACAGCATTGGCAAGCTCGTGGATGCGCGCGACCGAGCGGTTGAAGTGGAAGGCCTCGATGTCGGCGGTCACGCCGTCGATCGCCTTGTGCACGGCGCCGCGCAGGGTGTTTGCCGCTTCGCCGAAGCTGGCGGGCATCGGGCTGCCGGGCGCGGGCAGGTCCTCCACCGCATCGCCCACCATGCGCGCCAGGCGCTGGACGAAACGATGGGCGCCGGCGACGCCCGCGTCGGTCCACTCCAGATCGCGCTCGGGCGGGGAATCGGAGAGCATGAACCAGCGGGCGGTGTCGGCGCCGTACTCGGCGATGATGCGCTCGGGATCGACGACGTTCTTCTTCGACTTCGACATCTTCTCCGAACGGCCCAGGGTCACGGGCGCGCCGCCGGCGAGCGCACGTACCGTGCCGTCGCCGTCGCGCTCGACCTCGGAGGGTTCGAGCCAGCTGCCGTCGGCGCCACGATAGGTCTCGTGGGTCACCATGCCCTGGGTGAAGAGGCCGGCGAAGGGCTCGTCGAAATCGAGATAGCCGCAGCGGCGCAGGCCGCGCACGAAGAAGCGCGAATAGAGCAGGTGGAGCACGGCGTGTTCGACGCCGCCGATGTACTGGTCCACCGGCATCCAGTAGCCCACGGTATCCTTGTCCATGGGCGCATCGTCGCGCGGCGAGCAGAAGCGCAGGAAGTACCAGGACGAGTCGACAAAGGTGTCGAGCGTGTCGGTATCGCGCAGCGCATCCTTGCCGCAGGTCGGGCAGGCGACATGTTTCCAGGTCGGGTGATGGTCCAGCGGATTGCCCGGCCGCTCGAAGGTGACATCCTGGGGCAGTTCCACGGGAAGCTGCTCGTCGGGCACCGGCACGATGCCGCAGGACGGGCAGTGGACCACGGGAATCGGGCAGCCCCAGTAGCGCTGGCGCGAGACGCCCCAGTCGCGCAGGCGGTAGTTCACCGTGCGGGTGCCGCGTCCCATCGCCTCCAGGCGGTTGGCGACCTCGGCCTTTGCCTCCTCCACGGTCAGACCGTCGAGGAAGTCCGAATTGCCGATGCGGCCGTCGCCCTTGTAGGCCTCCTCGCCGACCTTGAAGGTCGTGACATCGGCATCCTCGGGGATGACCACGGGGAAGACCGCCAGGCCGTACTTGCGGGCGAAGTCCAGGTCGCGCTGGTCGTGGGCGGGGCAGCCGAAGATGGCGCCCGTGCCGTAGTCCATCAGCACGAAGTTGGCGACATAGACGTGCAGCTTGCGCCCGTCGAAGGGATGGATGGCATAGAGCCCGGTGTCGTAGCCCAGCTTCTCGGCGCGCTCGATCACCTCCTCGCTGGTGCCCATGCGCTGGCACTCGGCGATGAAGGCGGCAAGATCGGAATCATCGGCGGCCAGCTCGGCGGCCAGCGGATGTTCCGGGCTGATCGCCATGAAGCTGGCGCCGAAGATGGTGTCGTGGCGGGTGGTGAAGACCTCCAGCTCGTCCTGGCGGCCGGCGAGCGCAAAGCGCATGCGCATGCCCTCGGAGCGGCCGATCCAGTTCTTCTGCATCAGGCGCACCTTGTCGGGCCAGCGCTCCAGCCCGTCGAGCGCATCGGTCAGCTCGTCGGCGAACTCGGTGATGCGGAAGACCCACTGGGAGAGCTTCTTCTTCTCCACCGGCGCGCCCGAGCGCCAGCCCTTGCCGTCGACGACCTGCTCGTTGGCGAGCACGGTCATGTCCACGGGATCCCAGTTGACCCAGGCCTCCTTGCGGTCGACCAGGCCCGCCTTCATGAAGTCGGTGAACAGCTTCTGCTGGTGGCGGTAGTAGCCGGGATGGCAGGTCGCGATCTCGCGCGACCAGTCCAGCGACAGGCCCATGGTCTTGAGCTGGCGGCGCATGGTCGCGATGTTGTCGTAGGTCCACTGGCCGGGATGGATCTTCTTGGCCATCGCAGCGTTCTCGGCCGGCAGGCCGAAGGCGTCCCAGCCCATGGGATGGAGCACGTTGAAACCGCGGGCGCGCTTGTAGCGCGCCACCAGATCGCCCATGGCGTAGTTGCGCACATGGCCCATGTGGATGCGCCCGCTGGGATAGGGGAACATCTCCAGGACATAGGCCTTGGGCCGTCCGTCCGCGGGCCCGGCCTCGAAACTGCCGGCTTCCTCCCACGCCTTCTGCCAGCGGGGCTCGGCCTCGCGGAAATTGTAGCGTTCACGTGCCATGACGGTGCGCAGCGGCCTTCGTCTGTTGCGGGGTGGCGCAAGCTAAACCATGCGCCGCGCCGACGCCAACAGCGATGGCGCGTGCGGGCCAGGCCGGCGGCCGTACGGGGCGGGCTACTGGCCCAGCTGCGCGATGCGGAGCTGGCGGGCGCGCGTCAGGATGGCGTCCTCGAGGGCGGCATTGGTGCCTTCCTCGACCGGGGCGTCGTACCAGGTGTTGTCGGCGCTGCGCAGCTGGCGGAACACGTTGACCTGCACCGCATCGGCGCGCAGACGCGTGTCGAGGATGTAGACGGTCACCTTCAGCCGCTCGTTGGGCGTCTCGACCGGGGCGTACCAGTCATAGATGATGACGCCGCCGACCGGATCGGCCGAGAACGGGGGCAGGAAGGCGAAGGTGTCAAGGGTGGCGCGCCACAGGAAGGCGTTGACGCCCAGGCCGCCGCCGCCACCGCCCTGATTGGATCCATCGTCGCTCGAGAACAGGCTTTCGACGCCGCCGGTGCCGAAGATGGTCTGCCGGTTGGGATCGTCGACATCCGGGCAGCGCCCCTCCGGGCAGCGAGTCGTGTCCTCGATGCCGTCATAGGTCGCTGTGTCGCAGGCCGAAAGCACAAGCATCAGACCGGCGGCGGCCAGCGGCAGGGCAAGGCCGCACCGCATCACAAGACGGCGGAACGATTCGTACGGAAACACGGTGCTGGACAAGGTCAACGCAGGCCCTGGGCTGTGGGACGGCCGCACCTTGGCGCAGGAGCGCCGTGCGGGCAAGCGGGATATCACCTTTATAATGGGGCGTTTTCCGGGCGGGCTTCTGGTGCAAGATTGCAACAGTGCGCCGCAAAGAACACAACACCCCGCTTTTGGAGTGGAGGACCGGTGCCCGCCTTGTTAGCTTGTGCTCGCGAAACCGGCAGACGGTCACTTCGATATTGAGGTCCCTGCACCGGCGTTACCCAAGACGGGAACAAAGGCGCAGGGGATCGGAGGATCGGACATCGGTCTTCTTTCCAACCCTGGAAAGACGCTTGGCAAATGAGCAGTCCTAGGAGGTTTGCGCAAATGAAGAAGGTTCTTCTCGGAACCACGGCGCTTGTCTCGGCGGGTCTCGTCGCGCAGCAGGCGCAGGCGGCCGATCCGATCGAGCTGAACGTTGGTGGTTATCAGAACTGGGCGGTCTGGTACGGCGATAACGATTCCAACGCCGCTACCGCGTCCCTGCCGGCTCAGCCCGGTTTCAACCGCTATGACAACCGCATCGTCTTCGACGGCGAGATCCAGTTCAAGGGCAAGACTGTCCTCGACAACGGTCTGGAAGTCGGTGTCCGCTTCGAGCTCGAGGGTGAGACCCAGGGCGACCAGCAGGACGAGACCTATGTCTACCTCGAGGGTTCCTTCGGTACCTTCCGCGTGGGCAACGACGATCCCGTGTCGTACTCGATGTCGACCGCGGCTCCCTACCTGAACTACCTGTTCGCGGCGAACTCGCCGACCGTCTTCACCAACGGTCTGTCGCAGTTCTTCTCGGCAACCGGCCGTACGGCCGCTGGCGCTGGCTATGCCACGTTCGCGACCTTCCCCGGTATGACGGGCGACGACGCGCAGCTGATGTACTTCACCCCGGTCTTCAACGGCTTCCAGTTCGGCGTCAGCTACGCGCCGAGCCAGGGCGAAGCCCGTTCGGGCGGCGGTTACTTCCTCGGCACCCGTACGGCGAGCACCGGTACCGCTCCCGCGCTGGCCGAAGAGTGGTCGATTGCCGGTCGTTACGACGGTGAAGTCGGCGATCTGGGCGTGACGGTTGCCCTGGGTTATGACCAGGCGGTTGGCCGCACGGTCAACTCGACCGCCCAGGCTGCTGATCACGAGGCCTACAACGCCGGCCTGGTTCTGTACTACGGCAACTGGGGCTTCGGTGGTTCGTACCTGAACGTGTCCAACATGCGTGGCTTCCAGGGCACCGATCAGTGGGCCATGGACCTCGGTATCGCGTACTGGTCGGACGGCGCCTGGTCGATGGGTGCTTACTGGCTGCATGCTGAGACCGACTTCGCTCCGGGCGTCCTGGGCGTTGCGGCCGGCCCGATTGCCGGTGCGGGTAACGGTGTCACCGACAAGTTCGATGCCTACCGCGTCCAGGCCCAGTACGACATGGGTCCGGGCATTGCCGTCACCGGTACTGTCGGCTTCGATCAGTTCAACGATGGCGCTGCCAGCCAGGAGTACGACTCGTACTTCGCTGGTGCCGGCATCATGGTGAGCTTCTAAGCTTCACCCGATCCGATCGGGAGGGGGGCGGTCTTCGGACCGCCCCCTTTCTTTTTGCCCGGTGTTCAGGATGCGCGGGGCAGCGTCAGGCTCCGGGGCTGGTCCACGGCAGGGCCTTCATGCTAGATGTCCCGGTTCCGACCGTTGCAGGCAAATACCGGGAATCATGGGAAAAATCGTCTGGCTCGCCTCCTACCCGAAGTCGGGAAACACCTGGATGCGCGCCTTCCTGCACAACCTGATGCTGGCGGCGCCGTCGGCGCATGACATCAACCGCCTCGACGAACTGACCGGGGGCGATGTCGATCCGGCGCTCTACGCCAGGATCGCGGGCAAGCCCGCCGAAAGCCTGTCGGTGGAGGAGGCGATCGCCCTGCGCGCACGCGTCCAGCACAGCCTCGCCGCGGCAGCCTCCGGCTCCCGCTTCGTCAAGACCCACAGCGCCCTGCTGCATGTCTACGGCGCCGACACCATCGACATGAGCGTCACCGCAGGCGCCATCTACATCGTGCGCGACCCCCGGGATGTGGCGCTTTCCTTCGCCCATCACCTGGGCCAGTCCCATGAGCGCATCGTCGAACTGATGGCCAGAGACAACGCCCACACCGACGCCAGCGCCACCATGATGCCCGACGTCATCGGCAGCTGGTCCCAGCATGTCGAAAGCTGGACGGCCAAGCCGAGCCCGGGCCTCCATGTCGTGCGCTACGAGGACATGCTGCGCGACACGCAAAAATGCTTTGCCGGCGTCGGCCGTTTCCTGGGGCTGGAGGTGCCGCCGTCCAGGCTCAACGCCGCCCTGCGCAACAGCTCCTTCAAGGCGCTGGCCGAACAGGAAAAGAAGCGCGGCTTCCGCGAGCGGCCCGGCCATGCCGACCGCTTCTTCCGCAAGGGGGTGGCCGGCGCCTGGCGGCGCGAGCTTGCGCCCGAACTGGCGCGCGCCATCGAACAGCGCCATCGCCCCGCGATGCAGCGCTTTGGTTATCTCAAGGCTGACGACACGGCGGTGGCGTGATGGGCAACATCATCTGGCTGGCTTCCTATCCCAAGTCGGGCAACACCTGGATGCGCGCGCTGCTGCACAACCTGTTCACCAACGCGCGCGAGCCCCTGCCGCTGAAGGAAATGGGCGGCGGCGGCATCACCACGGCAGCAACGACGCTGAAGTGGTTCCTGCCGCTCGACCCGCGCCCGCCCGAGAAGTGGAGCGTGGCCGATATCGACCGCATGCGCGCCCCGGCCCAGAAGCTGATCGCCGACGGCCACCAGGGCACCGTCTTCTGCAAGATCCACGCGCCGGTGATGCGCATCGCCGGCCATCCCACGGTCAACCTTCAGGTTTCCACAGGGGCGATCTACATCGTGCGCAACCCGCTCGACGTGGCGATCTCCTTTGCCGATTTCGAAGGCATCACCATCGACAAGGCGATCACCCTGATGGCGACCGACAGCCTGGTCATGCCGCGGGTCGACGAAGGCATCAACGAGGTCCTGGGAAGCTGGTCGCAGAACGTCCTGAGCTGGACGGCCCGTCCGGGCCCCGGCCTCCACATCGTGCGTTACGAGGATCTGATCGCCGATCCCGTGGGCACCTTCCGCAAGGTGACGGACTTCCTGCGCCTGGAAGCCACCGACGAGCGCCTGGAGCGGGCGGTGCGCCACTCCGACTTCAAGGAACTGCGCAAGCAGGAGGAGACCGAAGGTTTCCCCGAACGTTCGGCCGCCCAGGAACGATTCTTCCGCCAGGGCCGCGCCGGTGGCTGGCGCGAGGTCCTGACACCCGAGCAGGTGCGCCGCGTCGTCGCCGTCCACCGCGAGCAGATGGCCCGCTTCGGCTACATCCCCGAAGGGCACGACGGGTGAGCGATCACCGGCAGCGCCGCGTCCGGGCGGAGACCTGAGCCATGGGCAACATCGTCTGGCTGGCCTCCTACCAGAAGTCCGGCAACACTTGGCTGCGCGCCTTCCTGCATCACATCTTCGCCGATGCCGACAAGCCGCTGCCGCTGTCGGCGACGCGCGGGGGCCGGGTTTCGGCCAGCGCGTCCTCGCTGCACTGGTACCAGGCGCTGGACCGCCGCCCGCCCACGCAATGGAGTTCGCAGGAGGTTGCAGCCATGCGCCCGGCGGTGCAGAAGGCCATCGCCGCGTCGCACCAGGGCAGCGTCTTCTGCAAGACGCACCTGCCGCTGCTGCTGATCCACGGCGTGCCGACGATCGAGATGTCGGTGACCGCAGGCGCGCTCTACATCGTGCGCGATCCCCGCGATGTCGCGCTCTCCTTTGCCGATTTTCACGGCATCAGCGTCGATGCCGCCATCACCTCGCTGGCAACGGCGAATCTGGAGGTGCCGGCAGGCGAACACCAGGTCGCCGAACCGATGGGCAGCTGGTCCCAGCATGTCGCGAGCTGGACCGGCCGGCCCAGCCCCGCGATCCATGTCGTGCGCTACGAGGACCTGCACGCCGATCCGAAAAAGGCCTTCGGCGCTGTGGTCAATTTCCTCAAGCTCGATGCCTCGCAGGATCGGATCGAACGCGCCATCGCCCACACCTCCTTTGCGACGATGCGTGCCCTGGAGGACCGGGACGGCTTCGACGAACGCTCGCCCGCCCAGGAACGTTTCTTCCGCCGCGGTGTCGCCGGCGGCTGGCGCGACAGCCTCACGCCCGAGCAGGCCGCCCGCATCGAAGCCGACCACGGCAAGCAGATGGCCCGCTTCGGCTATCTGGCCCAGGGGGAGGCATCGTGAGCAACATCCTCTGGCTCGCCTCCTATCCCAAGTCCGGCAACACCTGGGTGCGCGCCTTCCTCGACAACCTGATGCACGATGCCGCACGGCCGCTGGCGGTCGACCGTCCCAGCGGCATGTTCGCCCAGGGTGAATCGGCGATCGGCTGGTATCGCATCGCCGACCCGCGCCCGCCCGCGCAATGGAAACCCGCCGACATCGCGCGCCTGCGCCCGCGCGTGCACAAGATGATCGCCGACAGCGCCGAGGGCACGGTCTTCTGCAAGACCCACAACGCCCTGACCACGATCAACGGCCACCCCACCGTCAACATGGCGGTCAGCGCCGGGGCGATCTACATCGTGCGCAACCCGCTCGACATCGTGCTCTCCTTCGCCGACTTCCAGGCCTGCAGCGTCGATACCGCCATCGCCATCATGGGCACGGACGGATTCTCGACGCCGACCAACGACCGCAACGTCAGCGAACACATGGCAAGCTGGTCCCAGCATGTCGCAAGCTGGACCGGCCAGGCCAACAAGGGCGTCCATGTCGTGCGCTACGAGGACCTGCTGGAGGCGCCGGTGAAGACCTTCACCGGCATCGTCACCTTTCTGGGCCAGCGCTTCGACCGCAAGCGGATCGAGCGCGCCATCGAACACGCTTCCTTCAGGAGCCTGCGCAAGCAGGAGGAGGAACACGGCTTCTCGGAAAAGCCGGCCCATCAGAAGGCCTTCTTCCGCAAGGGCACCGCGGGGCAATGGCGCCAGGAACTGACGGCGCAGCAGGCCGCCCGCGTGATCGCCGATCACCGCGAGCAGATGGCCCGCTTCGGCTATCTGCCAGAGGAGGCCTGAGCATGGGCAAGATTGTCTGGATCGCGTCCTACCCCAAGTCCGGCAACACCTGGACCCGGGCCTTCCTGCACAACCTGTTTGCCGGCGGCAATGGCGCCTACGACATCAACAAGATGGACAAGCTCTCGTCCAACGAGGCCGCCACCGCCAACTTCGTGCGCTTCGACGAACGCCCCTGGCAGGAATGGACGCCCACGGAGGTTGCCGCCATGCGCCCCAAGGTGCAGGCCTGGATCGCCTCGACCCAGCCCGGCAACATGTTCTCCAAGACCCATCTGGCGGTGATGCAGGCCCACGGCCACCCCACCATCAACCTTTCGGTCACCGCCGGGGCGATCTACCTGGTGCGCAACCCGCTCGATGTCGTGCCTTCCTTTGCCGACCATCAGGGCCTGCCCATCGACAAGGCGATCGAGGTGCTCAATCTCGACAACCACGAGCCGCCCACCACCCACACCACGGTCGCCGAACCCATGGGCAACTGGAGCCAGCATGTCGAAAGCTGGACCGCACGGCCCAACCCCGGCCTCCACGTCATGCGCTACGAGGACATGCTGGCCGATCCCCAGACGGCCTTCGGCGGCCTGGTCAAGTTTCTCGGCATCCCGGTGACGCGCCAGGCGTTGCGCCAGGCGATTAAGAACGCGTCGTTCAAGGAACTGCGCCGCCAGGAGGAACGCTCCGGCTTCTGGGAGAAGACGAAGATCCAGAAGAACTTCTTCCGCGAGGGCCGCGCCGGGGGCTGGCGCGACGTACTGACACCCGAGCAGGTGGCACGCGTCGTCGACAAGCACCGCGAGCAGATGGCCCGCTTCGGTTATCTGCCCGAAGAAGGCTGAGCCGTGGGCAACATCGTCTTCCTGGCCAGCTACCCCAAGTCGGGCAACACCTGGCTGCGCATCTTCCTGCTCAATCTCTACAGCGACAGCGAGGAGCCGATCCCCCTGGACATGGCGACCGAAAGGACAGCCGCCGACAACGTGGAGGTCTGGTACCGCAAGGTCGACACACGCGACCCGGCAAGCTGGACCCTGGAGGATATCGCCAGGCTGCGCCACGACGTGCAGCGCTACATCGCGGCGCAGACGCCCGACACCGTCTTCGTGAAGACCCATGCCGCACTCGTCCCCATGGCCGGCGTGACCCCGCTGGCGCCCGAGGTGACGCTGGGAGCGATCTGCATCGTGCGCAATCCGCTCGACATCGCGCCTTCCTATGCCCGGCACAGCGCCATCCCCATCGACAACATCATCAACGTGATGGAGCGCGCCAACTACATGCCGCCCCGCGTCGAGGGTCTGCTGCCCTATGTCCAGGGCGGCTGGTCGCAGAACGTGGCGAGCTGGACGCGCGAGAAGAACCGGCGGATCCATGTCCTGCGCTACGAGGACATGGTGACCCAGCCGCGCGCCGTCTTCGGCAGCGTCGCGCGTTTCCTGGGGCTCGACATCGCGCCCGAGCGCCTGGAGCGCGCCATCGCCAACAGCGACATCAACCTCCTGCGCGAGATGGAGGCCCGTGACGGTTTTGCCGAACGGCCTGCAGAGACGACGCCCTTCTTCGGCGGCGGCGGTGTCGATGCCTGGCGCCGCGACCTCAGCGAAGCCCAGGCCCGCCGGATCGTGAACCGTCACCGTGCCCAGATGGCCCGCTTCGGCTATCTGCCCGAAGGCTGGTAGGCTGTCGCCATGCCGGGCATCGTCTATCTCGCGAGTTATCCCAAGTCGGGCAACACCTGGCTGCGCATCTTCCTTGCCAACCTGTTCGCCGACCGGCCCGAACCGATCCTGCCCTCGGAAGCCAGCCGCTTCTCGGCGTCGGATGTCGCCATGGTCTGGTACCGCCAGCTCGATGCCCGCGACCCCTCGGCCTGGACCACCGCGGAGGTCGCCGCGATGCGCCACCGCGTGCAGGAAACCGTCGCGGGCCTGGTGCCCGACACCGCCTTCATGAAGACCCACGCCGCCCTGCTGCCCATGGCCGGCCTGCCGCCGTTCGCGCCGCATCTGATGGCCGGCGCCATCTGCATCGTGCGCAACCCGCTCGACGTGGCGCCCTCCTACGCGCGCCACAGCAAGGTCGCCACGGCGCGCATGGTCCAGACCATGGGCACGCGCGACTTCATGCTCACGCGCTCGGCCGACGAGGTGGAGTATCTCCTGGGCGGATGGTCCCAGCATGTCATCAGCTGGACCGGCGTGCCCCAGCCGCGCTTTCATGTCGTGCGCTACGAGGACATGGTGGCCCGCCCCCACGAGAGCTTTGGCGGCATCTGCCGCTTCCTGGGCCTGGACGCCAGCGGCGACCGCTTCGAACGGGCGCTGGCCAACAGCGCCCTGCCGGTGCTGCGGGAACTGGAATCCCGAGATGCCGACTTCGGCCGCAGCGGCGCGAAAAACCTGTTCGGCAAGGACGGCGAGCAGGCCTTCTTTGGCCGCGGCGGCGTCGATGCCTGGAAGCGCGACCTGCCCGAAGAGCAGGCACGCGCCATCGTCGCGCGCCACCGGGCGCAGATGACCCGCTTCGGTTACGTGCCGGAGGGCTGGTGACCATGGGACGCATTCTCTGGCTCGCGAGTTACCCCAAGTCGGGCAACACATGGATCCGGATCTTCCTTGCCAACCTGCTCAAGGGCGAGGGCGGGCCGGTCGACATCAACAGGGTCGGCGAGGCGACCCTGGCCGAGCCGGGCACGGCGGGCTTTGCGCTGATCGATCAGCGTCCCTGGCAGCAATGGAGCCCGGCCGAGATCGCGCGCATGCGCCCCAGGGTGCAGGAACGGATTGCCGCCACCGGCCCCGGGATCGTCCCGGTCAAGACCCACAGCGCCTTCGTGCGCGACCACGGCGTGCCGTCGATCAACATGGCGGTCAGCCACGGCGCCATCTATGTCGTGCGCAATCCCCTCGACGTCGCCGTTTCCTATGCCCATCACCAGGGCGTGGAGATCGACGCCATCATCGCGCTCATGGGCCAGAGCATGTTCCGCACGCCGACCAACGCCACCAATGTCAACGAGGTCATGGGCTCCTGGTCCGAGCATGTCGCAAGCTGGACGACCCATGCCTCGCCCCAGCTCCACATCATGCGCTACGAGGACATGCTCGCCGAACCCGACAAGGCCTTTCTCGCGCTCGCCAGGTTCATGCGGGTCGATGCCGACGAGGCGCGCGTGCGCAAGGCGGCTGCCAATGCCGCCTTCGACAAGGTGGCCGCGATGGAGGCCAGGGCGGGGTTCGTCGAGCGCACGCCGGCGCAGGACCGCTTCTTCCGTTCCGGGCGCGCCGGAGGCTGGCGCGAGGCGCTGAGCACGGCCCAGGTCGATGCCATCGTGAAGAGCCATGGCGAGCAGATGGCCCGCTTCGACTATCTTCCCGGTGAGCGTTAGGAGCCGACCATGGGCAATCTTCTGATGCTGGCGAGCTATCCGAAATCGGGCAACACGTGGACCCGGATCTTCCTGGTCAACCTGTTCACCAACAGCATGGAGCCGGTGCCCCTGGCCGAGATCGGCAAGCTCTCGACCGGCGATACCGCTGCGGAGTGGTACCGCGCGGTCGATTCCAGCGACGAGAGCACCTGGTCCTACGCGCATGTTGCGCAGCTGCGCCATGCCGCCCAGCGCCATGTCGCGGGGCTGGGCCCCGACACGATCTTCATGAAGACCCATGCCGCGCTGCTGCCCTGGGAAGGCGTGCCGCCGTTTGCCCAGGATGTGCTCTCGGGCGCGATCTACATCGTGCGCAATCCCCTCGATGTCGCCCAGTCCTATGCCCGCCACAACGGCACCACGATCGACCAGACGATCGAGGTGATGGCGCGCAAGGACTACGTGACGACACGGTTCCGCGATCTGCTGCCCTATCTCCAGGGCGGCTGGTCGCAGAACGTGCGCAGCTGGACCCAGCAACCGCACCCGCGCATCCATGTCATGCGCTACGAGGACATGGTCGCCGATCCGGTGGCCGCCTTCGGCGGCCTGACGCAGTACCTGGGTCTCGATGTCCCTGCCGAACGGCTCGAACGCGCCATCGCCCACAGCGACATCGAGAACCTGCGCGAGCAGGAGAGCGAGGAGGGGTTCATCGAGCGGACCGGCGACGACAGGCGCTTCTTCGGCGGTGGCGGCGTCGGCGCCTGGCGCCGCGACCTCACAAGGGAACAGGCCCAGCGCATCATTGATCGCCATGGTCAGCAGATGGCGCGTTTCGGTTATCTGCCGGAGGATCTGTGATGGGCAAGATTCTCTGGCTGGCGAGCTACCCGAAGTCCGGCAACACCTGGATGCGCGCCTTCCTGCACAATGTCATCCACGACCGCGGCGGGCCGCTCGACCTCAACGCCATTTCGAAGACGGCGATGATGGATGCCGGGCGGCGTTACTACGAACCCTTCCTGACCAAGCCGTGGGAGGAGATGGACGCCGAGGATGTCGTGCGCCTGCGCCCGCGCGTGCAGCGCGCCATGGCCGAAAGCAGGCCGGGCACGGTGCTGGTCAAGACCCACTCCATGTTGACCGGCCTTTCGGGCACGCCCAGCCACGATCCCGATCTCAC
>CALLQH010000126.1 GCA_938014945.1 uncultured bacterium | reverse complement strand
CATGCCCGGAACATACCGGGCCTCAATCTATCCTGGGGAGGAGAGATCATGTCTGAAGGCAAGCTTGAATGGATGATCGGCGAAGTGCTCGTCGGTCGCATGGGCCGTCGCGAGTTCATCGGCCGTGCCGGCGCGATGGGCGTGGGTGTGGCCGCCGCGACGACGATGCTCTCGTCGGCGGGTGTCGCTGCCGAGCCCATGAAGGGCGGCACGGTCAACGTGGCGACCGAATACTCCGGTCCCGAAGAGAGCTTCGACACCACGAAGATGACGAGTTCGACCGATATCCAGCGCGGCTATCAGGTCTATGACCGGCTGTTCGATCTGGATCGCGACCTTCAGGTGGTGCCGAGCCTGGTAACCGAATGGGAGCCCGGCAACGAGGCTGCCGAGTGGACCTTCAAGCTGCGCGACGGCGTCGAGTTCCACGACGGCAAGACCCTGACCGCCGCCGACGTCATCTATTCGCTGCAGGTTCACATCAAGGAGGGCTCGGAATCGCCGGCCAAGCCCCTGCTGTCGTCGATCACCGAGATGCAGGCCGACGGCGACGGCGTCGTGAAGATCACCCTGGACTCGGGCAATGCCGACTTCCCGACCCTGCTGGGCTACGCCCTGCAGACCTCGATCATCGCCGAGGGCTGGGTCGATGGCATGCCGGTCAACGGCACCGGCGTCTATCGTGTGACCGAGTTCACCCCGGGCCTTGAGTCCGTGACCGAGCGTTTCGCCAACTACTGGGACAGCAACGCCGGCCACGTCGACAGCTTCATCACCCGCGGTATTCCCGACGGTGCGGCACGCACCAACGCCCTGCGCTCGGGCGATGTTGATATCGCCCGCGATATCGAGGCCCGCGTCGCCAGCCTGCTGGCCCAGGATCCCGGCGTCGAGGTTGTCTCCACGCCGTCGGGCGCATGGTTCGCCTGGATCTTGGCCTGCGACCGTGCGCCGACCAACGACGTCAACCTGCGTCTGGCGATGAAGTACGCCGTCGACCGCCAGTACCTGGTCGACAACGTGCTGCTGGGCAACGGCAAGGTGGCCAACGACTTCCCGGTCAATCCCGGTCTGCCGACCTATTGCGAGAGCATCCCGCAGTACACCTACGATCCTGAGAAGGCGAAGTTCTACTGGGACAAGACCGGCCTCTCCTCGATCGAACTTGCGGTCTCCAACGCCGCCCATCCCAACGCGCTCGACTGCTCGGTGGTGCTGCAGGAGCAGGCAAAGGCCGCCGGCATCAACATCGAGCTCAACCGCGTGCCCGACGACGGCTACTGGAGCGATACCTGGATGCAGGTGCCGTTCTGCGTCACCGGGTGGAACTCGCGGCCCACGGCCGATTCCATCCTGACCATCGCCTATGCCACCGGCGGCTCCTGGAACGAGACCTTCTGGAGCAACGAGCGCTTCGACCAGCTCCTGGTCATGGGCCGCAAGGAGACCGATCCGGCCAGGCGCGCCGAGATATACTGCGAGGCCGAAACGATCCTGCACGACGATGGCGGTTCGGTGATCCCGTTTTTCACCAACTACATCGAGGGCGTCGGCAAGCGGATCCAGAACTTCCACGGCAGCCCGGCCAACCAGATGGGCGCCGGCTGGCCCTACAAGGAGATCTGGATCGACGACAGCCAGGCCTGATCGTCGCGAGACGCACGTACCGGAGCGCCGGCGGGAAGCTCCCGCCGGCGCTTTTCTTTGTGCGCCCTCTGGCAGCTTCATGCGGCCGGCTTATGATGCGCCATGACACCGCATCTCGATCTCCGCCACCTGCGCATGCTGGTCGCACTGGACCAGCATGGCACCGTTACCGCGGCGGCCACGGCGCTGGGCCTCACCCAGCCCGCGCTTTCCCACCAGATCCAGGAAGCCGAGCGCCGGGCGGGGGTGCCGCTGTTCCGGCGCGTCAAGAAGCGGCTGCTGTTCACCTGGCAGGGTCAGGAACTGCTCGCCTCGGCGCGCCTTGTGGTTGCCGAGATGGAGCGTGCGGAGGGAGACCTCGCGCGCTACGGCCAGACGGTCAACGCCGTGGTGCGGCTGGTGACGCGTTCCTACTGCCCCTTCGGCTGGCTGCCCGGCTTCCTTGCCGATCTGGCTGCGGCCCATCCCGATATCGAACTCGAACACCACGGCGAAACCCTGACGCCGCCGTTCGCTGCCTTGGAGAGCGGCGTCGCCGATCTGGTGCTGACCCACGGCCGCGTTCGCCAGGCCGGGCTGCGGGCGATGCCGGCCTTTGAGGACCGGCTGGTCGGCCTGGTCGGTGCGGACGATCCTCTGGCCGGGCGTTCCTATCTGGAGGCCCGCGACTTCCACGAGCGCACCTATGTCACCTATTCCACGGTGCTGGAGGGCGGGCTCGAACACGAACTGATGTTCCGCCATGGCCGCATCTTGCCGGACCGGTATCAGCGCACCTCCTCGGCCGAGGCCATGGCCGCCATCGTCGCGGCGGGGCAGGGCGCGGCCGTGGTGACCGGCTGGCTGGCGTGCGACCTGGTGAAGCGCCACGGACTTGTCGCCCTGCCGCTGACCCGCGAGGGCCTTGCCTGCACCTGGTCGGTCGCGGTGCGCGCCGACGAAAAACCGGGCCAGCCGGTGCTGGCCGTCGCGGAGCTGCTGGCGGAATGGCTCAAGAGTCATCATGCAGGGGATTGATGAAGTTGACGGGAATCCTCGATTTCTGACACGCCTGCCGTCTGCCTAGAGTGGGGTCATCCGCTCAACGGGGAGACGATCATGGCGCGACGGGAGGGCCGGCAGGCGGCCGGAAAACGCAAGGGTGCGGGCGGCGCTCGCAAGGTGCCCCAGCTTCCCTGGTGCACGGTGCGCAATCCCTATCCGCCCTTCGAGATCGCCAGTGCCGACCAGATCGAGGCGACCCACGAGGCCTCGCTGGAGGCGCTGCAGGAGATCGGCATCAACTTCCTGCTGCCCGAGGCGCGCGCCATCCTCAAGGATGCGGGCGCCGATGTGGAGGCGGACGGCCCCCGCGTGCGTTTCGAGCGCGGCTTCATCGAGGAGGCTGTCGCCAAGGCGCCGTCGCACTTCACGCTCCATGCCCGCAATCCGGAGCGCCATCGCATCTTCGGCGGCAACTACATCAACTTCCTGCCCGTGGCGGGCAATCCCAACATCTCCGACATCGAGGGCGGGCGGCGCAGCGGCAACCTCAAGGACTACCGCGACCTGCTGCGTCTGGCCCAGGTCATCAACGCGGTCCACGGCTGCACGCCGATGCTGGAGCCGATCGATGTCGAGCCCAACATCCGTTACCTCGACATCGTCGGCGAGCAGCTCCTGCTGACCGACAAGATCGCGTTCGGCTATTCGCTCGGCCGTCGCAAGATCCGCGACGCCATCGAGATGGTGCGCATCGCCCGCGGCATCGACGAGGCGACGTTATGCAGGGAGCCGAGCCTGTGGACGGTGGTCAACGCCAACTCGCCGCTCCAGCTCGACATCCCCATGCTGCTCGGCATGATCGAGATGGCGCGTATGAACCAGCCCATCGTCGTCACGCCTTTCACCCTGGCGGGCGCCATGGCCCCGGTCTCGATCGCGGGCGCCCTGGTGCAGCAGAACGCCGAAGCCCTCGCGGGCATTGCCTTCTGCCAGACCGTCAATCCCGGCTGCCCGGTGGTCTATGGCGGCTTCACCAGCAACGTCGACATGAAGTCGGGCTCGCCGGCGTTTGGCACGCCGGAATATGTCCAGGCGGTGCTGATCGGCGCCCAGCTCGCCCGGCGCTACCGGCTGCCCTACCGCTCCAGCAACGTGAACGCCTCGAACTGGCCCGATGCCCAGGCGACCTACGAAAGCGCGCATTCCCTTTGGGCGACCTGCCTTGGCCACACCAATATGCTGATGCACAGCTTCGGCTGGATGGAGGGCGGCC
>CALLQH010000125.1 GCA_938014945.1 uncultured bacterium | reverse complement strand
ACCCTTGCCGAAGGTGACGATATCGGGCGTGAAGCCCTCGGCGTCATAACAGTGCCAGCGGCCGGGACGGCCCAGCCCGACCTTCACCTCGTCGCTGACGATCAGGATGCCGTGGGCGCGGCAGCGGTCCACCAGTTCGGCGAGGAACCCGGGCGGCGGCACGATCATGCCACCGTCCGACTGCAGCGGCTCGATGAACAGCGCGCCGATGTCCTGCGGCGGGCAGCCGCAGGAGAACAGGAAATCCAGCTGGTCGAACACGGCCTTTGCAGCATCGCCGCCGCCGATGGGGCGGTAGGGATTGGCATAGGGAATCTGCACCAGCCCGGCGCGCGGCAGGCTGTGCATCTGGCTGGGATGGCTCGACACCGACATCGAGCCGGATACACCGCCATGATAGGCGCCATAGAAGCTGAGAAAGCGGCGGCGTCCCGTGGCGGCCTGGACGGCGCGCATCACCATGTCGTTGGCGTCCGAGCCGCTGTGGCCGAACCAGACCTTGTGGTCGGTGGCGAAGGGGCAAAGGGCGAGCAGGTCCTCGGCCAGCGACACCGCGGCCTCGCTGGCGCCGAACATGTCCGACGCGCTGGCGCATTCGGTGAAGCCGCGCTGCGCGGCGGTGATCACGGCGGGGTGACCGTAGCCCAGCAGGGCCGCACCGGCCGCGCCCGAAAGGTCCAGCACCTCGCGCCCGTCTTCCTCGATCAGACGGTTGCCGCGGGCATTGGCGATGGTCAGGGGATAGGTGCGCAGCTTGCCGATGCCGGCGAGCACACGCGCGTCGCGTTCGAGCAGGGAATTGGCCATGGGCAGGCTCCTAACGGATCGCTTCCTTGCGGCCCAGCAGGCCCTCCGGGCGCACCAGCAGAAGCAGGATGACCAGCGCCAGCGCGATGGACTCGCGGAACGGCAGCCAGTCGTCGGGCAGGAAAGCGCGCAGGGCGACTTCGATGAAGGCGAGCACAATGCCGCCCAGCACGGCGCCGGAGAGACTGCCGAGGCCGCCCAGCACCACGGCGATGAAAGCCTTCAGCACCGGCAGGAAGCCCATCAGCGGATCGACGGAACCCCGCTGGGCGAGCCAAAGCACGCCCGCCACACCCGCGAGCAGGCCCGAGATCGCAAAGGCCGTGGAGATCACCATGTTTGCGTTGATGCCCATCAGGCGCGTCACGGGAAAATCCAGTGCCGCGGCGCGCATGGCGATGCCCAGGGTGGAGCGGCGCAGGAAGATGGTAAGTGCAAACAGCAGCAGGGCCGTGGCGCTGATCGAGATGAGCTGGATGACGCCGATGTCGAAGCCGGCGATGTTGAGCGCGCCGATCATCCAGTCCGGTACCGGCAGCGCCTTGGGGCGTGCCGAAATCAGGTTCTGGAACAGCATGTGCAGGATGGTGCTGACGGCGAAGCTGGTCAGCAGCATGGTCGCCGTACCGGCATTGCGCACCGGGCGGAAGGCGATGCGCTCCATGAGCATCGCCGTCGCCATCGCCGCCAGGATGCCGATCACCACGGCCACCTCGAACGGCAGGCCTGCCGAGAGGATGAAGAACATGGCGTAACCGGTCACGGTCATCAGTTCGCCATGGGCGAAGTTGATGAGGCCCAGCACGCTGAAGACCATGGCCAGGCCCAGCGCCAGCAGCGCATAGGTACCCCCTAAGGCCAGGGCGTTGACGGTTTGCTGGACGACTACATCCACGGCCGGCTCCTAATGTGCGCCCATGTAGGCGCGCTCGACGTCGCCTGAACGGGAAAGCTCGCGCGCGCTGCCTTCCAGCGCGATGGCGCCGGTCGCCAGGACATAGCCGCGGTCGGCAATCTCCAGCGCCAGTTCGACGTTCTGCTCCACCAGCAGGATGGTCGCGCCGCGGTCGCGCAGGCGCACGATGAGTTCGAAGATCGTATCGACGATCTGGGGCGCCAGCCCCAGGGAGGGCTCGTCCAGCAGCACGATCTTGGGCTGGGACATCATCGAGCGCGCGATCGCCAGCATCTGTTGCTCGCCACCCGAAAGGGTGCCGGCAAGCTGGTCGCGCCGCTCGGCAAGAATGGGAAACAGCTCCAGCATGTCGCTGCGGGCCTTCTCGACCTCGGCCCTGTCGCGGCGCGAAGCCGCACCGATGGCCAGGTTCTCGGCGATGGTCAGGTTGGCGAAGACACGGCGGCCCTCCGGCGTCAGCGTCATGCCGCGCCGCACGATCTTCTCGGGCGCCTCGCCGCCGACATCCCGGCCTTCCAGCACGACCCTGCCCCCGGCCACGGGAACGAGCCCCATGATCGCGTTGAGGATCGAGCTCTTCCCGGCGCCGTTGGCGCCGAGAAGAGTGACGATCTCGCCCGCCCGGACCGAGAGACTGGCCCCCCGCACGGCTTCGATAGCGCCGTAACGGACGACCAGGTCCTCGACCGAGAGAAGATGGGCCTCGTTGCTCACGGGGCCGGGATCTGCGAGGGATCGGGCGTGAAGTCGCCGACGTGCACGCGCTCGCCGCCCGACACCTTGTTGAGCGCCACGACGCGGACCGGAACGCGGTTCTGGCCCTTGTAGGTCATCGTGCCCGTGGCGACCTGGACGTTCTCCAGATTGTCCCAGGCGTCGCGGATCGCGGCGCCGTCGGTGGAACCGGCCGCCTCGACCGCCGCAGCGATGATGAGCATCGCGTCGTAGCCCGTGGCGGTGAAGACGGTGTCGTTGGGCTCGCCGTACTTGGCTTCATAGGCCGCCTCGTAGGCCGCCAGCGGGCTGCCTTCGGAGGGGAAACCGGCGTTCGAGAAGATGACGCCCTCGGCGACATCGCCCAGGCCGAAGGTGGTCGGCGAATCGATGCCGTCGGAACCCAGGACCTGCGCGGTGATGCCCGCGGCGCGGAGCTGCTTCAGGAAGGCCGGAAAGTCAGGCTCGTAGGCAGCCGTCATGATGACGTCCGGCTGGGGATCCAGCCCCTTGATGTTCGTCACTTCGGCCGAGAAGTCCTGCTGGCCGATGGTGAACTCGCCGATGGCCGCGACGTTACCGCCCATGGCGGCAAAGACCTCAGCGAAGTACTCGGGCAGCTTCTCGGTGTAGGGCGTGTCGCGCGAGAGCAGGACATAGGCGTTCTCCAGCCCCTGCTCGCGGGCATAGGTCGCCAGCACCGTGGCCTGCAGGTTGTCGGCCGTGTAGTTGGAGAACATGTAGGGCCCGACGGCGGCAGGCAGGGTCGGCGTCGAGGCGCAGGAGCTGACCGAGGGAATCTCGGCGGCCTGGGCGATGACGCCGCTGGCCACGGCCGGATCGACGTCGCAGGAGACGATCATGACGCTGACGCCGTCATCGACCAGTTCCTGGGCGACGACCGCGGCCTGCGCCGTGTCGGAGCGGGTGTCCTTGACGATCAGCTCGATCGGCATGGTGCCGCCGATGCCGCCCGCCGCATTGATCTCGTCGATGGCAAGCTGCACACCCTTCAGCGAAGGCTGATCGTAAGGCGCCAGGTAACCCGTGAAACCGCCGGCATAACCGACCTTGAAATTCTCGGCCGCGGCCGTGCCCGAGGCGAACACGGCACCGGCCAGCGCCGCCGTCATGGCGGTCGTCTTCAACCAGTTGGATCGTGACATGGTGCTAGTCTCCCAGTGATGGGGCGGACGTTGTGCGTGTCGCCGCCCTTCGTTTGCCCAGATAGGCTTCAATGACGTCCGGATTGGCCTGAACCTCGCCGGGAACGCCCTCCGCGATGACCTGCCCGCGGTTGAGCACGACCACACGGTCGCACAGCCGCATGATCAGGCGCAGGTCGTGATCGACGACCAGCAGCCCCAGCCCCCTGCTCTCGCGCAGGCGGCCAAGGATGCCCAGAAGCTCGTCGGATTCGGTTTCGTTCATGCCCGCCGCCGGTTCGTCGAGCAGCAGATAGCGCGGCTCCAGGGCCAGGGCGCGGGCAATCTCCAGGCGGCGCTGCAGGCCATAGGCCAGGGTTCCGGCGCGCCGGCCGGCATAACTCTCGATGCCCAGTTCCCGCAGCAGCGCGCGGGCGCGGGCATCCATGGCGGCGGCCGCCAGCCGTGTGCCGCTGGCCGCCAGGGCGGCCTTGACGTTCTCGATCACCGTGAGATGGGCGAACAGGCGGATGTTCTGGAAGGTGCGTCCCACCCGGCGGCGTGCGATCTGGTGCGCTGCAAGATCGGAGATGTCGGTGCCGTCCAGCGCCACCTTGCCCCCGGTGAGATCGAGTGCGCCGGAGATGCAGCCCAGCAGCGTCGTCTTGCCCGATCCGTTCGGTCCGATCAGGCCGACGATCTCGCCTGGACGAAGTGTAAGGTTCGCCCCATCCACGGCGCGCAGGCCGCCGAAAGCCTTGGCGACGTTCTCCACGGCCAGCGCGCCTTCCTGGTCGATCCGCGCCGCCTGGCTCTCCGCCACGTCGGCGGGGGTGGCAAGGCCGAACCAGCGCCGCCAGCCGCCGGCCAGTTCCTCGATCTCCCAGAAGCCGAACAGGCCGTCGCGACGCCAGAACAGCATGGCGAGGATGCCGAGGCTGAGACCGATGTCGGTGAGGCCAAACACGGTGGGTTCGCTGAACCAGGCCGCGTTGATGTGCTCCTCGACGCCACGCAGGACATCGATCACCGCCGTGACCACGATGGCGCCGACCACGGCGCCCGACACGCTGGTCATGCCACCGGCGATCAGCATCACGAGGATCGCGAAGGTGATCTGGAAGTAGAACTCCTTGGGCGAATAGACCCCCAGGAAATGCGCCAGCAGCACGCCCGCCAGCGCGGCGATGGCGGCACTGACGGTCCAGGCCAGCAGGCGCCTGCCCTGCACGTTGACGCCGATGGCACGGGCCGCAGGTTCGTCCTCGCGCACGGCACGCAGTTCGAGCCCCGGCAGGGAATCGCGGAAAATCCGCGCCAGCAGGATCGCCACGCCGAGGAAGATCAGCGCCACGGGAATGTCGACGGTCTTGGGCACGCCGATCAGCGCCTGGCTGCCGCGCGTGAAGTCGCGCGCCCCGACGATCACGCCATAGACGATGATGAGCAGGCCCAGGGTGGCGATGGAGGCCGATGCCCCGCCAAGGCGAGCGATGGGCATGCCGATCAGAAAGGCAATGACCGTGACGATGACGACAGCGATCAGGCCCGCCACCAGAAAGTTCATCTCCACCCCGGCGAGCCATGACGGCAGGTCCGGCAGGAAGACTCCCTTCTGTGCCACCGGCATGGTCAGCACGCCCGTGATGTGCGCAGCCAGTCCCATGAAGGCGGCATGACCGAAGCTGACGATGCCGGTATTGCCGGTGAAGACGCTGAAGCCGAGCACCGCGACGGTGATGATCAGGAAGTGGGTGACCGTGCCCTGGGGCGCGGAACCGAAAGTCTGCCAGGCGATCAGCGAGAAGATCGCGATGGGCACGAACAGGATCGCGCTGCCGGCCAGCGTGCCGGACGCAATGAAGCCGACCCCGCCCCGGCCGACCTTGCCCGTTTGCCCCTCTTGGTGACTCACTGCGGCGTAACCCCCCACCTGGTCCTTCGACCTTGTTGGAGAAAGCTTAGGAAGCGGCCGGAACGAACGTCAAGACATTCGTTTCAGCATTGACCGTTTCCCCGGCCTCTGTAACGCTTGTTACATGTCGTCGACCGCAACAACCAGTCCGCGCACGACGCTGGGCGAGTTGATCCACCAGCGCACGAGCGAACTCACCCCCTCGGAGCGCAAGGTGGCGCGCACGCTTTTTGCCACCAACCTGATGGCGGGCTTCGATACCGTGGCCGAGCTCGCGCGACGCGCCCAGGTCAGCGGCCCGACCGTGGTGCGCTTTGCCACCAGGCTGGGGTTCTCCGGCTATCCCGAGTTCCAGCGCGCCCTGCGCGGCGATCTCGCACAGCGCATCGACTCACCCCTGCGGCTCTACGGCAAGAGCGCCGGGTCCCCGCCGGGTGACAGCCTGTTCGACCATGCGCGCGACACCTTCACCCGCGGCATCGAAACGACCATGGCCTCGCTGCCGCAGGAGGCATTCGACGCGGTGATCGACCTGCTTGCCGACAAGCGCCGCCCCATCTGGGCGACCGGCGGCCGCTTCACCCAGTTCTGCGCGCAGATGCTGCATGCCCACCTCTATCAGCTTCGTCCCAACAGCCATGTCATCGAATACACCCCGGCAGGCCGCCCGGACGGACTGCTCGACATGGGCCGCCGCGACGTGCTGCTGGTCTTCGACGTGCGCCGTTATCAGAAGGACACGATTGCGCTCGCCCAGACCGCCTCGGCGCGCGGCGCTACCCTGATCCTGATCACCGATCCCTGGCTCTCGCCCATCGCCGACATTGCCGATCATGTGCTGACCGTCGATGTCGAGGCGCCCTCACCTTACGATTCCATGGTGCCCTGCATGGCCCTGGTGGAAACGATCGTCGCCGCGCTGGTCGCCCGCCTGGGGCAGAGCACGAAGCGGCGCATCGCCGAGCTGGAGCGCCTGCGCGCGGGCATCACCTGGGATGACGACATGAACCTCGAACCGGCGGAGGAACGCTGAACATGGCCGATGGCGAGATTGCCTATCTGGTGTGGAACGATCTGGTGGGGCTGTCGCGTACGCGCGGCGTGCCCGCGGCCCAGCTTTCCGGTCGCAAGAACAAGGGCCTGGGCTGGGCGCTTGCCGGGCAGTCGCTCACACCCTTCGAGGATATCGCACCCAACCCCTGGGGGCCGATGTCGGAGGTCCGCCAGACACCGGACATGGACGCGCGGATGCGCGTCGTGCTGAAGCCCGATGTGCCCGCGCTCAACATGGTGATGTGCGACACGCTGAACACCGACGGCTCGCCATGGGAATGCTGCACCCGCAGCTTCCTGAAAGGCGCTCTTGCCGATCTTGAGTCCGAAACCGGCCTTGTCCTGCAGATCGCCTACGAGAACGAGTTCCTGCTTTCGGGCGGCGACCTCGACTGGGCGGCCCCCTTCTCGCTGGACGCGGTACGCCGCGTCGCGCCCTTTGCCGATCTCTGCGTTGCCGGCCTGATCGATGCCGTTCGGCAGCCGGAGGATGCCCTGGGCCACATGGATTTCGGCGTTCGAGCCCAGCAGGAGCCGGCCAACGTGGGTCACGCCATCAACGCTGCTCAGGATCCCGTCGAGCTGGATGAACTCATCGCCGAGGTCGACCCCGGCTTCGTCTTCACCGCCG
>CALLQH010000124.1 GCA_938014945.1 uncultured bacterium | reverse complement strand
ACATTCAGCATTCCCGGCTTCCGGGAAAACCTCCTCACCAGGGCTGGTCAGGCCCTGCCAGGTGCAATTGCTGCGTTGAATGCACCGGGTGCGCACCTCGAAGGCATCGGCCATGTTCCGCCCAGGCACAGGGCGGAAAGCAGGTCGGGGCGGGCAGTAGCAGGCGCTTGAATACGGCGTTGGCCGAGCGCGTGCTTTCGATGCCCTGGTGCGCCAGCGAAAGGGTCTTGGCGCCGTTGCGGCTGGCATGATGCATGGCGCCGGCACGGGCCATGGTCTTCCACACCCGCTTGCGGGAACCCCTATTGCAGGTCGCCCCACACCTATCCACCGATCCCGAGCGCTCCATGGCTGCCGCGCGGCCTTTCTTACGGTCGCGCGGCAGTCCGCAAGGTGGAATTCAAGGCCTGAGGCGTGGCTCCCGCCCCAGGGTTCGGGCAGCCGCATTCAGAACCACATCCGCACGCCGGCGACAAACGAGAACGTCTGGTCGTCGTGGCCGTCCGACTGTGCGAAGTCGGCGGTCTGGCCCAGAAGGCGATGCCACGTGACGCCGACATAGGGGGCGAACTCCCTGGCGATCTCGTAACGCAGGCGCAGGCCGAACTCGACATCGTTGATGCCTTGTCCGATGCCAAGCTCCTCCACCTCGTCGGCGGCGAGATTGACTTCCAGGAGAGGCTGCAGAACCAGCTTCTGTGTGATCAGAAGGTCGTACTCGGCCTTGAAACGGGCCGAGAGGTCACCCTCGTCGCTGATGAAGGCCGAGGCATCGACCTCCACGAACATCGGGGCCAGCCCGTGAAGACCGACGACACCGTAGGCCCGCTCCGGATCGGGCCGGAAGTCGTAGCGTCCACCGGCCTGGACGTCGAAGAAGTCGGAGATCCGCCGGCTGTAGAGAAGCTGCGTTTCGGCCTCCTCTACCGCATCGTCGAACGGCTTTTCGCCCTCCGTCTTGAACCAGGCCTTGTTGTCGTCGGTGCCCAGCCACGCATGCGCATCCCATGCAAAGCTGTCGTCGCCCTCGCCGCTGCGATACTCGAACTGCTCGATCTGGACCGCGGAATACAGGTGGTCCATGTCATCGGCCCTGGCCTCGAGGACGGAAAGTGCGAGAAGGGCGGCTGCCGCCGCCGCTGCCCGGCTGCCTGCTGCATGTCCCATCAGGCTTCTCCCCCTTCGATGGCCGCGGTCGCCTGCTCCACGATGAACCGCGTCATCATGCCGGCCTCCATGTGGTAGAGCAGATGGCAGTGAAACGGCCATTCGCCGGGTTCGTCGGCCGTGAGCACCACGGTCGTCTCGCGACCCGGCGGCACCAGCACGACGTGCTTGCGCGGCTTTCGCTCGGTCTGCCCGTTTTCCAGTTCAACGAACATGCCGTGCAGATGCATGGGGTGGGCCATCATCGTCGTGTTGACGAAGCGGATGCGGATGCGATCGCCGTAGGCCACGCGAATCGGCTCGCCATGCCCGAAGGGTTTGCCGTTCAGGGACCACATGTAGCGCTCCATGATGCCGGTGAGCCGTAGCTCGATCTCGTGTACGGGCTCGCGGGCATCCTCGTTGGCCCTGGCCGAGACCAGGTCCTCATAGCGCAGGGCCCTGGCGCCGGGCGGTGTGCCGGCATCGGCCCATCCCGCGACCGCATCGCCCGTGCCCATCGCCGCGTGGTCCATGCCGGACATGTCGTCCATGCCGGACATGTCCATCGTCGAGTGGTCCATGCCTGACATGTCCATCGTCGAATGGTCCATGCCCTCATGCGCCATGCCCATGTCCTGCATCGTGAGGAGGACGCGCGGGCGCAGCGGGGGGATGGCTCCTTCGTCCCCCTCCCGGACAGCAAGGGTCCCCCGGGCATAGCCCGAGCGGTCGATCGGCTCGGCCATGATCGTGTAGGGACCCTCGTCCTTCGGCAGGACGATGACGTCGTAAGTCTCGCCGACGCCGAAGCGGAACTCATCGACCTTGAGCGGCTGCACGTTCTGGCCGTCGGCTGCGAACACGGTCATCGGCAGGCCAGGAATGTGGACGTCGTAGATGCTCATGGCCGAGGCGTTGATGAAACGCAGGCGTACCCGTTCGCCCGGCGCGTAGAGGCCGGTCCAGTTGTCTGCCGGCCCCCGACCGTTGACCAGGAACGTATAACCGGTGACATCGGCCAGATCGGTGGGATCCATCCGCATGTCGCCCCACGCCAGCCGGTCGTCGAGCGCAGCCCCGAGCCCGTCCCGCTCTGCATCATCGAAGAAGTCGATCAGCGTCCGCTTTTCATAGTTGTAGTAGCCGGGATCGGTCTTCAGCTTGTCCAGCACGGCATCGGGGTCTTCCCGCAGGTAGTCGGAGATCACCACCACATAGTCCCGGTCGTAGCGGACAGGCTCGCGGTCCACAGGATCGATGACGATGGCGCCGTACATGCCCGCCTGTTCCTGAAATGCGGAGTGGCTGTGGTACCAGTAGGTGCCGGCCTGGCGCAGACGGAACCGGTAGGTGTAGGTCTCCCCCGGCTGGATCGCGACATAGCCGTTGAAACCCGGCGCCCCGTCCATGACGCCGGCCAGGAGCAGGCCATGCCAGTGAATCGAGGTCGGCTCGTCCAGGCGGTTGGTCGCGTGGATCACCACCTCTTCGCCTTCCCGCCAGCGCAGGGTCGGCGCCGGGACGGATCCGCCCATCACGACGGCATCTCCCTCGATGCCTTCGATCACGATACGGGTCCGTTCGATGGCAAGGTCGTACTCCCCCGCGGCCGAGGCGAAGCTGCGCCGGCCGGGGTAGGCGGTCACGACTCCCGCGGCGCCGGCAAGGACCAGAGCTTCCCGCCGGGAGATTTTCACGTTTGTCTCACTCATGGATCGTCCCCTCATTCGACGATCTCGATCGGACCGGCCATGCCGGCCTCGTAGTGGCCCGGCACGTTGCAGGCGAATTCGAGCTCGGCATCTCCGGTGAACTGCCAGACGATCTCGGCCGTCTCGCCGGGGCGGACGAGGACGCTGTTGGCGTAGTCGTGGGTGTGGCCGGCCATGGGCTCGAAGTCCGTGGCCGTGAGCATGCCGTGCTCCACCATCGTCATCATTTCGGCCTGGTGGTCGAAATGCATCTGGGGGGTGGCGATGTTGAACTCGTGGAGAAACTCTCCCTGGTTCACGATGACGAAACGGATCGTCTCGCCTCGCGATACCTGGACGCTCGCCGGCTCGTAGAAGTTGTCACCGAGAACGACTTCGATGGTTCGCTCGGCATCGGCGGCATTGCCGGGCTGACCGACGCTCGAAAGGTCCAGCCCTTCGGCCGCAGACGCGGTCCAGGCTGAAGTCATGGCCACGACAGCAAACGCGGCAACACGGAAAGACGCACAGATTCGCATGGATCTGATCCTCATTGAAATCGGGATGTGGGAGCGCAGGTTGCGGTCTCAGCCCGTCTGGTGCTGGACGACAACCAAGCGCAATGACGCTAAGCCGAAGCTCAGGTCGCTTGTCTGGGAGGCCTGCGAAGGTCGCCGGGCCCCTGGCCCAGAGCCAACTCGTGGGCTGCGGACGGGGACGTGGCGCGGGGCAGCGACAGCAACAGGTCGCCCGCCATCAACACGGGGTCGGCATGACACCCAATGTCACAACACGAGGCGCTTCCGGAGACATCGCCGTTGTCTTGATGACCGTGATGTTCTGCCTGCTCATGACCTGGAAGGTCAGCGGCGGCCTGGTCGTGATGGGCCGTGCCGAAATCCGCCAGCAGGGCGTCCTGCGCCGCTGACGCGAGCGCGTGCCCCGGCGCATGCCAAGCCGACGCAGGTGCTGCCAGGGAGAGCATCACCACGATCGACAGAGCCATGCGGGCCAGCCGCGAACACATTCCTGACGCTCTCCACATCCATGAGTCGACACGATACTTAGTTGAAAACCTGGCGAGGACAAGGTGCCCGGACCGCGCGTTATCGTGATCGGTATCGGCGGTATGGGGCTGGTATTCCTGTGCGTACGGGTTTTCCCGGCCCGCGGCCCGGCTTGTTCCTACCAGAGCTGGTCGGGTCCCCGCGGCGTCCTGTCGGTTGCCATGCCGTGGAAGGCCCGGGTGCGAGCCTCGAAGGCATCGGCCATGGTCTCGCCCAGGCGCAGGGCGCAAAGCAGTTCGGTGCGGGTGAAGTAGGTCAGCAGGTCGCCGGCCAGATCGGCCTCTCCGGCGTCGAGCAGCACCTCGGCGGCCCGGCTCGCCCGCTGCTGGGTGGTATCGAGGCGGGTTTCCACCGCCTCCCACAGGGCGGTGACTTCCGGCAGGAAGGTCTCGTGATGGGCTCCGATCAGATAGAGCAGGCGCTTGAACACGGCATTGGCCGAACGCGTGCTTTCGATGCCCTGGGGCACCAGCGACAGGGTCTTGCCGCCGTCGCGGCTGGCGTGGCGCATGTCGACGAAACGGGCGTCCTCGCCGGCCGTCAGGTAGCGGTGCTGGCGGAACTCCTCGGGCACCTCGGTGACGCCCAGGAAGACCGGCACGAAGGGCGCCGCGATGGCGCCGATCTGGGTGTGCCAGAGCATGCGCAGGGCATCGTGACGGGGGTGGGTCAGCGGCACCACCTGGCCGTAGCCCGCGGTATCGCCGGTCAGGCGATCGGTGCGCACCGCCCACATCATGTCGGTCAGGCCGATCTTTTCGGGGCGCGCTGCGCGGCGGCGCATCTCGTCCTCGATCCAGGCCACACCCTCATGGCGCATCTTGCCGTCGCCATAGACCGCGTTGACGTCGAAGGGCGTGCCGGGCTGCCACCAGCCCTGTTCGCGGGCGGTTTCGGTCAGGTGCTCGGGATAGAGGAAATCGGCATGGCCCGGCTGATCCACCGGCACGACGCCGATGTAACCCGGCCGCGAGGCGCGGATATCGTCGGCGCCGACCCGCTCGGCGACCCACAGGCCGCGTCCGCCGGCGAATTCGATCACCACCCAGGCCTCGTCGGGATCGGCGATGAAGTGGGAATTGCCGCCGTAGGTCGAATAGCCGTGGGCGGCGATCAGGCTGCCGATCAGCTCGACGCCCTCGCGCGCCGTGCGGGCGCGCTGCACGACGATGCGGGCAAGGTCGCTGTAGTTGGGGCCCTTCTGGTCGGTCGGCGTCATCGCCTTCAGTTCCTCGCGCGAGGGCGACCAGATGTCGCGCACGGCGACGCCGTATTCGTTGAGCCCGCCGTTGGTCAGCGGCGCGGGCACGCCGAGGTAGTAGCTGTAGCTCACACGGATGTGGCGCGCCGTCTCGCGGGCCTGGGGAATCTCGATCAACTCGCCCGGCATGTCGGCCTGGGGTGTGACGCCCACCGTGATGGTCGTGCCTTCCGGGTGCTGCCGGCGCGGTTCCACCTCCAGCCAGTGGCTCGAAGGTTCGTCGCCGTAACCGCCGATCCAGGCATGGCCGTCGCGCGTGTGGTTCTTGCCGACGTAGATGGCGTAGCTCATCAGATCATCCCCACTGCTTTCGTGGGCCACCTCTAGCAGACAACCCGGCCCCCTGCGCAAGGGGCATCAGACCCGCTTGATCGAACTGCCGAGGTTCTGTGCGGTTTCGCCTGCGCTGTCGTCGAGCAGTTCCCCCGCGCCGGGCATCGATCCATCGCCTTCCCGCAGGGCGTAGATCGGATCCTGCATCTCGTACCAGCCAAGGAACGGGGCATGGAGCTGATAGCCGATCAGCTTCTGCAGCCCCGGCGATAGTGAGCGGGCGACCTCGGGCGGACAGGCCAGATACTGGTTCTCCTCCTGGCGCAGCCAGCCCAGCGCGTAGCCAAGGATGATGCCGGTGCGCCAGCCGCGCGTGAAGTTGGGAGCGCCGCCATGGAACAGGGCGCCGTCGTAGATGATCGCCGAACCGCGCGGCATGGCTGCCTGCACCACCTTGTCGCCGGGGCCGGGCATCCGCTCGTCATCCCAGAGATGGCTGCCGGGCACGGCCTGGGTTGCGCCGTTTTCTTGCGTGAAGTCGCTGACCGCCCAGATGACCGTGATGACGCTGGGCTCGCTGGGATGGCGGAAGGGATAGATGGCGTCGTCGCGATGCAGAGGCTGGGGCGTTTCGTCGGGTCCGATGGAAACGCATTGGGTCGGCGAGAGGTGGTAGTGGTGGCAGCGGCCCAGCAGCATGGCATCCATGACCGCCAGGATCGTGGGATGCATCGCCAGCCTTTCGCCAACCGTCGGCGAGCGCGCGATCAGACCGCCGACACGCTTGGTATAACGGCCGATGAACTCGCCCTCGCCGGTCGGCGTCTTGTCGAGCCAGGGCGCGAGCTCCCTGGCGACACTGCCCATCGTGCGCGCCGAGACCAGGTTCCGGGCGATGCAGCATCCGTGCTTGCGCAGCGCGGCAACGATGTTGTCCGGCGTCGCCGCATCGCGCTCCAGGCTGATCAGGCGGTGGGCCGGCTTCCTGCGCGGCGTCCCCGACGCTTTCTTCCCTGTCGATGCCACGGTCTGCCTCCTTCGTCCCGCCGGGATTGTCCGGGGTTTGCCGCATGTCCCGCAGGGCGGCCTTGCCTCTCGCAATTCCGTCCCTGCCTACTATTCTGCCCCGCTAAGGAGCCTGACGCAGGAGCACGGCATGGTCGAGCAGGATATCGACGGGGAGAACGCGCCGGTGCGCATGGCCGGCAGCCGCGTGCCTAGCCCCGACCTTCCCGCCATGCGCCGCGCGCGCCTGGCGCGCATCCGGGCGGAGCTCGCGGCTCTGGACGTCGCAGGCGGCGTCTTTTTCGATCCGGTCAACGTGCGCTACTGCACCGACAGCCGGAACATGCAGGTGTGGACCCTGCGCAATCCCGCCCGTTACGTCTTCGTGGCGACCGACGGACCGATGGTGATGTTCGAGTTCGCGGGCTGCCATCACCTGCTCGCCGGCCTCGACCTGATCGACGAGGTGCGCACGGCGACCGGCTGGTTCTACTTCACCTCCGGCCCGCGCATGGCCGAGAAGGCCGGCCGCTGGGCCGCCGAGATCGCCGATCTGGTGGCGGCCCACGGTGGCGGCAACCGCCGCCTGGCGGTCGACCGCCTGCTGCCCGATGGCTACATGGCGCTCACCGCGCTCGACATCGACGTGGTCGACGGCCAGGGCCCGGCCGAGCGTGCGCGCAGCGTGAAATCGCCCGACGAAATCCTCTGCATGAGGAGCGCCATCGAGGTCTGCGAGGCGGGCTTTGCCGCCATGGAGGCCGCACTCGAACCCGGCATCACCGAGGCCGCGCTGTGGTCGAAGCTGCACGAGACCTCGATAGCCATGGGCGGCGAATACATCGAGACGCGCCTGCTCACCTCCGGCCCGCGCACCAACCCGTGGTTCCAGGAGACCAGCCTGCGGCCCGTGGGTGCCGGTGAGATCGTCGCCGTCGACAGCGATCTCTATGGCACCTACGGCTGCTTTGCCGACATGTCGCGCAGTTTCCTGTGCGGCGACGGCGCGGCGAGCGGCGACCAGCGCACGGTCTATCAGCTCGCCCACGAGCAGATCGCCCACAACATGGCCCTGCTGCGCCCGGGTGCGGCCTTCCGCGAGGTCGCCGAGAAGAGCTGGGCGATGCCCGAGGTGTACCTGCCGCACCGCTACATGTCGCTGGTCCACGGCGCGGGCCTGGCGGGCGAATACCCCTACATCCCCTACCGCGAGGATTTCGAGACCAAGGGCTACGACGGCTTCATCGCGGAGAACATGCTGCTCTGCGTCGAGAGTTTCATCGGCAGCGCCCGTGGCGGCGAGGGCGTGAAGCTGGAACAGCTTGTCCAGGTGACCGCTTCCGGCCCGGTGCCGCTCACCACCTATCCCTTCGACGAACGCCTGATGGCGACGGGCTGAGGGCGCCGCCATGCCCCGCATCGCCATCGCCATGTTCGCCCACGAGGGCAACACCTTCTGTCCGGTGCCGACCGGCCTCGCGGACTTCCACGCCAAGGTCTGGCTGAAGGGGGCCGAGGTCGACGGCGCCTTCCGCGGCACCGCCTCGGAGATGGCCGGCGTCCTCGATTTCCTCGACCGCCATCCGGACTGGGAGGGCCATTTCCTGCGCTGCACGGCAACCACCCCGGCGGGGCCGCTGACCCGTGATGCCTTCGAGACCATCGCCGCCGAGATCGTCGACGATCTGCGTGCGGGCGCGTGGGACGCCGTCTATCTGGCGCTGCACGGCGCGATGCTCGCCGAACACGAACCTTCCGCCGACCTGGAGCTGGTCCGCCGCGTGCGGGACGCCATCGGAGCGGAGGTGGCGCTGGGCGCCTCCTTCGACCTCCACGCCAACATGGCGCACCAGACCGTCGCCCTGCTCGACATGGCGGCAGGCTACAAGACCTATCCCCACGTCGATCAGCACGCGACCGCGACCCGCGTCCTGGAAGGGCTGGCGGGGCTGGTCGAGGGCGCCATCCGCCCCGTGGGTGCGCTCGCCAGGCTCGATGCCATCCTGCCCAGCATCGGCATGCGCACCGCCGAGGGGCCGATGGCCGAACTGGAAGCCATGGCGGCGGCCATGGACGACGTGCTCGATGCCACGGTCTTCGGCGGCTTCTCCTATGGCGACACGCCTTCGGCCGGGGCGAGCGTGATGGTCTTTGCCGATCGCGATCCGGCGCTGGCGCAGCGCCGTGCCGGGGAACTGCGCGATGCCATGGCAGCGCGGCGCGACCGTTTCTACCTGACGCTGCCGACGCCGCAGGAAGCGGTGGCCCGGGCGCTGGCGGTGGGCAGTCTGCCGGTCGCCATCACCGACCCCGGCGACAATCCGCTCTCGGGCGGCACCGCCGATACGCCCGGCCTGCTCGCCGCCGTGCTGGCGGCAAGGCCGGATGTGCCGGTGGTGTTTGCCTATCTCTGGGATGTCCGCACGGCGCAGGCCGCGGCAGATGCCGGTATCGGCGGCCGGCTGGAGGGCATCACCCTGGGCGCCCTGCGCAGCAGGGACTTCGGCGACCCGGTGCCGGTTTCGGCGACCGTCGATGCGGTGGCCGGGGTGCGCTACCGCGGCACCGGACCCATGGGCACCGGCGTCCTGGTCGACTTCGGGCTCTCGGCGCTGCTGGCGATCGACGGCACGCAGGTGCGCGTCATCGTCACCTCAAGCTGCGCCAATCTGATCGACACGGGTCTCTTCGAACACCTGGGCATCGACGCCACCGGCCCCATGCTGCTCTGCGTCAAGGCCAAGAACCATTTCCGCGCCGCCTTCGCACCGCTGATGGCCGCGATCATCGACTGCGACGCGCCCGGTCCCGCGGCCCTGCGCATCGAGACGTTTCCCTTCCGCCACGCGCCGCGCCACCTCTATCCCCTGACCAAGGATGCGTCATGAGCGGTCCCCGCAACATCGCCGATCTGACCGAACCGCTTGCCGCCTTCTGGTGGGGTTTCCTGGCGGCGCAGGGCCGTGATGCCGCCACGCCGCTGACCGATGTCTTCTACTTCAGCGACAACGAGGCGGACGCCACCGAGCTGGCGGCCCTGGTGCTGCAAGGCACCAAGACCGGCACGGCCTCGCTCGTCTGGATGTACGAGGAACGCGGCGATCCGGTGCCCGCGCCGGGCGATCTCTCCATCGTCACCGACTGGCACGGCACGCCGCTCTGCGTCATGGAAACGACGCAGGTCACGGTGCTTGCCTTCGATGATGTCGGCGCGGCCTTTGCCGCCTCGGAAGGCGAGGGCGATCTGTCTCTGGAGTACTGGCGGCGCGTCCACTGGGACTACTTCGTGCGTGAATGCGCAAGTCTGGGGCGTGAGCCCTCGCGCAACATGCCGGTGGTGTGCGAGAATTTCGCCGTCGTCCACCGGCAGCGGGAGAAGACACCATGACCGTGGAGCAGACCGTCACGCGTCACTACGCCCGCCCAGGCATCGCCGAGTCGATCCTGGATGCGGTTCGGGCCGGGCTTCCCGACGGAGCGGCGCTTTCGATCGCCGATCTGGCGCCCGCCGACGAGTTCCACATGGGCGGCATCGAGGCGACACGGCATTTCGTGGCCATGCTCGGCCTGCGCCCGGACATGAAGGTGCTCGATATCGGCAGCGGCATCGGGGGCACGGCCCGTTACATCGCGCAGGAGACCGGCGCCGATGTCACCGGCATCGATCTCACGCCCGAGTATGTCGAGGCTGCGGGCGTCCTGTCGCGGGCGGTCGGTCTGGAGAACCGCACGCACTTCCGCTGCGCCAGTGCGCTGGACCTGCCCTTCGACGATGGTTCCTTCGATGCCGCCGTCAGCCTGCACGTCGCCATGAACATCGCCGACAAGGCCGCACTCTACCGCGAGGCCGCGCGCATCCTGCGCCCCGGCGCGGTGCTCGGGCTTTACGATGTCCTGGCGGGCCCGGGCGAGGGGCCGCTGGTCTTTCCCGTGCCCTGGGCCGCCGGGCCGCAGGCAAGCTGGCTTGCAAGTCCCGAGGAGATGCGGGTGCTGCTGGACGGTGCCGGCTTCGACATCCTCGCGGAGGAGGATCGCCGCGCCGAGGCGCTCGACTTCTTCGCGCGCATTGCCGCGCGCGGGACGCCTCCTCCGGTCGGCATTCACCTGCTGGTTGGCGACGGCTTCCGCGAACGCATGACCAACATTCGCACGAACCTGGAGGCGCACCGCTGCGCGCCCCACATCTTCATCTGCCGAAAGCGCTGAGCGTCAGGCCGGCTGCTGCCGGTGCGCGCCGTCGGGCGTCGCCGCGAAGGCCGCGCGGCCGAGGATGACGTAGAGCATGGTCGCGGCGACCTCCAGCACGCGCTGGACGTAGGCGCTGGAGCCGTCGGTGGGCATCACGGTAAGAGCGAACAGGATGATGGCCGCTGAAACAGCGCCCTGGGCGATCAGGCCCCGATTGCCGCCGCCCTCGATCGTCAGTCCCAGGACCAGGACCATGATCGCAAAGACGACCAGGGTGAAAAGGTCGCTGGAGATGGCGACCGCCAGGCCGCCCAGGACCATCGCCAGCGCGCCGCCCACGAAGTTGGAGGCGACAAGGCCCGCCGCGACATGGGTTGAACGCGGCATGCGCAGCACGGTCGCCGCCGTCACCAGGATGTAGAGCGCGCCGGTCTTGTCGGTGACGACGAACCAGCCGACGAGCAGCATCAGGATCACGGTCTTGCCGAGCGGCCCGCGCAGGCGCTCGTCGGGGACGAAGGGCTGGGCGGCCAGCGCCGCGGCAGGGCGGCGCACCGGCATCACGGCATGGGCAAAGCCGGACGCGAGCATGGCGACAAAGACGCTCCACGACATCGCCTCGACCAGATCGCCGGCAAAGCTCGCCGCAGCGGACGACATCGGTCCCACGGTCACCAGCAGGATCAGCAGCAGGCCGGTCAGCGGCGAGGGCCGACGCACCGCATCCATGCGAAAACAGACGAAGACGGCCGCGGCCATCAGGACCAGCAGCACGGCATCCTGATCGGCAAGGAACGTCGCCACCGTGGCGACGGCGGCGCAGACCAGCCAGATGGCCAGCGGCGCCACGATCAGCTTGGCGGGACCCGGCGGCGGCGAGCCCGGCGCCATCAGCACCACCGACAGGAGCGGGGCGACCAGGACGACCATCGGGTTGGAGAAGCCCACGCCGACGAGCAGGGCGACCATCACGGTCAGCGTCATGCGCAGGCCGTGGTCCTCCAGCCCGGGCTGGACCCGGCGTGCCTTGCTGTCAGTTGACATAGTTCCACAGGCTCGCAAGGCGGATGCGCAGCTTGCCCAGGGCGTTCATCAGGCCGTTCTCGGTGGGGTAGACGATGACATCGGCATGGGCGCCGAAGCGCAGGCCCTTGGGGTAGCTGTCGCCCTCCAGCGTGATACGCACGGGAAAGCGCAGGTCCGAGGAGGTGACGGAGCGTCCCGGCGTGCCCGAGGGCAGGGTGCCGGCCGCAGAGGTGTCCTCGACGGCGACGCCGAAGCCGGTCGACTGCACGGTGCCGTCGAAGACCTGCCCGGGGAAGATGTCGAAGGCGATCTCCACCGCATCGCCCGGCTTGACCAGGCCGAGGTTGTTTTCGCTGAGATAGGAAACGATCCAGACGTCGCGCAGGTCGATGAAGGTCATCACCGCCTGGCCGGCGCGCGCATGTTCGCCCGGGGCCAGCTGCAGGCCGGTGACGGCGCCGTCGGAGGGAGCGATGACGCTGGTGCGCAACAGGTTGAGTCGTGCGCGGTCGAGCTCGGCGAGTGCTGCCTGCAGCAGCGGGTTGTCGGAACCCTCCGGGCCCAGGGCCTGCTGGGCCTGGACGAGGTTCGCCTCGGCCTGGCGCACGCGGGCCGTGGCGGCATCGAGCTGGGCCGTCGCCTCGTCGCCGCGCGCTGCCGGATAGACGCCCTGGGCGACCAGCTCCAGGGTGCGGGCCGATTGCTCGCGGGCGTTCTCGTAATTGGCGCGGGCTTCGGAAAGGGCGGCCTGGGCGGCGCTGACGCCGGCGGTGCTGGCGCCGATCGACTGGCCGGCCTGGGCAAGCTGGGCCTCGGCGGCGGCGACGGCGATCTCGTAGTCGGAGGGATCGACCTGGAACAGCACCTCGCCCTGTTCGACGCGGCTGTTGTCGTGCACGGCGACTTCGATCACCGTCCCGGAGACCTCCGGCGCGATCGCGACCAGATAGGTGCGGATGTAGCCATAGGGCGAGTAGGGCGTCAGGCGGTCCGCGAAGAGGTGATAGACGAAGAGCACGGCGGCGATGGCGACCAGGATCAGGGCCACCTGGCGGCCGCGGTCCTTGCTCTTTGTGGGCTTGGGCTCGGTGGCTTCCGGCTGGGCGGCGGGGGCCTGCGTCTCAGGAGTTTCTGCCGTCTTCGACGCAGCAGCCGATTCATCGCTCACGGTTTTACCCCCGGTTCTGTCCCGATTTGGATCGCATAGCACGTTGCTCGCCGGCCTAGAAGTGCGGGATGGCAATGCTCGCAGGTCATCCCGTTTGCGTGAGCGGATGCGCTGGTGCGTTGAAGATCGCGGCGCGGGCTGCCAACCTTGCCGCGCATGCAAGAGGGGCATTCACGATGGCGGCTGTCGAAGGCACGATGCGACCGGCTGGGAAATTCATCGATCCGGCGGTCACGGCCAAGGGCGAGCGGCGCGCGGGCGTGGCGCTTTCCCGGCTCGACACGCTGTGGATCAACACCGGCACCCTGTGCAACCTGACCTGCGCGGGCTGCTACATCGAATCCAGCCCCAGGAACGACCGCCTCGTCTACATCACCGCGGCCGAGGTTGCGGCCTATCTCGACGAGATCGCGGACGGCGGCCTCGACACGCGCGAGATCGGCTTCACCGGCGGCGAACCCTTCATGAACCCGGATTTCCTCGCCATGGCCGGGGATGCGCTGGAACGTGGCCATCGCGTGCTGATCCTGACCAACGCGATGCGTCCCATGATGAAAAACGCCGAAGGGTTGCTTGACCTGCAGCAGCGCTACGGCGAACGCCTGACCCTGCGTGTCTCCATCGACCACTATGCCAAGACGCGCCACCAGCTCGAGCGCGGCGCACGCTCCTGGGATCCCATGATCCGCGGCGTGCGCTGGCTGGCCGAACACGGCTTCACGGTCCACGTCGCCGGGCGCACCCGCTGGGCCGAGGACGAGGCGAGCCTGCGCCAGGGCTTCCGCACCCTGTTTGCCGAGCTGGAGCTCTCGACCGACGCCGCCGACCCCATGGAACTGGTGCTCTTCCCGGAGATGGACGAGACCGCCGAGGTTCCCGAGATCACCGAGGCCTGCTGGGGCATTCTGCATGTCGATCCAGCGGCCATGATGTGCGCCAGCTCGCGCATGGTGGTGAAGCGCAAGGGTGCGCAACGCCCCGCCGTCGTTGCCTGCACCCTGCTGCCCTACGATCCCCAGTTCGAGCTGGGGCATACGCTGGCCGAGGCTGCCGGCACGGTGCAGCTCAACCATCCCCATTGCGCCAAGTTCTGCGTCCTGGGCGGAGGCTCCTGCAGCAAGGCCTGAAACGGTCCTCGACTATGTCGGCAGGGTCCGAAGACTGCGGCTTCCGGCCACTGGTGTCGTAGGCGTTGCGCGGCCACAATCGTTCGATACAGGGAGGAGCGGGGATGGCCGGAGACTTTGCCACCGCATGCGCGCAGGCCCCCGTGATGCTGACCGATGGCGGCATCGAGACACGCCTGATCTTCGAACATCATCTCGACCTTCCGGAGTTCGCCTCCTTCCTGCCGCTGCTGGACGAGGCAGAGCGCGGCGTTCTTGCCGCGATCTACGACAGCTATCTCGCGGTGGCGGCCGAGAGCGGGCTGCCGATGCAGATCGGCACGCCGACCTGGCGCGCGCATCCCGAATGCCTCACCCGTCTTGGCCATGGCGGTCCGGACGCGCTGGCGCGTATCAACGGCATGGCCGTAACGCTCCTCCAGGAGCGCCGCCGCGCCGCGGGGCTGGAGGACAGCGTCTATATCGCCGGTGTGATCGGACCGCGGCGCGACGGTTACGATCCCGTGCAGGCGCCCGGCAGCGAAGAGGCCGCCGACTACCATCGCGTCCAGGCCGAAACGCTGGCAGGGCTCGGTGTCGACCTGCTCTATGCACCGACCTTTGCCAGCGCCGGCGAACTTCTGGGTGTTGCATGCGCCATGGCCGCCACCGGCCGCGACTATGCCCTCGCCCCGGTGATCGGCGAGGACGCCGCCATGCCGGACGGCACACCCATCGACCGCGCCATCGCAGCGATCGATGGCCGGGCGCCCCGCCCGCCGCTCCACTACATGGTCGGCTGCGTCCATCCTTCCCGCTTCCGCCGCGCGCTGCCGCCCGGGCCGAAGGTGCTCCATGGCCGGATCGCCGGGCTGAAGGCCAATGCCTCGGAGCTGCCGCCCGAGGAACTCGACCGCCTCGATCATCTCGACGAGGGCGTGGCCGAAACCTTCGGCGTGCAGATGGCCAGCCTGCACGACAGCCACGGCCTGACGGTTCTGGGCGGCTGCTGCGGCACGAACCAGCGCCATATCGCCGCTCTGGCGCGGAATCTGACGGTTTCCGTGCGCTCCTGAGCGTCCGGCGGAGAGTGTGGCAGATCGGAGGCAACCAAACGGGCCCTGGCAGGTTGAATCATCGACTGCCGGGAGCCTGAGCCATGCAACACGCCGTCGAGAACCGTTTCCTGGGTATCGTTGCCGCCCGTGCCGTGATCGCCGAGGGACTCGGCCGGTTCATGGCTCGGGGTTATCTGCAGGCCGCCATGGCGGTCTGCGCCCTGGTGGCCAGCGCCGACGGAGAAATCGGCCTGGAGGAGCGCTACGCCATCGATGCGGCGATGCAGCGCGATCCCCTGCTGGATCGTTTCACCCCGGCGCAGGCCGTCTCGGTGCTTGATGAGCAGCTCTTCCGCCTGCGCCAGGACCCCGCCGTCACCCGCGAGGCCCTGCTTCACATCATCGAACGGGTCGGCCGCCGCCCTGACCGGGCCGTTGCCCTGATGCGCCTGGCCTGGAGCGTCATCGCCGCCGACGACCAGGTGCGCCGCGCCGAACTGATCGAGTTCGAGACGCTCTGCGACGTGCTGGAAATCGATTGCGAGAGTATCCGGGCTTCCGTGCTCAGCGTCTGAGCGGCCGGCCGATACGCCCGGCTCAGATCGTGAAGATCTTGCCCGGGTTCATGATGTTCTGCGGGTCGAGCGCCTTCTTCAGCTGACGCATCACCGACAGGCCCTCGCCGTGTTCGGCCTGCAGGAAACCCATCTTGCCGAGACCCACGCCGTGTTCGCCCGTGCAGGTGCCGCCCATCGCAAGCGCGCGGTGGACCAGGCGGTCGTTGAGGCGCGTGGCTTCCTCGAGTTCGGACGGATCGTCGGGATCGAGCAGGAACACCAGATGGAAGTTGCCGTCGCCGACATGGCCGGCCAGCGGCGCGATCAGCTTCGATCCGGCAAGATCCTTCTTGGTCTCCACGATGCACTCGGCAAGGCGGCTGATCGGCACGCAGACATCGGTCGGCCACAGCTTGCAGCCCGGGCGCAGCGCCTTGGAGGCATAGGCGACGTCGTGGCGCGCCTGCCACAGCTTGTTGCGGTCCTCCTGCTGCGTCGCCCAGCGGAACTCGCCGCTGCCGAACTCATGGCAGATCTCGCCGACACGCTCGGCCTGCTCCTTCACCCCGGCCTCCGTTCCGTGGAACTCCAGGAACAGGGTGGGGGCGACGACAAGGTCCATCTGGCTGTAACGGTTGACCGAATCGATCTGGACCTCGTCCAGCAGTTCGATGCGCGCCACCGGGATGCCGCTCTGGATGGTGAGGATCACCGCGTTCACGGCGTTCTCGATGTCGTCGAACGTGACGACCGCCGCGCTGGTCGCCTCGGGAATGCCGTAGAGGCGCACGGTGATCTCGGTGATGACGCCGAAGGTGCCCTCGCTGCCGACCATCAGGCGGGTGAGGTCGTAGCCCGCAGAGGACTTCCGCGCGCGCCGTGCCGTCTTCACGATGCGTCCGTCGGCCATCACGGCGGTGAGCGAGAGAACGTTCTCGCGCATGGTGCCGTAGCGCACTGCGTTGGTGCCGCTGGCGCGGGTCGCCGTCATGCCGCCGATGGAGGCGTCGGCCCCGGGATCGACGGGGAAAAACAGCCCCTGGTCGCGGATGAAGGCGTTGAGCTGCTTCCGCGTCACGCCGGCCTGCACTGTGGCGTCGAGATCGGCAGCGTTGACCTCCAGCACGTTGTTCATGCGCGACATGTCGATGGTGATGCCGCCCTCCACGGCGATGACATGGCCCTCCAGCGAGGTGCCCGTGCCGAAGGGAATGACCGGCGTGCCGTGGGCGGCGCAGATCTTCACGATCCCGGCGACCTCTTCGGTGCTTTCGGGGAAGACCACGGCCTGGGGCGCCTCGGGTTCGTGCCAGCTTTCGTCGTGGCTGTGCTGCTCGCGCACCGCATCGCTGATGCTGAAACGCTCGCCCATCAGGGCGGCAAGTTCCTCAAGGGCGGCGGGTGTGGCGCGCTGGGGCAGGGCGGTCATGGTCATGGTTCCGGGGCATGGTTCCGTCGGATAGACCGCCATGATAGGCGCGAAGCCCGCCGGTGTGCATCCCCGCGTCTCCCCGTGCTAGCGTCGCGGCCTTCTTCGGGGAGGAACCATGGTCGAGCCGACAGGACTGATGCGCGCGTTTCCGGCATCCGCGGAAACCCAGGTCACGATCGCCAACATGCAGGAGGGACCCTTCAACCGCTGGGCCTTCCGCAACATGCGGCGCCTGCTGCCCACGGGCAACGTCTGGCGCGGCACCGGGCCGGTCGCCGTGCTCGATCCGGCGCCGCTCCATCTCGACGACATCGCCTTCGAGAACAGCAGCGGCGATAAGACCACCGTGCGCCGCCATCTGGACGCCGGATTCATCGACGGCTTTGTCGTGCTCCATCGCGGCCGCATCGTCTTCGAGCGTTACGGCGACGGCGTCGAGGCGCATGAGCCGCACCTGCTGATGTCGGTCACCAAGTCCTTCTGCGGTTCGCTGACCGGCATCCTCTGCGAGAAGGGCCTGCTTCACCCCGACATGGTCGTCACCGACATCCTGCCGGAGCTTGCCGGTTCGGCCTACGACGGCGCCCTGCTGCGCCATGTCCTCGATATGACCGTCGGCATGGAATACGACGAGAACTACGAGGA
>CALLQH010000123.1 GCA_938014945.1 uncultured bacterium | reverse complement strand
TACACCTCGCCCGACGCCATGGTCTCGGCGATCAAGCGCGGCATCGTCGACCTGATCGGCGCCGCCCGCCCCTCGATCGCCGATCCCTTCCTGCCCAGGAAGGTCGAAGAGGGCCGCCTCGAGGACATCCGCGAGTGCATCGGCTGCAACGTCTGCGTCGGCTGGACGCAGATGACGGCGCCCGCGCGCTGCACCCAGAACCCGACCTTCAGCGAGGAGTGGCGCAAGGGCTGGCACCCTGAAAAGGCAGCACCCGCCGGGAAGGATGAGCATGTCCTGATCGTCGGCGCCGGGCCGGCCGGACTGGAGGCCGCGCGCACCGCGGCCCTGCGCGGCTATCGCGTCACACTCGCCGAGGCAGGCGAGGAACTCGGCGGCCGTGTCACGCGCGAGAGCAAGCTGCCAGGGCTTTCGGCCTGGGCGCGCGTGCGCGACTACCGGATCGGCCAGATCCAGGGCAAGGCCAACGTCGAGACCTATCTCTCCAGCCGCCTGACGGCTGCGCAGGTGCTCGAACTGGGTGCGGACCATGTGGCGGTCGCCACGGGCGCCACATGGCGGCGTGACGGCTATGGCCGCCACCTGACCGTGCCCGTCCCCGGAACCGATGCCTCCCATGTCCTCACGCCCGACGACATCCTCGCCGGCCGCCGGCCGCCGGGCCCCAAGGTGCTGCTGTTCGATGACGACCATTACTACATGGGCAGCGTCATCGCCGAGCTGCTCAGCACGGAAGGCTTCGAGGTGAGCCTGGCCACCCCCCTGCCGCGGATCGCCTCTTGGATGGTCCACACCCTGGAGCATGGCGCCAACCACGACCGGCTCTGCGAATCCGGCGTCAATCTGCTGCCCAACACGACCCTGCTGGCCGTGGAACCCGGCAAGGTGCGGCTCGCCGACTCCCTGCACCGGCGCGAGAGCGAGCATGCCGCCGATGGCGTGGTCATGATCACCTCCCGCGTGCCCGAGGACGGGCTTTACCGGGCGTTGCAGGAGATCATCGCGGACAAGCCCGACTGCGGCATCCGCACGCTGCGCCGGATCGGCGACTGCGACGCCCCGGGCATCATCGCCACCGCGGTCTACGAGGGCCATCGTTGGGCCCGCGAGCTCGGCGCCGAGGTCGATCCCGTCGACGTGCCCTTCCGCCGCGAGCGCCACGTCATCGAGGCGGGCGCAGCGTAACCGTCACATCGGGCTGCCGGCAGGGGGCGGATCACGGTAACCTCGGGGCAGGCCCATGCAGCCCCAGTCAACCGGGCTCCCTTGCCAGGGAGCGGAAGCAGGCGACGACGAAGTCCTCCAGCACGCGGAGCCGCCTGGGGCGCCGGGTATGCCTGGGGTAGACAAACCCGATGTCTGCGCCGGGATAGAGCCGGTCCTCCAGGATCGGGGTCAGGCGGCCCGCCGCAACATCACGCTGCACGAGGTAGCTGATCATCTGCAGCACACCGCCCCCCGAGACGGCCATTGCGACCGCAGGCTCGCTGGCTTCGAAGACCGCACGGGCTTCGACGTGGAGCAGCGAGACCTCGCCGCCGTGCTGAAAGCGCCATGGCAAGGGAGCCCCGGTGGTTGAGGAGCGAATGCCGATGGTGCGATGGGCGAGCAGATCTTCGGGTGCTGCGGGGGTGCCGTAACGTTCAAGATAGGACGGCGCCGCACAGGTGACGAAGGGCATCCGGCCGAGCGGACGCGCGATCAGATCGCGGTCGGGTATCTCGCCGATGAACACCGCGCCGTCGAGTGCTTCGCTGACGAAGTCGGGCAGGCCGTTGCGGGCCAGAATCTCGATGGTGAGGCCCGGATGGGCATCCAGGAACGCGGGCAGCCGTGGCGCCGCGACCTGATGCGCGAAGCCGACCGGCGTCTGCAGGCGAAGATGCCCCGTGATCTTGCGGCCGGCATCCCTCACCTCTTCTTCCAGTTCATCGATCTCGGAGAGGATCACCCGGATGCGTTCGAGATAACGCGCGCCTTCGTCGGTCGGCCGGACGCTCCGCGTCGTCCTGCGCAGCAGCTGGACGCCCAGATGCGCCTCAAGGTCCTTGATGGCGGTGGTCGCGACGCTGCCCGACAGGCCCAGCTCCTGGCTCGCCTTCGCGTAACTGCCGAGCTCGGCCACCCGCTGGAAGAGGCGCATGGCGCGGATGCGGTCCATCGATTGTTCCGAAAATCAGAATAGTGAACATCAATATTCTGGAATGATGATCCCCGGCAAGCGCTCTAATTCGACAGCACCGGATCCTTCCGGTTGTCACGAACGAGGAGCATCCCATGACCGATCAGCACAGACCCGACCCCTATGGCCCCGTCCACAAGGGCATCCGCGCCGCACACATGCGCTGGCTGGTTGCCATCGGATCGACGGACGCGGGCAGCGATGCCGGCATCGCACATCTCGCCGCGGGGATTGCCGACCACCTGACCATGTGCCGAACCCATCTGCAGGACGAGAACGCCGTGCTGCACACCGCGCTTGAAACGCGCCGCCCCGGCGCCAGCGCCCACGCCGCCGAAGACCATGACGATCATCTGCACAGCTTCAAGGAGCTCGATACGCTCCTGTCGCGCCTGGTCGCGGCGGCACCGCAGGAGCGCCAGGCCATCCTTGCCGATCTCTATCGGCGTTTCGGCCGGTTCGTGGCCGATGATCTCAGGCACATGGAGCACGAGGAACACGTCCTGCTGCCCGATCTGCACGAGGCGTTCACGGATGCGGAGCTCCGGGACCTGGAGGGCCGTATCGTCGCCATGATCGCGCCGGACCACCTGGTCCTGTTCCTCGACGCCATGCTGGAGGCCCTGCCCCGGGCGGAAGGCTCGGCGATGCTCGACGCCATGCAGGCGGGAATGGCGCCTGACGCCTTTGCCGCACTGATGCGGTCCCTGACGAAGCGATGCGCCCAACGCTCTGCCCTGGCCACCGCCGCATGATTCCTGCGGCAGCCTTTCACGATCCATGGGAGAGCGATTGAAAGCGCCGGCGACACCACACCGACGAGAGAAGGGCCGCCAAGGGCGCTCAGTTCAGGTTCTCCTGAAGCGCCAGTCCGGCTCAGGCCACCGCTTGTGGAATTCCGAGCAGGCGGGCGGCGTTGCCGCACTCGATCAGCCCACGGTCTGACTCGGTGAG
>CALLQH010000122.1 GCA_938014945.1 uncultured bacterium | reverse complement strand
ACGGCGGGGGATTCGGTTTCCGGTTCCTCGCGGTCGACATCGCCGATCAGGCCGGAATCGCGGGCAAGAAGCTCGGTCAGGGCCTTGCGCGTGCCGGCCACCACCAGGGTATCGCCGGTGCGCAGCACGATGTCCTCGAAGGGAGCCAGTTCAGCGTGTTCGCCGCGCTGCAGGATCTGTACGGAGAGGTCCTTCAACGCCGGGAACATGCCCGCTGCGGCGGCGTGGCCGACCAGATTGGAGGTCGGACCGACCGTGATCTGGGCGAGATACTGGCGTCCGGCCGAGCCGACCAGGGCGCCGGCCATGGTCGTGCGCGCTGGCAGCAGGCGCGGCGCGATCAGGCCGACATAGATCAGGCCGATCAGGGCAACGAACAGCGCCGGCACCGTGAAGGAGAACATCGACAGCGGCGCTTCGCCCATGTCCAGCATGGCGCCCGACACCAGCAGGTTGGTGCTGGAGCCGATCAGGGTCGTCATGCCGCCCAGGATCGCGGCGTAGGAGAGCGGGATCATCACCTTGCTGGACGACATGCGGTCGCGCTCGGCAAGGGCCTGGAGAACGGGAATGAAGACCACGACGATGGGCGTGTTGTTGGTGAAGGCCGACAGCGCCATCGCCAGCAGTAGTGTCAGCGCGATGGCGATGCGCCCGCTGCCGCGGGTCAGGAACAGGATGTCGCGGGCAATGCGCTGCAGGGCGCCGGTGTGGACCAGTCCCTGGCCGATGACCAGCATGCAGACCACGGTGATCAGCGCGGGGTCGGCAAACCCCGCAAGCAGCCTGGTGCTGGTGATCGGCCCCGATGCCGTGGCGACGGGAAAGATCTCGAACAGCACCAACAGCACCGCGATCACCCCCAGCGAGGTGAACTCCAGCGTGAAGTATTCGGTGGCGTAGCTGACCACGGCGATCAGGATCACCGCGAACGTCAGCCACATCATCAGGGAGGGATCGACAGCGACCATCGTGGTGCGTGGTTTCCATGAATCAGGTTGCCGAAGGGGCTTGCTGGGCTCTTGCCGGCCCGTTTGCGCATTCTACTACGAAAGCCGCTGCTCTACGTCACGGGCCAATTCCGCATGGCTGGCGCGAGCGGAGCGATGGAGCGTCTTTCGTTGCGGCGCGCTTGGGCTATGATGGGGCCGCCGCCATCGCCGACGAACGGGACCTGACGCAGCCGACATGAGCCGCAAGCGCAACTTCACCAAACGAGAGCTCCGCGACGCCCTGGGCACCTTCACCACGGGCGTCACGATCATCACCTCCTGCACGCGGGAGGGGGAACTGCTTGGCATCACGGCCAATTCGTTCAATTCGGTCTCTCTGGATCCGCCGCTGGTGCTGTTCAGCCTGGCGCGCCAGGCGCACAGCCTCAACAAGTTCGAAAGCTCGGATTTCTTCGCGGTCAACGTGCTGAAAAGCGACCAGCGCAAGCTTTCGGACCGCTTCGCCCGGCCCGGGCTGGAGAAGTGGAAGGGCGTGGACTACACCACGGGCGTCACCAAATGCCCGCTGTTCCCGGGCTCGCTCGCGACCTTCGAGTGTTACACCCGCTTCCACTACGACGGCGGCGACCACGTCATTTTCGTGGGCGAGGCCTTCAACATGCAGATGGGCGAACCCGGCGGGCCGTTGCTCTATTACCAGGGCGCCTATCGCGAAATGACGCCCGATCCCCTCGATACCGAGTGGGCCTGAGGCTTCAGCCCTTCGCCCACTCCAGCGCCACCTCCAGCAGGCGGCCGATCAGGACCTTGGTCGGGGCGGCCGTCTCGGGCAGGTAGCGGAACGGCAGATCCTCTTCCATGTAGGTGATCTGCGACAGTTCCAGCTGGATCGCATGAACGCCCCTGGCGGGCTGGCCGTACTGCCGGGTGATGTAGCCGCCCTTGAAGCGCCCGTTCATGACGCTGGTGAAGGCATTGTTGGCCGCCGCCTCGGCCTCGATGCGCGCCGCCAGACCGGCATCGCAGCTTGCCCCGCCGCCGGTGCCCAGGTTGAAGTCGGGCAGGCGGCCCTCGAAGAAACGCGGCACATGGGAGCGGATGGAATGGCCCTCCCACAAAACGACCCTCTCGTGGTTCTCCCGCAGGCGCGCGATCTCGGCGGCAAGGCGGTCGTGGTAGGGCTTCCAGTAGTCGCTGACGCGGCGCGCGACCTCCGTTTCATCCGGCTCCTGGCCCGGCAGGTAGATCGGTTCGCGGTCGAAGGTGGTCAGCGGCACCAGCTCGGTGTTGTCGGCGCCGGCATAGAGCGGCCGGTTGTCGGGCGCGCGGTTGAGGTCCACGGCATAGCGGCAGTGGGTCGCGGCGATGGTCGTGGCACCCATGGCCGCGGCCATGTCGTAGAGCCGGTCGACATGCCAGTCGGTGTCGACGACATGGCGCGCGATGGGCGTCATGGTGTCGGCGACCCGGGCGGGCAGGTGGGTGCCGACATGGGGCATGCTGACGATGAGCGGGGCATCGCCCTGATGCAGCCGGTAGATGTCCAAGGCGTCGTCTCCCTGAAGGGGCTGTGTTGGGTCCTGCTCTAGGGTATCGGGGCGGGTTCGAGCAAGAGGCGGTGTTGGGCGTCGATGCCATCGCGCCCCAGCGGAATCGGGATCGGATCGTCGGCCAGCCAGCGCTCCGCCATGTTGTACCAGTAGGGCGAAAAGGGATTGCCTGATTGCCCGGGCAGAATGACGAAACGGGCGCCCTGGGGATCGCCCAGCGCCACGATCGCGCGCAGGGCGGGGCCGTGGACGTCCTCGAAGACCCGGTTGTCGTCGTTGAAGACGTAACCGCCCGCGGCCACGGTGAAACGCCCGCCGCCGACTTCCATGTCGAGCCCGGTGAGCTGTGCCACGCCCGGAATCAAACCGAAGAGGCGGTTGTTGAGGTGGATGGCGTGCACCTTGCCCCAGCGCCAGTTTGCCGGATCGGGGCCGTAACGGACTTCCAGGAAGGCCGCGGCGCGGTCGAAGGCCTGGCCGGTCAGGTCATCGCAGCTTTCCACCGTGGCTTCGGTCGTCACGTCGTCGCACCAGGGGCCGGCCTCTCCGGCCAGCACCGCCTGGACGAAGGTGGTGCGGAACCACCAGGCATCGCGGAAGAGATCGCCCATGTCGTCGGCATAGATCGAGCGGGTGAGTTCGCGGTACCAGGCCTCGAACACGGTGGGTGCCACCTCGCTGGCGGCCATGGTGCCGTCCCAGCCAGCCAGCCGGGCCTTGAGGGCCCGTCCGGCGTCGGTCTCGGGAGTGGCGGCGAGAGCCACGGGCAGCATCTCCACGGCAAAAAGCGAAAGCGTGTCGTTCTGGATGGCGCGGAAGCTCTCGATGTCGTGGTCGTTGCGGGCGGCCAGCAGGTCGCGGATGCGGTCGCCGCGGTAGCCCGGCTGCCAGTCGTTGGACAGGAACCAGGGATAGTCGTCGCCCACCAGCCGATCGTTGGCGGTGGCGATGATGCCGGAGGCAGGGTTGCGCAGGCGCGGCAATTCCTCGAAGGGCACAAAGCCGGTCCAGTCGCCTTCGCCCGTCCAGCCGCGGCTGGGCACGAGGCCCTCGCCGCCGGCCCGGATAGGGATCAGGGCAGGCGAGACCAGCCCGATGTTGCCGCGCCGGTCGGCGTAAACGATGTTCTGCTGCGGTCCGTCGTAGAGGCGGGCCGCGGCCATGAAATCGGCCCAGTTCTCGGCCGTGTGCAGCGCCATGCCGGCGTCCATCGTGGTGTCGTCGCCGTTCAGCAGGGTCCAGGCCAGCGCCACGACATCGCCGTCCTCTTCGGCAAGGTCGTCGGCTTCCTCGCGGATGCCGGAGATCACCGGGCCGTGGCGTGTTTCCTCCACCGTGAAGGTGACATCCTCGCCGAAGCGCACGCCGATGGTTTCCTCGCGCTGTTCGAAGGGCGCGCTGCCCTCGGGCGTGAGGTAACGCGAGGGATCCTTGGGGTCCGGCCGCTCGATGAAGAGGTCCTGGGTGTCGGGCCCCGTGTTGGTCACACCCCAGGCGATGCGCCCGTTGGTGCCGACCACGATCATCGGAATGCCGGGCAGGGTGGCGCCCGCCACCGACAGGCCGGGCGCCTCCAGATGGGCGAGATACCAGACCGCGGGCATGGAAAAGCCCAGATGCGGGTCGTTCGCCATCATCGGCAGGCCGCTGGCGGTGTGGCGGCCGTCGATCACCCAGTTGTTGGAGCCGTTGCCGGACTGGGGCAGCAGGTCGATCAGCGATTGCCGCCAGGCGCCAACGGGCAGCTTCGCGGCATCAAGGATCGTGGAGGCATCAGCCGGGTGGGGCGGGAAGAAGCTGTTGGCCTTCTCCTCGCCCAGGGCGGAGACCAGCCTGGCGCGCAGGGCCTCTTCGCGCCAGTTGCCCGAGAGATGCAGGGCCATGACCTTGAGCCAGGCGACGCTGTCGGCCGGGCGCCAGGGTTCGGGATCGTCGGCGAGCAACAGGGCGAATTCCGGGGCGAGCGCGCCCTCATGGCTCGCGATATAGGCATTCACGCCATCGGCATAGGCCTGCAGGGCTGCCAGGGTTTCGGGGTCTAGGGCGGCGACGCTTTCCTCTGCGGCACGGTAGAGTCCGAGCGTGCGCAGAAAGCGGTCGAAGGAGAGGGTGGAGGAGCCCAGAACCTCCGAAAGCCTGCCCTGGGCCAGACGACGCTGCTGCTCCATCTGGAACAGCCGGTCCTGGGCATGGGCGTAACCCAGGCCGAAATAGGCGTCCCGCGGGCTGTCGGCCAGGATATGCGGGATGCCCCAATCGTCGCGCAGGATCTCGATGGGCGCCTCGGGACCGGCGACGGTGATGGTGCCGTCGATGGTCGGCATCGACCAGCGCAGCCAGCCGACCAGCGCGCCCACGGCCAGCACAAGAAGCAGGACAACAACGAGAAGACTGCGCCAGATCGCACGCAGAAATGAGCGCTTCTTTCTTTGATTTTTCATAAAGTTATACGGATATCTTGAACTCTTTCAGGAGCTTTTCGCGGTGCTCGTTCAGCGTCGGCACCGGCCCGCGCATGTCGGGATCGGCGAAGGCCGACATCTTGATCGGATTGCCGGCAACCCGGATCGGACCGTCTTCCAGCCCCTCGACCCGGACCAGCATGTTGCGCGCGGCGACCTGGGGGTCGGCGACGACCTGGGAGATGTCGTTGATCGGGCCGCAGGGAACACGGGCGGCTTCCAGCGCCTTCAGCCAGTGGGCCGTGGGCTTGTGGCGCAGGACCTCCTCGATCTCCAGCGCCAGGGCGCTGACGTGCTCGGCGCGCTTGGCGTTGGTCAGATAGCGGCTGTCGCGGGCCATGTCGGGCCGCTCGAGCGCCTCGCACATACGGGCGAACAGGGCGTCGTTGCCGGCGGCGATGACGACATGGCCGTCGGCCGTGGGGAAGGCGGCAAAGGGCACGATGGAGGGGTGGCGTGCGCCCAGCGGCTTGGGAATGTCGCCGGTTGCCGTGTAGCGCACGATGGCGTTCTCAAGAATCGCAAGCTGGCAGTCCAGCATGGCGACGTCGACCTTCTGGCCCTCGCCGGTCTGGTCGCGATGGCGCAGGGCGGCCTGGATGCCGATGGTGGTGAAGAGGCCGGCGGTGACGTCACCCACGGAGGTGCCGACACGGGTGGGCTCGCCGCCTGGGTGGCCGGTCATGCTCATGATGCCGCCCATGGCCTGCACGACCATGTCGTAGGCCGGGCGCTGGCTGTAGGGACCGCTGTGGCCGAAGCCGGAGACGGCGGCATAGATCAGGCGCGGATTGTGGGCGTGCAGCGCCTCCCAGCCCAGGCCCAGCTTTTCCATGACGCCGGGGCGGTAGTTCTCGGTCAGCACGTCGGCCTTGGCGGCAAGCTGCATGAAGATCGAACGGTCCGTCTCGTCCTTCAGGTCGAGCGCGATGGATTCCTTGCCCCGGTTGATCGAGGCGAAATAGGTCGAATGACCATCGACGAAGGGACCTGTGCCGCGCGCCTCGTCACCCAGGCCCGGCACCTCGACCTTGATCACCCGCGCGCCCAGATCCTGCAGGATCAGCGTGCAGAACGGACCGGCAAGAACGCGCGTCAGATCGAGCACGGTGATGCCCGCCAGAGGCCCCTGAACCATTGGAAAACCCTTCCATCCAAGACTTTTGCGTTCTAGCCCGCGCACGTTAGCCCCGCAATGCGGTCATGTCGCGGCCGGGCTTTCGTCGTTGCGCCGGGGGCGTCATATTGGCCGTTTGCCGGGGATGAATCATGAAACGCGACCGCTTCGCCACCGTTGATGCCATGATCCGGGCGCTGGAGCCGAGTTATCCGGTCTATTGCCTCCATCCCCAGGTGCTGGCCGACACGGCGCGCCGCTTCCTCGACACCTTTCCGGGCCGGGTGCTCTATGCGGTGAAGTGCAACCCGCACCCCAAGGTGCTGCAGATCCTCTACGACGCAGGCATCCGCCACTTCGATACCGCCTCGCTGCCCGAGATCGCCCAGGTGCGCGAGCAGTTCCGCGATGCCGGCGCCTATTTCATGCACCCGGTCAAGGCGCGCGCGGCGATCCGTGCTGCCTACGAGGTCTATGGCATCCGCGATTTCGTCGTCGATCACCCGGCCGAGCTGAAGAAGGTGATCGACGAGACCGGCGGCGAGGGCGTGACCTGCGTCGTGCGCATCGCCACCCCGGCGGCGGGCGCGGCCTATGACCTTTCCAAGAAGTTCGGCATTCGTCCGGCCGAGGCCGCCGACGTCCTGAAGGAGGCAAAATCCTGGGGCATGCAGACCGGCATCTCTTTCCACGTCGGCTCCCAGTGCCTGCTGCCGCGGGCCTACCGCACGGCGCTGGAGATCGTCGGCGACGTGCTGGACGCGGCCAAGGTGGAACTGGCCATGCTCGATGTCGGTGGCGGCTTTCCGGCGGCCTATCAGGGCGTGCAGCTGCCGCCGCTGGAAAGTTACATGGCCGAGATCGAGGCGGGGCTGAAGACGCTCAACCTGCGGCGCGACTGCGTCACCATGTGCGAGCCGGGCCGGGCGCTGGTCGCCGGTGGCATGTCGCTGGTCACCCAGGTCCTGCTCAGGAAAGACGATCAGGTCTACATCAACGACGGCATCTACGGTTCGCTCTCGGAGATGGTGACGGCCCGCGTGCAGATGCCGGTGCGCGCCGTGCGCCTGAAGGGACCGCTGTCGCAGACCGGCATGGACTTTACGGTTGCCGGTCCGACGTGCGATTCCATCGACATCCTGCCGTTCACCTTCCATCTCCCCGACGATCTCGACGAGGGAGACTGGATCGAGATCGGCCAGGTCGGTGCCTATGGCAACGCCCTGCGCACCAGTTTCAACGGCTTCTACCCCGACACCTTCGTCGAGATCGACCATGCCGGGGAAAACAACAGCGCCGTACAGGCGCGCGCGGCGGGGGCGTGACATCGATGAAGAGCAAGACGATCCGTGTTCCCCACGGCACGGGCGAAATCGGGCTGCATTATCTGGAGTGGGGATCGCCCAAGGCTGAACGCATCGCCGTCTGCGCCCACGGTATCTCGCGCAACGCCTATGATTTCCGCTGGCTGGCCGAGGGCCTGGCCGAAGCCGGTTGGCGGGTGCTGTCCTTCGACATGGTCGGGCGCGGCAAGAGCGAATGGCTGGAGGACCCGCAGGGCTACACCATTCCCAACTACGTGCAGCACATGGTCTATGCCATGTCGAAGCTGGGCCTGGAGGATGTCGACTGGATCGGCACCTCCATGGGCGGCCTGATCGGCATGGGCCTTGCGGTCTCCAACGCCCCCCTGCGCCGTCTGGTGCTCAACGACGTCGGTCCCTTCATTTCCTCCAACGCGCTTGCGGGCATTGCCGCCGCGGTTGCCTCGCCTCCGCCGCTGGTCTCGGTCGCCGAGGTCTCGGGTTATCTCAAGGGCCGTTTCACGCCCTATGGCCCGGTGACCAACGAGCAGTGGGAGGAAATCGCCGCCAACAGCGTGCGCAAGGAAAGGAACGGCGGCCTCTATCTGCATTACGACCCCGGCATTTCCGCGCCGCTGGACGGCATCACGCCGGTCGATGTCGATCTCTGGGGCCTCTACGACCGCATCCAGGTGCCGGTCATGGCGCTGCGCGGTGCCGTTTCCCGCGTCCTGGACCAGGGCACGGCCGAGGAGTGACCCACCGCGGCCCCCACGCCATGCTGTTCACCTTCCACAACATCACCCATCCCCTGTGGCTGGCCGATGAGGAGCAGATCCACCTGGTGCGCGACTGGCTGCTGGGCCATCCCCGGGGCGAGGATCTGATCGATTGAGCGGGGCGGTTTGACGCAGGAAAGCGACTTCCGGCCCCGCCTGCCGTGGTGGGGCGGCGACCTGCAGACGGTGCGCAACATGCTTCTGCGCATCGCTCCCGATCTCTCGCCCTGGCCCGGCGAGCGCCTGCTGCTGCCCATGGCCGACGGCGACCGCCTGTGGGCGATGCTTCACCACCCATCCGAGCCGCGCGGCCGGCCTCTTGCTGTGCTGATCCATGGCCTCAGCGGCAGCGAGGAGAGCATCCATGTGCGCGCCACGACGCGCCATCTGCTGCAACGGGGCTTTCCCGTGGCCCGCCTCAACCTGCGCGGTGCGGGGCCGTCGGTGGAGACCTGCCGCGGCCTCTATCACGCCGCCGCCACTGCGGACCTTGCGGAGGCTCTTGCCGTACTGCCCGCGGAACTGACCGGCGACGGCATCGTCGCCGCGGGATATTCCCTGGGCGGCAACCTGCTGCTGCGCACCCTGGGCGAACTTGGCGGGCAGGCGCCCTTGCGCGCTGCCGCTGCGGTCTCTGCGCCCATCGATGTCGCGGCGACTTCGGCGCGGTTCCACCGTCCGCGCAACCGCATCTACATGCGTTGGCTGCTGAACGAACTGAAGGAAGAGGCGCGAGCGCCGGGACGCCTGCTGGATGCACAGGAAAGGGCGGTGATCGCGGCCGCGGAGACGATGTACGAGCTCGACGACCGCTTCGTCTCGCCCCGCCACGGTTTCTCGGGCGCGCCGGAATACTATGCGCGGGCCTCGTCCCTGCCGCTGCTGCCCGAAATCGCCGTGCCGACCCTGGTGATCCACGCGCTGGATGATCCCTGGATCGACGATGCCGCCTACCGCGCCTTCGACTGGTCGCGCGCACCGGCCGTCACACCGCTCATCACGCGGCGGGGCGGGCATGTCGGCTTTCACGGACGCGAACGCAGCGCGCCCTGGCACGATGTCAGGATTGCGGCCTTCTTCGAGGAAATCTGCGGCTGAAGCTGGCTCAGGCGCCCTTGAGGCGGCGGGCGATGGCCAGTGCGGCATAGGTCAGGACGCCGCTGCAGCCGGCGCGCTTGAAGCACAGCATGGCCTCGGGCCAGACCTTGTTGCCGTCCAGCCAGCCGTTCTCCACCGCGCCCTGGATCATCGCGTACTCGCCCGAGACCTGGTAGGCGAAGGTCGGCACGCCGAAGGTCTGTTTCACGCGGGTGACGATGTCGAGATAGGGCATGCCGGGCTTGACCATCACCATGTCGGCGCCCTCGGCGAGATCGAAGGCGACCTCGCGCAGGGCCTCGTCGCCGTTGGCGCTGTCCATCTGGTAGGTGCGCTTGTCGCCCGTGCCGAGATTGCTGCCGGAGCCGATGGCGTCGCGGAACGGGCCGTAGAAACCCGAGGCGTACTTGGCGGCATAGGACATGATGCGCACGTTCTCGAAGCCGGCGCCGTCCAGGCCCTTGCGGATGGCGCCGATGCGCCCGTCCATCATGTCGCTGGGCGAGATGATGTCGCAGCCCGCGCACGCCTGGGTCACGGCCTGCTCCACCAGCACGGCGACGGAGGCGTCGTTGACGATGGTCTCGCCCTCGAGCAGGCCGTCGTGCCCGTGGGTCGTGTAGGGATCGAGCGCCACGTCGACCATCACGCCGATGCCCGGCACCTCCGCCTTGATCGCCTTCGTGGCGAGATTGACGAGGTTGTCGGGGTTCAGCGCCTCGGTCCCCTCGGGGCTTTTCAGGCCCTGGGGCGTCTGCGGGAAGAGGGTGATGACGGGGATGCCGAGATCCCGCGCCTCGCGGGCGGCCTCGACACAGAGATCGACCGAAAGGCGCTCGACGCCCGGCATCGACGGCACCTTTTCGCGGACGTTGTCGCCGTCGCGCACGAACACCGGCCAGATCAGGTCGGCCGGCGTCAGCACGTTCTCGGCAACCAGCGCCCGCGTCCACGGGTCCACGCGGTTGCGCCGCAGCCGCGTGGTGGGATAGGCGCCGGGGAAGGTTCCGGTTGGGTTCGTCACGTCCTCATGCGGCGTCCAGCGCCTGCTTCAGATCGGCCAGGATGTCGTCGATGTGCTCGATGCCCACCGACAACCTGACATAGCCGTCCGAGACGCCGGTCGCAAGCTGGTCCTCGGCGGAAAGCTGGGAATGGGTCGTGCTTGCCGGATGGATCGCCAGGCTGCGCGCATCGCCGATGTTGGCGACATGGTAGAAAAGCTGCAGCGCATCGATGAAGCGCTGGCCCGATTCCTTGCCGCCCTTCAGCTCGAAGCCGACCAGCCCGCCGAAGCCGCCCTTGAGGTAGGTGTCCGCGCGCTTGCGGGCCGCGCCCGTCTGGTGGCCGGGATAGATCGTGGCCGAAACCTTCGGGTGGCCTTTCAGGAAGTCGGCGACCTTGGCCGCATTCTCGCAGTGCCGCTCCATGCGCAGGGGCAGGGTCTCCAGACCCTGGATGGTCTGGAAGGCATTGAAGGGGCTCATGGCCGCGCCGACGTCGCGCAGCAGGGTGACGCGCGCCTTGATGATGTAGGCGATGGGCCCCAGCGGCTTCACCGCCTGCGTCCACACCGCGCCGTGATAGCTGGCGTCCGGCTGGTTCAGCATGGGGAAACGGTCGCCCGCGGCCTCCCAGTCGAAGTTGCCGCCGTCGACCAGCATGCCGCCGATCGAGGTGCCGTGGCCGCCGATGTACTTGGTCGTCGAATAGACGATCACCGCCGCGCCGTGGTCGAAGGGGCGCACCAGCGTGGGGGCCGCCGTGTTGTCCATGATCAGCGGCACGCCGAGCTCACGGCCGATCTTGGCGACTTCGGCGATGGGGAAGACCTGCAGCTTCGGGTTCGGCAGGGTCTCGGCGTAGTAGCAGCGGGTGCGTTCGTCGGTCGCCTTGCGGAAGCCCTCGGGATCGGCGGGATCGACGTAGCGGACCTCGATGCCCATGGTCTTCATGGTGTTCGCAAACAGGTTCCACGTTCCGCCGTAAAGGTCTGTGGAACTTACAAAATTATCGCCTGCATGGCAGATGTTCTGGATCGCGAACAGGCTCGCGGCCTGGCCCGAGGCGAGACCCAGGGCGGCGACGCCGCCTTCCAGCGCAGCGATGCGTTTTTCCAGCACATCCACGGTCGGATTCATGATCCGGGTGTAGATGTTGCCGAACTCCTTGAGCGCGAAGAGGTTCGCGGCGTGTTCGGTGCTGTCGAACTGGTAGGACGTGGTCTGGTAGATCGGCACGGCCACCGCATTGGTCGCCTCGTCCTTGCGGAAGCCCGCGTGCAGGACCAGGGTTTCGGGATGCTGGCTCTCGGTCATGATGCTGCCCCCCGGCCGTTTCGTGTATAAGAACGGAGGGGGACGGGGGGGCTAGCCGCCGCCCCCCGCCGCAACCTCGACAGGGGCTACTCCGCCGCCGGAATGTGAGCCTCTGCCGAAGTAAACGTGATGGCCGTGGGCACGGCGTTGCTGATGATGTCGAGCACCGGGCAGTGCCGGTCCACGGTCGCCTTTACCCGCTCCAGCGCCTCGAGCGGCGCGCTGCTGGTGAGATCGACCTTCACGCGAATGTCCGTGAAACCCGGCCGAACGGCATCGTCGGCGCCGGTGAAGCCGCGCAGGTCGATGTCGCCCTCGACCGTCACCGCGATGCCGTCGAGCGGCACGCCCAGGCGGTCGGCGTAGAGCCGGTAGGTGATCTCCTGGCAGGAGGCGAGCGCGGCAAGGATCAGTTCGACCGGGTTGGGGCCCTTGTCGGTGCCGCCAAGGGCCGCCGGTTCGTCGATGTCGAGGGTGAAGTCGCGCACGGCGGCCTTGCTCCAAAGCCCTTCGACCTGATGGCTGGCCGCGCTGAAGGTGGCAAGAGCGGCTTCGGGTGTGGCCGCGACATGGTCGCGCAGGCCGTTGAAGCCGGAACGGAAGGAAAATTGGGTGGTGGTCATGGTCGATCTCCAGGTCCGCGTTAAGGGCCCACGGAGATCACTCCGTGGCGCTTTAGCGGTTGGTGACGCGGACGCAAGCTGCCCATCAAATCCCGCGGGTCCGTTCCGGCCAGCGCCGGGGGAGGACCAGTCCCCGAAACATCGAACAACAAAAAACACCGCCCAGCGGATGCCGTGCGGTGTTCGTGCAACGGCGCTTTAGCTGGAATTTGTTAAGCGCCCCGCAAGCTGTCGTTCAAATCGGCGCTGGGGAGAAAATGCTTTCGGGAGGCGGTGATGTCAAGGCTGCCCCGACAAGTTTCTTCATGTCCGGTAGCCAAGCCCCTCCACGACGCCGTCGGAGCCCGCTTCGCGTGTCTGCTGGTCGCGCCCGTCCATGCGGTCCTGCCCGGGCATGACGAAGGGTTCGGGATCGGCAAAACGGCGCAGCACGTTTTCGGTCATCTTTGCGACGTTGTTGTCGTAGCCGTTGTGGGGCAGGGCGCAGACCCAGGCCATGGAGCCGACGGAAAACACCGCGCCGCCGCCGGCGGTCTCGAAGAACACCAGGTCGGCGCGGACCAGCGGGTTGGTGGTGCCGTCGATCATGTTGTGGGTGGCCAGCATCTCCTCGGGCACACGGAAGATGCCGGGGGTGTGGTCGCGAGAGCGCCCGACGATCAGCGCATGGGGCGGCGAGCCGAGATCGGCGTCGTAGCGGTCGGTCTCGACGCCCGAGGCGCCGCCGCCGAAGAGGCCGAAGTCGCCGATCTTTTCATCGGTTATGCCTTCCCAGATGAAGGCGGCGCGGGGATCGTCGGCGTGCGGCATGCGCCAGTAGGGCTCGGCGCCGTCGAAGCCCTGGGCGGTGAAGCCGACGCCGCACAGCCGGTTGGGCGCAAAGCCCGCTCGCCGCCACAGGCCGCCGTAGTCGCCGTCGAAGCTGTGATGGCCTTCGCCCGGTTCGGCCGACCAGGCGCGGATGCCGCCTTCGGTGCGCCGCACTTCGACGATGGCCGGGTTCTCGGGATCGTAGGCGATCTTCCAGTAGAAGCCGTTGCCGCCCAGGTACATCAGGCGGCCGCCGCGCTCGGTGAAGGCGGCGAGCGCCTTCAGCATGCGCGGGCTGTAGTATTCCGGATGATGGCCGGTGACGATCACCTTGTAGGGCGCCAGCGCCGCAAGGCCCTCGACATGCATGTCCTCGTCGGTGACGACATCGCAGGCAAGACCCAGGCGGTCGATCCAGTCGACGACCAGGGAATCGGTGTCGTAGTGCCAGAGATCCGTCTTGGGCCGCATGTTGATCATGGGGCGCAGGCGCGTGGCATAGGCCATGCCGCTGGCGTCGGTATGCCAGTCGTAGGTCGAGCCGGAGAGCTCGGGGTGACGGCTGAGATATTCGGCGGCCTGGGAGAGGATGGTGAAGCCGCTGTTCATCACCTCGCTGTGCCCGGAATAGGACGCCTTGTGATAGTTGCCGTAGATGTTGTGGCTGGCCGTGGACGCCAGGAACGCGATGTCGGCATGGGCGCCGCCCACAGCGGGGCGCACGTAGAAGGGCGCGTATTCCTCGTCCTCGCCGCTTCGCAGGCGCGCGGCGTAACAGCCGCTCGGCATGTCGCCCGGCACGGTGAGGGTGAAATCGGTCTCCCAGCGGCAGTCGTCGAGATCGTCGTCGTGGAAGTGGATGGCGCCGTAATGCTCTGGACGCGCGCGCCAGTCCATGGCGCTGCCGTCCCAGCGCAGCCCCTTCATGGCGCGGGCGGGCAGGTTCACAGTGTGGCCGTGGCGGCCCCAGGGCGAGCGGTCGACGATGCGCCGTGTCGGGGTCTCCTGCGCGAAGTCCCACCAGCCCAGGGCGTCTGCCAGCAGCGTTGCCGGCGGCTCCGGGGTATCGACCAGCATCGCAGGCGGGCCATCCAAAGCCGTGCCGAGCAGGCGCGGCGCTTCCAGCTTGCCGTTGTAGTGGCGGCAGGCATGGCCATGGCCGTCGAGTGTCGCGGCGAATGTCAGCGGCGCCTGGCTTGCCGGGCAGGCATCGGCCAGAACGGCCCGGGCCTGCGCGGTCTTCAGGGGGCTGGGGGAGGCGGGGAAGGGAATGCAGATGATCGAGGCTTCGCCGCTGGCGGCATCCCAGCTCGCCTGGAGCTGATACCAGGTGCGCGAGATCAGCACCGTCTCGGCGGCCAATTCGCGTGCTCCCGAGCTGCTTCCCAGGCGCAGCGCGGGGCGGCCCTGGGCATCGATCAGCAGCAGAAAACCGCTCGTTCCATCCGGGGCAAGGCAACCGATGAGGGCCTGCTCTCCCCGGTCGGGCGTCGTCGGCCAAAGGGCGCAGCCGACCGTGAAGGAAGAAAGGCCTGAGAGGCCCGGCTCCGGAACCTCGCCATGGGAGCCGGCACGAATGGGCTGGTGGCGTCCGGGATAACGCCCGTTGGCCGGGCTTGGCACCACCGTCTCGCGCATGCCGGGGCCGTCCTCGACATCGGTTGCCGACCACAGGCGCACGATCTCCGCATCGTAATGGGCGGGGCCGTCGCAACTGACCTTGAAGGCAATGGTCTGGCCGGGGCGGGCGCTGATCCTGTCGCTGTAGGCCAGAATTCGTCCGATCATGTTGCTGATCCTTGTCGGCGCATCATTGGAAGGGGGAGGTGAACGTTACAGAAATTGCACAAAAAACAGGCAACGCGTGTTGACCATCGCCGGTCATGGTCGGATGATCCGTTTTGGGCCAACACAGGCGGCAGACAAGAAACAGCCGCAAGGGAGTTCATCATGAAGAAGTTCGATGTCAACGAGGTTGTCGACGGCATCCAGGAAGGGCGCTACTCGCGCCGTCAGGTGCAGAAGTTCCTCGGCGCTCTTGGTTTTGCCAGTGTCGCCGTTCCCATGACCGCGGGCAGCTCGCGGGCTCAGGAAACGTCGGCCGATCCCTGCGGCGACGGCCATCCCCTGGTCTTCACATGGTCGGGTTACGACGAGGTTCACTTCCATCAGCCCTATATCGACGAATACGGCTGCTCGGCCAACTTCTCCTTCTGGGCCGACGAGGAAGAAGCCTTCTCCAAGCTCCGCGCAGGTTTCGCCCCCGATATCATGGCGCCCTGCACCTACAAGATCCGCCAGTGGTACGATGCAGGCCTGCTGGCCCCGATCGATACCAGCCGTCTCAGCAACTGGGATGCGATCATTCCCAGCCTGAAGGATCTGGGCGACTCGGTGATCGACGGCGAACGCGTCTTCGTGCCGATGGACTGGGGCCAGACCTCGGTCACCTTCCGCACCGATCTGGCGCCGGAATATGTCGGCAACGGCACCTGGGGCATCCTGTGGGATGAGAAGTACAGCGGCCGTCTTTCGATGATCGACAGCCTGATCGACGGCGTTGCCGTCGCCGGCATCTACGGCGGTCTGGAGAATCCCTATGATCTGAGCGACCCCGCCGACATGGAGCTGGTGGCCAACCTGCTGCGCGAGCAGCTGCCGCTGCTGCGCTACTACGCCCAGAACATGTCGGACGTTGAGCAGTCCCTGGCTTCGGGTGAGCTGGTTGCGGCCGCGACCTGGAACAGCTCGGTCACCGCGCTGCGCGAGCAGGGCGTTCCGGTCGAATTCATGAACCCGAAGGAAGGCGCGATGACCTGGGTGTGCGGCCTGGTCCGCAACGTCGCCAACGACTCGACCGGCGACGACATGATCGAGAAGGCCTACAAGGTCCTCGACTCCTACCTCAGCGCCGAGGCCGGTGCCTGGGAGATCATCAACTACGGCTATGGCCATGCCAACCTCGATGCCTATGCCATGGTCAGCGAGGAGGAGCTTTCCGAGCGCGGCCTTTCGAAGAACCCGGACGAACTGCTCTCGACCGGTATCTTCCAGATCGCCATGACCCCGGAAGATCAGATCCAGATCATGTTCGAGGAGGTGAAGGCGGGCATGTAAGCCGCCTTCCAGGACGACGTTCCGGAACGGGGCGGCTTCGGCCGCCCCGTTTTCTTTTGCCCGGCTCCCGGGCCGCACTAGAGTTCTTGGGTCAGGGGAGGTGGGCGTCATGCGGTTTCTGGTCTTTCAGCACATTGCCATCGAGCACCCCGGCATCTTCCGCGACCTGATGGCCGAAAGGGGCATCTCCTGGGACGCGGTGGAACTGGACGAGGGCGAAGCGATTCCCGCGCTCGACGGTTACGACGCCCTGATCGTCATGGGCGGTCCCATGGACGTGTTCGACGAGGCCGAACTGCCCTGGCTGGTGCCCGAGAAGGCTGCGATCCGGCAAGCGGTACGCGAACGGGGCATGCCGTATCTGGGTTTTTGCCTGGGCCATCAGCTTCTGGCCGATGCCCTGGGCGGGCGCTGCGAGCGCATGGCGCGGGCCGAAGTCGGGATTCTCGATGTCGAGGTGACGGCCGCGGGCAGGGGTGATCCCCTGTTCCAGGGCATGCCCGATCGCTTTCCGGCGCTGCAATGGCATGGGGTTGCCGTCACGCAGATGCCCGAGGGCGGCGTGGCGCTGGCCCGCTCCCCCCTGTGCGAGGTCCAGGCCCAGCGTGTCGGCGACCATGCCTGGGGCGTCCAGTATCATGTCGAGATGACCCGCGACACGGTTCCCGAATGGGGCAGGGTGCCCGCCTACACCGAGTCGCTGGAATCTACCTTGGGTCGCAATGCCCTTGCCGGGCTGGAGCGCGATTGCGCAGCGGGCATGGACGGTTTCAATGCCATGTCGCGGCGCCTCTTCGACAACTTTCTCGCGGCGACGGGCCTCGAAAACTGAGGCATCGAGCCTGTTTCAGGCCCGCCGGGGCTGGCTCCACCGGAACGTCACGCGCGTTTCGGTTGTTGGACAGTCCAAGTCCGGTTGGACATTCCTAACCCATCACAAAACGTGTGTTGACCTGATACAGGTGGACTGTTCAAGCATCATAATGAT
>CALLQH010000121.1 GCA_938014945.1 uncultured bacterium | reverse complement strand
CTGCCGGGCGATCCCCTGCCGGAACTGCCGCAGGCGGGTTCGGCGCTGGCGGGCGCGGTCAAGACCCTGCCGGCCTGGACCTACAACAACGACGAGTTCTACCAGCTCGAAACCGAGCACATCTTCGATACCCACTGGCAGCTCGTCTGCCACCTCAACGACGTCAAGAACGCCGGCGATTACGCCACCCTCGACCTCGCCACGCGCCGCATCGCCGTCATCCGCGACAAGGCCGGCGAGGTGCGCGCGTTCCACAACGTCTGCCGCCACCGCGCCGCACGTCTGTGCCCAGGCAAACACGGCAACCACCGCTTCAACATCGTCTGCCCCTACCACGGCTGGTCCTACAACTTCGACGGCACCCTGCGCGCCATGTCGGAGGGCCATACCTTCCCCGAGATCGACACCGACAAGTTCGGGCTGTGGGAGATCGACACCGAGGTCTGGAACGGTTTTGTCTTCGTGCGCATGAAGGTCGACGACGGCCCCAGCGTCGCCGAGATCATGGCGCCCTATGCCGAGGAGCTTGCGCCCTATCGTTTTGCCGAGATGGAGCCCATGGGCCCCATCTGGTCGGGTCCGGTCGTCAACACCGACTGGAAGAACACGATGGACAATTATCTGGAGGGGTATCACATCAACCCCGGCCATCCCGGTCTCTTCCGCATGTTCGGCAACAGTTACGTCACCGAGGCCAACGAACATGGCACGGGCCGCGCCTTCTCGGTGCTGCGGGACGAACCCTCGAAGGTCTGGTCGGAGGGGCTCTACATGAAGCTGCTGCCCCGCTTCGACCACCTGCCCGAGGAGCGCCAGCGCGCCTGGGTCTATTACAGCCTGTTCCCCAACATGGCCTTCGACGTCTATCCCGACCAGCTCACCGTCTTCCACGTCATGCCGATCGCGCCGGGCAAGAGCCAGGTCGTCGGCGGCGCCTATGCGCTGCCCGACGCGCGGCCCGAGGTGAAGGCCTGCCGCTGGCTTTCCAACCGGATCAACCATCAGGTCTGGCTGGAGGACAACGAGCTCACCGACCTCGTGCAGGAAGGCCTGCAGTCGGGTCCCTACACCACGGGCTACTTCTCCGAGAAGGAGGTGTGCCTTGCCCGCTTCCACCAGAACATCCGCGCCCGCCTGCCGGTCGCTGCGCTGGACCGCGTGCCCCACGAGGGCAACGTCGCCGACGTCAACGCCCAGCTTTCGCGGCGCCTGGCCGAGGCGGCGGAGTAGGCGGCACAACCTTCAAATTCTCCTCATTCCCGTGAACGCGGGAATCCAGGGCTGCGGGCACGACGTCCGTGTCGCTTGCCGCCCTGGATCCCTGCTTTCGCAGGGATGAGGAACAGCAGATGGAGGCGCAGGGCCTGCACCACCGCCCTTGCGTCCCGCCCATCGTCCGACCCACAGTAACCCGCGACCCAAAGACTACCGGAGCCTCCCATGCCCTATCCCTTGCCCGCCAGCGCCCGCGAGTGGCAGCAGAAGATGCGCGCGTTCACCGACGAGCGGCTGATCCCCTGGGAGGTTCATGCCGAGATGAACGACGGCTTCGTGCCCCAGGAGGAGCATGAGGCGATCTTTGCCGCGACACGCGCCATGGGGCTCTACTTCCCCTCGCTGCCCAAGGAGGGCGGCGGCGCCGAACTCACGAAGCTCGAGATCGCGGTGATCCAGGAGCAGGTCGGGCGCGCGACCAACGGGCTCGGCTTCTGCTATGCCGACCTCTCGCCCTTCCTCTATCACACGGCCAATGCCCACCAGATGGCGCGCTACGTGAAGCCCATGCTGGCTTCCGGCAAGCGCGTCGCCTACGCCATTACCGAGGAGGGCGCGGGCTCGGACGTCGACGCCATTGAGGCGACCGCCACCAGGGACGGCAACGGCTATATCCTCAACGGCGTGAAGCTCCACGTCACCGGAGCGAACCTCTCGGACTGGCTGGTCTTCCAGGCCAAGCTGGAGGACGGCAGCCACGCCCTCTTCTACGTCGATTCCGATGCCGAGGGCGTCAGCACCATCCGCACGCCCAAATACACGCACAACTTCCGCGCCCATCACCTGCTGATGAAGTTCGACAACGTGCGCGTCACCGCCGACGACATGATCGATCCCGACGGCGATGCCATCGGCTGGACCTACGACTGGTTCCGCCAGGAGCGCATGAAGATCGCCGCGCGCTGCTGCGGTGCGGCCAGCCGCCTGATCGACGAGACGCTGGCCTTCGCCCAGGAGCGCGTGCAGTTCGGCACGCCGATCTGGGAGAATCAGGCGATCCAGTTCCCCATCGCCGACAGCCTGACCGAGCTCTGGGCCGGTCGCCTGATGACCTACGATCTCGCCGCGGCCATGGATGCCAAGGAAGACGTCAAGGTGCTGCACGCCAAGTGCGCCATGGCCAAGCTCTTCTGCTCGGAGTTCGCCTGGCGCACCGCCGACCGCGCGGTGCAGATCTTCGGCGGCCGCGGCTACATGCGCGAGAACCCCGCCGAGCGTTTCTATCGCGAGCTGCGCGTCGACCGCATCTGGGAGGGCACCAGCGAGATCCAGCGCGTCATCATCGCCCACTCCCTGCGCAAGCGCGGCCAGGAGGCGCTGATCGGCGTCTCGGAGACCGAGGGTGCCAAGGCGTGGCACAAGAAGCTGCGCCCCTTTGTCGAAAACGAACTCATCCCCTGGGAGCAGCACGCCGAGGAGAACAACGGCGAACTGCCCGAGGGCGTGCGCGAGAAGCATGTCCGGATGGCCAGGGAGCTTGGCCTTTACCTGCCGCTGCTGACCAAGGAGCAGGGCGGTGCTGGTCTCACGACATCCGAGATCGTTGCCGTGCAGGAGGAGATCGGCCGCGTCACCAACGGCGTCGGCTGGTGTTACCACGATCTTTCGCCCTTCCTCGTCAACACCGCCACGCCCTGGCAGATGGAGCACTATGTCGGCCCGCTGCTGCGTGGCGAGCGGCACGAGTGTTTCGCGATCACCGAGGAGGGCGCGGGTTCGGATGTCGACGCCATCCAGGCGACGGCGAAGAAGCAGGGCAACGGTTATGTGCTGAACGGCCTGAAGTGGCACGTCACCGGCGCCAACCTTTCCGACACCATCATCTTCCAGGGCAAGCTGGAGGACGGCAGCCACGCCCTGTTCTATGTCGACAGCGATGCCGCGGGCATCGAGACCGTGCGTTCGCCCGCCTACACCCACACCTACCACTCCCACCATCCGATCCTGCGCTTCAACGACGTGAAGGTGACGGCCGACGCGATCATCGATCCCGACGGCAGCGGCATCGCGCTGACCCACGAGTGGTTCCGCCAGGAGCGCCTGGGCATCGCCGGGCGTTGCTGCGGCGCGGCTTCGCGTCTCATCGACGAGGCGCTGGCCTTCGCGCAGGAGCGCGTGCAGTTCGGCAAGCCGATCATCGAGAACCAGGCCATCGCCTTCATGCTGGCCGACAGCCTGACCGAACTGTGGGCGGGCCGCCTGATGGTCCATCGCCTGGCCCAGGCGATCGACGCAGGCGAGGACGTCAAGGTGCAGCACGCCCAGTGTTCGATGGCCAAGCTCTACTGCTCGGAGATGGCCAACCGGGTTGCCGATCGCGCCGTGCAGATCTTCGGCGGGCGCGGTTACATGCGGGAGTATGCCGCCGAACGCTTCTATCGTGAGCTGCGCGTCGACCGCATCTGGGAAGGCACCAGCGAAATCCAGCGCATGATCATTGCCCACAGCCTGGCCAAGCGCGGTCAGGACGAGCTGATCGGTTAGGGCAGGGATCGTGGCCGCCAGCCAGCCCAGCGTCGTCGGCCATCGCGGCTGCGCGGCCCACGCGCCCGAGAACACGCTGGGCGGTTTCGGGCGCGCCGCGGAACTGGGCTGCGACTGGGTCGAGTTCGACGTTCAGCTCTCGCGCGACGGCGTGCCCGTGGTCGTGCACGATCCCAACCTGGAGCGCACGACCGGCCTCGACATGCCGGTGCGTTTCCTGGTCGCCCGGCGCATCGCCGAGCTGGATGCCGGATCCTGGTTCGGGCCGGAGTGGCGTGACGAACGGGTGCCGACCCTGGCCCAGACGCTCGATACCTGCGCAGTGCTGGGGCTGATGCCCAACATCGAGATCAAGAACGATTGCGGTGCCCTGCGCCGCTGCGCCCGCGCGGTTGCAGCCGTGGTTGCCGAACGCTGGCCCGCGGCCATGGGGCGCCCGCTGATCTCCAGCTTCAGCCTGCGCGCGCTCTACTGGTCGCGCCTGGCCAACGCGGACCAGCCGCTTGCCCTGCTGATGTGGCGGAAGCCGGTGAAGCTGTGGCGGCTCCATACCCGCCTGCTGCGCTGCCGGGCCGTGCATGTCGATGCCTCGCTGGCGAGCGAGGCGCTGATCGGCCGCGCCCATCGGCGTGGCCTGAAGGTCGGCGTCTACACGGTCAATGATCCGGAACTCGCCGCCACGCTGCGCAGCCGTGGCGCCGACTACATCTTTTCCGACAATCCGGAAAGCGTTGTTGCGACCTAGGCGAGTGTAGCCTCAGCCGGTTGTGCGATTTGCCCTCTCGGGCGATCATTCCGTGAGAGCGCTTATGGCAGCTGCACGAGAGCAGGACCGATTGGGGGCGAGGTTGACTGTCGATGTCCACGCGCGCGCGGAACGTCCCGTGGCAGGGCTCCGCGCGCGTATTCGTTTCATCATCCTGATTGCCTGCACCTGCGCCGCCGCATGGATCGCCGCGATGGTCTATGTCGGCGTCTGGCGTCTGGACCTGATGATGGATCGGCGCGTCGAGGCGACAACACAGGAAGCCGTACTCATCGCCAATGTCGGCGCCCATGCCGTAGGTCGGCGCTTGGACGCCTTGCGCGCGATCCCCGCGCTGCTTGCCGGTCAGGAGCGCCTGAGCCGCGCCCTGGTCAAATTCGATCTCATGGCGCGGACGACGCCCCGCCGTTTTTGGCCCAACCTGCTCCAGCGAGACGACATGCTGTTGCTCAGCCGGGAACTTGAGCAAACCGCGAGCAGCCTGAATCTCGAGGGCATCTATCTGGTGACGGACGGGGGATATGTCGTTGCCAGCAGCGATGCGCTGCAGAAGGCTGACCACCTTGGCGCCAGCTTCTCCGGGCGCGACTATTTCATGCAGACCATGATTGACGGACAGGGGGAGCGTTTCGGGGTCGATCCGGTGACCGGGGCGCCCATGTTCTTCTTTGGCCACCGTATCCAGATTGGCTCTTTCCACGAGGGGGCGGTGATCGTTGCCACCTCATCGGCCCGCATGTTGCTGCCGATCGAACGAGGGTCGGAGACGGTCTATCTCAGCGATCGCAACGGCATCGTCGTGGTTTCCAGTGAAACCGATCTGCTCTTTACTACCGTGGATCCGGGGCTGATGCGGGGCATGAGCGAGGATGCGCTTCTGTTGCGCTACGGCAGGATCGGCTTCGCTGATACGCCCACCGAATCCCACACGGGACTCCACGAGGGCACGGTGCCGGACGACGGCACCAGCGTTCATGCGGATGCCTCGCTGGAGCGCGAGCGCATAACGTTGCATGTCCTCGCTCCCATTCCAGCCCTGGCTGCGGCACGGCGCGACAACCTCAATGCGACCATCGGGCTGGGGCTGCTGGGGGTGATGCTGACCCTTGTCGTGACCCTGGCCCTGGTACAGATCGCACAGATCAAGGAACGCGCGACCCGCGACCCGCTCACCGGCCTTGCCAACCGCCGTCATGCCGACGAGGTGCTGCCCGAGCTTCTGGCCATGGACGACCGCGGACGCCTTGCCGGAATCGCCGTCGTCTCCTTCGACCTCGATCACTTCAAGCGGGTCAACGATACCTGGGGGCATGCGCTGGGCGATCGCGTCCTGCGCCGCTTCGCGCAGATCATGCTGCGCTCGGCGCGACGCTCCGACCTCGTCTTCCGCTACGGCGGGGAGGAGTTCATCGCCGTGCTTGTCGAGCACGACATCGATGCGGTTCGCACCTTTGCCGAACGTGTCCGCGCCGCGACGGAAGCCATCGACGACCTGGAGCCGATCCCCCCCAACAAGATCACCGTCAGCGCGGGAGCAACCATGCGCAGGGAGGGCGAGGCCATCCACCAAATCATCGCCCGCGCCGACGAACTGCTTTACGCGGCCAAGGACAGCGGCCGCAACCGGGTCATATCCGATCCGGCTTGATACGGCGCGATCAGGCGCTCAGCGGCCCTTGCGGGGAGTCTTTGCACGCGGCGCGGCATCGGCGCGACTGGCGGGAACCGACATGGAGGAAATGGCCTGGGCCAGGCCCAGGAAGGGAAGCGTGACGTAGTTCATGGCCATGGGCCTTTCGAAGCATCTGGGGTTGTACTTCTGCCGATATGGCTGGCCGCGGCATGGCCGGCAAACGCTGGCTCGGGATGGCTGCCCCGCGCCGCTCGCATGGCACCACAAAGAGCGCCGGGACACCTCGGGCGTTTCCCGCCGCCGCAATCCGCTTTAGGCTGGAGTCTCCCTTTCACGAACGATCTGGAGCCGCGCCGTGGCCGAAACCTTCGATCTCATTCTGCGCGGCGGCCGGGTGTTCACGCCCGGCGGTCTGCTTGATACCGATATCGGCGTCCGCGACGGCCGTATCGTGCGGATCGGCAGCATTGCCGCCGAACAGGGTGGCGAGGTGTTCGATGCCGCGGGTCTTACCGTTCTGCCGGGTGTCATCGACACCCAGGTTCACTTCCGCGAGCCCGGCAACGAGCACAAGGAAGACCTGGCGACCGGTTCGGCTGCCGCTGTAGCGGGTGGCGTCACCGCCGTCTTCGAGATGCCCAATACCAATCCCTCCACCACCACAGCCGAGGCGATGGAGGACAAGCTCAAGCGCGCGGCCGGGCGCATGCTGTGCGACCACGCCTTTTTCATCGGCGCGGCCGACAATGCCGATGCGTTGGCCGAGCTGGAGCGCATGCCTGGCTGCTGCGGCGTCAAGATCTTCATGGGCAGTTCCACCGGCAGCCTGCTGGTGGAGGACGATGCGGCGCTGGCCCGCGTGCTGGCCGCCGGGCGCCGCCGCGTCGCCATCCATGCCGAGGACGAGCCCCGCCTGAAGGAGCGCAAGAAGATCGCCGAGGAGAGCGGCGACGTCGCCGACCATCCCAACTGGCGCGATGTCGAATCCGCGCTGAAGGCGACCCAGCGCATCGTCGCCCTGGCGCGCGAGGCAAACCGGCCGATCCATGTCCTGCACATCACGACGGCCGAGGAGCTGGAATTCCTCGCAGGCGTGAAGGATGTCGCCACGGTCGAGGCCACGCCCCAGCATCTGACCATGGCCGCGCCCGACTGCTATACGCGCATGGGCACTCTGGCCCAGATGAACCCGCCGATCCGCGAGGCACGCCATCGCGACGCCCTGTGGCACGCGGTGCGCGAGGGCGTGATCGACGTCCTTGGCTCCGATCACGCGCCCCACACGCGGGAGGAAAAGGACAAGCCCTATCCGGCGAGCCCGTCGGGCATGCCGGGCGTGGAGACCATGCTGCCGCTGATGCTGTCGCATGCGGCGTCGGGCAGGCTGTCGCTCGCCCGTGTCGTTGATCTGCTCTGCTCGGGTCCCCAGCGCATCTACAACATCCGCGGCAAGGGCCGCATCGCGCTGGGCTACGACGCCGACTTCACCGTCGTCGACCTGAAGGCGCGACGCACCCTGACCCACGACATGATGCACAGCCGTGTCGGCTGGACGCCCTTCGACGGCATGGAAGTCCAGGGCTGGCCGATGGCGACCATCATCCGCGGCGGCTTCGCCATGCGCGACGGCGAGCTGGCCGCCACGCCCCAGGGCAAGCCGGTGCGTTTCTGGGATACCTGAGCCTCCTGCACACGGCCTGCGCGCCGGCGGGTCTGCGGCGCGCTGCTACTTCTTCGCTCCCGGCGGGATCAGCGTGTCCTTCATCGAGGAGAAGTCCACCATGGCGTGCTCGCGGTAGGCAGGGCGCTCCTGCAGGCGCGCATACCAGGCCTCCACGTTGGGCAGCTTCGGGCGTTCAATGTCCATCTCGAAATAGCGGTAGAGCGACATGCCCAGCGGAATGTCGCCCATGGTCAGGCGGTCGCCGGCGATGAACCTGCGGCCCTCCAGGCGGGCATCGACCGTCGCGTAGTGGCCGCCCAGGCGCTTGATCGCGGCGTCGTTGGCGGCCTTGTCGCGGTACTGTTCGGGCGTGCGGTAGACGCCGAAGAACACGGCGACCCAGTCGCGCAGCAGGGTGGTCTGCTGCCAGTCCATCCACATGTCGGCAATGGCGCGCTGGTTGGGGTCGCTGGGCCAAAGGCCGCCGGCATCGTGCTTGGACGCCAGGTGTCGCACCATGGCATTGGATTCCCACATCACCAGATCGCCGTCGATCAGGGTCGGCACCACGCCGTTGGGGTTGAGCTTGACGTAATCGGGTTTGTCGAGGCCGCCGAAGGCGCCGCCCAGGTCGACGCGCTCGTGCGCCAGGCCCAGCTCGCCGATCGTCCACATCACCTTCTGCACGTTCGACGAATTGGCCCGTCCCAGAACCTTCAGCATCGCACCCTCCGATTGTCGTGTTGACGCGCCCCACGATGGCGTGTCGGCTGGTCCCGGTCCAGTCACGAAGCCGCGCGGAGCGAGCACCTGCAATGATGATACGTCCGCTTGATGACAGCCGTTGCCACCTGGGCGAAGGCCCGCTGTGGGATGTCGCCGAACAGGCGCTCTACTGGGTCGATAGCCTGGCGCCCGCGCTCTACCGCCATGACTGGGCATCCCGTACGACCCGGCGCTGGGACCTGCCGGGATCGGGGGTCGGCAGCCTGGCGGTGCGCCGCAACGGCGGGCTGGTGCTGGCGATGGATCAGGGCTTCCATGCCTTCGATCCCGCAAGCGGTGCCTGCAGCCTGCTCTGTGAACCGTTCGCGGGCCGCGACCTCGTGCGCTTCAATGACGGCAAGGTCGATCCTGCCGGGCGTTTCCTTTCCGGCGGCATGCACGGTGCGGTGGGCGAGGGCAACGGGCCCGAGCCGGTCTGCGACATGGTGAGTCTCGCCGCCGACGGCACGGTGACAACCCTGCTCGGCGGTTTCGGCTGTTTCAACGGTCCCTGCTTCAGCCCGGACGGGCGCACGCTCTATGTCGCCGGTCGCGGCGACCTCTTCACCATCGAAGCCTTCGCCTACGATCCCGCCACGGGAACACTGGGCGAGGGGCGGGTGCTGATAGGCGGCATCGACCCGGACGGCTGCACCGTGGACGCCGAAGGCTTCCTGTGGTCGGCGCAGTTCGGCGTGGGCGAAATCCTGCGTATTGCCCCCGACGGCCGTATCGACAACCGCATCGCCCTGCCGGGGCAGGTGACCGCCAGCGTCATGTTCGGCGGCCCGGACCTCGACCTCATGTTCGTCACCACCCTGGGCCGTCCCTTCTGGGGCATCGAACCGAAGGCTGCCGACGCCGGTGCGGTGTTCGTCATCGAGGGCAGCGGTTATCGCGGCCGTCCGGAACCGCGCTACGCCGGTTGACCGCGGCGCGCGATTGACGCCCGCTGCGTTGTCGCGGACGCTCGACACCAAGAAGAACGAACGGCCGCGGGAGGCGGCACAGCCATGGATATCCGCCCGCTTGACGACAACCGCTGCTTCCTTGCCGAAAGCCCCGTCTGGGACGTGGAGGAACAGGCGCTCTACTGGATCGATGGCCTCGATCCCATGCTCTACCGCCACGACTGGAAGAGCCACAAGACGCGCCAGTGGCGCCTTCCGGCCAAGGGTGTGGGCAGCCTTGCTCTGCGGCGGGGCGGCGGCCTGCTCCTTGCCATGGATCAGGGGCTTTACACCTTCGACATGGAGAGCGGGCAGACGAGTCCCGTCAGCGAGCCCTTTGCCGGGCGCGAGCGTGTGCGTTTCAACGACGGCAAGGTCGATCCCGCGGGCCGCTTCATCGTCGGCGGCATGGACGGCGGCGTCGATCATGGTGCGGATTCCGAGCCGATCAGCCACATGGTCAGCGTCGGGGCCGACTTCTCGGTGACCACGCTGCTCGATGGCGTCGGCTGCCTCAACGGGCCCTGCTTCAGCGCCGACGGACGCACCCTCTTCCTGGCCGGGCGCGGCGATCTCACCACCATCGAGGCCTTCGATTACGATCCGGCCACCGGCAACCTCTCCAACGGCCGCGTCATCATCGAGGGCATTGCTCCCGACGGCGCGACGGTCGATGCGGAGGGTTACCTGTGGTCGACACAGTTCGGCGCCGGCGAGGTCCTGCGCCTGACGCCGGAGGGGGAAATCGTCGATCGCATCCTCTTGCCGGGCCAGTTGACCGCCAGCGTCATGTTCGGCGGGCCCGATCTTGACCTCATGTTCGTCACCACCATGGGCCGCCCGTTCTGGGGCGTGGAGCCCACGGAGCCTGACGCTGGGGCGGTATTCGTGATCGAAGGCAGCGGCTTCCGCGGTCTGCCCGAACATCGCTTCGCCGGTTGAGATCCATTTACAAAGGCCGATTGACCCGCGCCACAGTGAGGCCATAATCCCGCTCTGGGGCGACCGGCCCGCGGACACGCAGCACGCGGCGTCGGATCGGTCTCGATTGGGAGGAACCATGCATTCTCGTCTTTTCACGCTGGCCGCCGGCGCAGCGCTCACGCTGGTGCTCGCGACGGCACAGGCACAGGCCGACAAGACCCTGGTCTATTGCTCGGAGGGAAGCCCCGAGGGCTTCTATCCCGCGCTCTACACCTCCGGCACGACCTTCGATGCCACATCGCGCGCGATCTACAACAAGCTGGTCGAGTTCGACCGCGGCACGACCCAGGTGGTGCCGGCGCTGGCCGAAAGCTGGGACATCTCCGACGACGGACTGGAATACACCTTCCACCTGAGGAGCGGCGTCAAGTTCCAGAGCAACGACGCCTTCACGCCGACGCGCGATTTCAATGCCGACGACGTGGTCTTCACCTTCATGCGTCAGCTTGACCCGGAGAATCCCTATCACGGCGTTTCCGGCGGCTCCTACGAGTACTTCAACGGCATGGACATGCCGAACATCATCAAGTCGATCGAGAAGGTCGACGACATGACGGTGAAGTTCACGCTGAACCAGCCCGAGGCGCCGATGATCGCCGATCTGGCGATGGATTTCGCTTCCATCGCCTCGGCCGAATACGCCGATGCCATGCTCGAAGCCGGCACGCCCGACGCGTTCGACCAGAACCCGATCGGCACCGGGCCCTTCCAGATGGTCCGCTACGTTCCCGACGAGCGCATCGACTATGTCGCCTTCGACGACTACTGGGCCGGCCGCGCCGCGATCGATCGCCTGGTCTTCCTGATCACGATCGACGCCACCCAGCGCTACAACAAGCTGCTGGCCGGTGAATGCCACATCATGCCCTATCCGAACCCTGCCGATGTCGAGGCCATGATGGCCAATCCCGACATCACGGTCATGGAGCAGGCCGGTCTCAACATCGGCTATCTGGCCATGAACACCGAGCACGCCCCGTTCGACGACGTGCGGGTGCGTCAGGCGGTCAGCATGGCGATCGACCGCGACGCCATCATCGAGGCCGTCTATCAGGGTGCCGGCGTCAAGGCCAAGAACCCGATCCCGCCCACGATGTGGTCCTACAACGACGCCGTGGTCGACTACGAGTACGATCCCGAAGGGGCCAAGGCCCTGCTCGACGAGGCCGGCGTCAGCGACCTCAAGGTCACGCTGTGGGCGATGCCCGTGCAGCGCCCCTACAACCCCAATGCCGCGCGCATGGCCGAGCTGATGCAGGCCGACCTCGCGGAAGTAGGCATCACGGCCGAGATCGTGACCTACGAGTGGGGTGAGTACCTGGAGCGTTCGTCCAAGGGCGAGCACGACATGGTGCTGCTGGGCTGGACCGGCGACAACGGCGATCCCGACAACTTCCTCTACGTCCTGCTCAGCTGCGCGGCGGCCAACGACGGCCCCAACCGCGCCCGCTGGTGCAACGAGGAGTTCGACAATCTGGTCACGCAGGCCAAGCAGGTCAGCGACATCGCCGAGCGCACGGCGCTCTACGAGCAGGCCCAGGTGGTCTTCAAGGAGCAGGCGCCCTGGGTGACGATTGCCCATTCGGTGGTCTTCATGCCCATGACCAACAACGTGCAGAACTACCTGATCGATCCGTTCGGCGGGCACGTCTTCTACGGCGTCGATCTGGCCGAGTAACGGACCGCGGGGGCGCTCCGGATGCGGGCGGCAGGCGGTGACTGGCCTGCCGCCCGTGTTGATTCAGGCATGACATGCTGAAGTTCATCTTCCGCCGCGCCAGCCTCGTCATCCCCACCTTCCTGGGGGTGACGCTGCTGACCTTTGCCCTGGTGCGCCTGGTGCCGGGCGACCCGCTGGAGATGATGGCCGGCGAACGCGGCCTGACGCCCGAGCGCCATGCCGAACTGATGGCCCAGTACGGTTACGACCGGCCGCTGCTGGAACAGTACGGTCTCTATCTCTACGAACTGGCGGGCGGCGATTTCGGCCGCTCCGTGGTGACCAAGAAACCGGTCCTGCAGGAATTCTTCGAGCGCTTCCCGGCGACCGTCGAACTGGCGCTCTGCGCCATGATCTTTGCCGTCGTCATCGGCCTGCCCATGGGCATCCTGGCGGCGGTGCGGCGCGGCACCGTGCTCGACTACGCGGTCATGGGCACGGCGGTCACCGGCTTTTCCATGCCCATCTTCTGGTGGGCCCTGCTGCTGGTGCTCTTCTTTTCGGTCAACCTCGGCTGGACGCCGGTCTCGGGCCGTCTCTCGGCGGTCTACTGGGTGGAGGCGCGCACCGGATTCATGCTGATCGACAGCCTGCTCTCCAATGAGAAGGGCGCCTTCGGCTCGGCGGTCAGCCATCTCATCCTGCCGTCGGTGGCATTGGGCACCATTCCCCTTGCCATCATCGCGCGCATGACGCGCTCCTCCATGCTGGAGGTGCTGAACGAGGACTACGTGCGTACCGCCCGCGCCAAGGGCCTTTCGCCCTTCCGTGTCGTCACGGTGCATGCCCTGCGCAACGCGCTGATCCCGGTCGTCACCGTGGTCGGCCTGGCGACCGGCATCCTGCTGGCAGGCGCCATCCTCACCGAAACGATCTTTTCCTGGCCTGGCATCGGCAAGTGGCTGATCGAGGCCGTGCGGCGGCGTGATTACCCCACCGTGCAGGGCGGCGTGCTGCTGGTCGCCACGATCATCATGCTGGTCAACCTTCTGGTCGACCTGCTTTACGGCGTCATCAACCCGCGCATCCGCCACGCCTCGGAGCGGACATGACCGACCGTACGCTCGATACGGCGCCAACCAAGCCGCCCCATCCCCTGCAGGACATCTGGCGGGACTTCCGGCGCAACCGCGGCGCCATGGTCGGTCTGGCGCTGATCCTCATCGTCACCTTCCTTGCGGTCTTTGCCGATGTCGTGGCGCCCTACGGGCCGGCCGAGCAATTCCGCGACGCCTTCCTCAGTCCGCCGTCCTGGCTGGCGGGCGGCGATCCCCGTTTCCTGCTCGGCACCGACGATGTCGGCCGCGACATCCTCTCGCGCCTCATCTACGGCGCCCGCCTTTCCCTGCTGATCGGCGTCGTCGTCGTCACCCTGGCGCTCGCCGCCGGCGTCACCCTGGGCCTGTGCGCCGGTTTCTTCGGCGGCCTCGTCGACATCGTCGTCATGCGTCTGATGGACATCATGCTGGCGCTGCCCGCGCTGCTGCTTGCCATCGTCATCGTCGCCATCCTGGGGCCGGGCCTGATGAACGCCATGGTCGCGGTCACGGTCGTCGTCGTGCCCCACTACGCCCGCCTGACCCGCGGCGCCGTGCTTTCCGAGCTCGGGCGCGACTACGTCACCGCCTCGCGTGTCGCGGGTGCCGGGCCGCTGCGCCTGATGTTCGCCACGGTGCTGCCCAACTGCCTCGCCCCGCTGATCGTGCAGGCGACACTCGGTTTCTCTGGCGCCATCCTGGATGCTGCCGCGCTCGGCTTCCTGGGCCTGGGCGCCCAGCCGCCGACACCGGAATGGGGTTCGATGCTGGCCAACGCCCTGCAGTTCATCCAGCGCGCCTGGTGGGTCGTCACCTTCCCGGGCCTGGCGATCCTCGTCACCGTGCTCGCCTTCAACCTGATGGGCGACGGCCTGCGCGATGCCCTCGATCCGAAGCTGAAGCGGTGAGCGCGATGCCTCTGGTCGAAATCCGCAATCTCTCCGTCCGTTTCGGCAGCCTCACGGCAGTGGACGGCATCGACCTCGTGCTGGAGGAGGGCGACGTTCTCGGCATCGTCGGAGAGTCCGGTTCGGGCAAGTCCGTCACCTCGCTCGCCCTGCTGGGGCTGATCGGCTTTCCGGGCGTCGTCACCGCCGACCGCATGACCTTCGCCGGGCGCGATCTGCTGGACGTCTCGCCGCGCGAGCGCCGCAGGATCGTCGGCAAGGACATGGCGATGATCTTCCAGGAGCCCATGACCAGCCTCAACCCGTGTTTCACGGTCGGCTTCCAGATCATGGAACAGCTGCGCGTCCACGAGGGGCTCGACCGGCGGGCGCGCCGGACGCGGGCGATCGAGCTGCTCGATCTGGTCGGCATCCCCGATGCCGCCTCGCGCCTTTCGGCCTTCCCGCATCAGCTCTCGGGTGGCATGAACCAGCGCGTGATGATCGCCATGGCGATCTCCTGCAATCCGCGCCTGCTGATCGCCGACGAGCCGACGACGGCGCTGGATGTCACCATCCAGGCGCAGATCCTCGACCTGCTGCTGCGCCTCCAGCGCGAGCGGGGCATGACCCTTATCCTCATCACCCACGACATGGGCGTGGTCGCCGAGACCGCCCGTCGGGTCGCCGTGATGTATGCCGGTCAGGTGATGGAGGAACGCGCTGCCATCGACCTCTTCACCCGCCCGCGTCACCCCTATACCGCTGCCCTGCTGGAGGCGCTGCCCGAACGGGCGCTCGGCAAGAAGCGCCTGCCCGCCATTCCCGGCACCGTGCCCGGTGTCTACGACCGCCCGCCGGGCTGCCTCTTCGCGCCGCGCTGCCGTTTCGCCGATGAGTCCTGTCGCGCGGCCGTGCCGCCGCTGCTTGATGTCGCCGACGGCCGCGTACGCTGCATCCGCCCGCTCGATGCGGCGATGCCGGTGGAGGGCGTGTCATGAGCGAGGCACCCATCCTCGTCGCCCGCGATCTCGCCCGCTTCTACACCGTGCGGCGCGGCGCCTTCCGCAAGCCGGCGACCGTCAAGGCGCTGAACGGCGTCTCCTTCGAACTCTACCGTGGCCGTACCCTGGCGGTGGTCGGGGAATCAGGCTGCGGCAAGTCGACGCTCGCCCGCCTCGTCACCATGATCGAGAAGCCCACCTCGGGCAGTCTGGAGATCGAAGGCCACGACATCGCCACTGCCGGGCGCCGCGATGTCGGCGACCTGCGCGAGGAGGTCCAGATCGTCTTCCAGGATCCCTATGGCTCGCTCAACCCGCGCCGCAAGGTGGGCGACATCCTGGGCGAACCACTCGCCATCAACCGTTCCATGAGCCGCACCGAACGGCGCGAGGCTGCGCGCGCCATGATCGAGAAGGTCGGCCTGCGGCCCGAACACATCGACCGTTACCCTCACATGTTCTCGGGCGGCCAGCGCCAGCGGATCGCCGTCGGACGCGCGCTGATGCTGAACCCGAAGATCGTCGTCGCCGACGAGCCGGTCTCCGCCCTCGACATCTCGATCCAGGCCCAGGTGCTCAACCTGCTCGCCGACCTGCAGGAGGAATTCCGCCTCGCCTATCTCTTCATCAGCCACGATCTTTCGGTGGTGCGCCACATCGCCGACGACATCATGGTGATGTATCTGGGCCGTCCGGTGGAGCAGGGGGAGGGGACGGTCGTCTTCGCCGAGCCGCGCCATCCCTATACCCGCGCCCTGATGGCCGCGACGCCGCGCGTCGATCCCCGCCAGCGCGCCGAACGCGTCATGCTGAAGGGCGAACTGCCCAGCCCGCTCAATCCGCCCACCGGCTGCGCCTTCCACACCCGCTGCCCCTTCGCGACCTCGCTGTGCAGCGCCGAACGGCCGGAGCTGCGCCCCGTCGCCGGCCGTTTGGTCGCCTGCCACCACGCCGAGGAGATAGGAGATAGCAAATAGGAACGGGCCGGAGCGCGCCACTTCGACCGTCAAACCTATGCTCTATTTCCTAATCGCTATCTGCTAACCCTGCGGCCCCGGCGGCACCGGTCCGGTCGGCGGATAGCTGCCGTCGGCGTCGTGCAGTTCATTGCCATGAAGCGGCGGGTTGAAGATGCTGAGAACGTGGGAGTCCTCGGCGATGCGCACATGGTGGCGGTCCTTCGGACCGACAGCGAAGATGCTGCCCGTACCGATATCATGGGTCTTGCCGGTCGCGTGGTCGGTGACCACCAACAGACCCTTCAGCACGATGTTGGCTTCCCAGTGGTTCTTGTACCAGAGCGCCATCTCCTGGCCCTTCTGGAAGCGCACATCCGAGAGCGTGAAGCCCAGCCCGTCCGGCGCGGTCAGCAGGCGCGCCCAGCGCGGTGAGCCGCCGTCCTTGATGACGACATGGCCGGCCGCCTCGGCATCGGCCCAGGTGCGCACGAACATCGAGGGCTGGCCCGGGGGGATCTCGCCGCCGGGGGGATAGCTGCCGTCGGCATCGTGGCTCTCGCCGCCCTCCAGCGGCGGATTGAAGACGCTGATGATGCGGAAGCCCTCGCCGCCGGTGTTCTCCAGGCGGTGGCGGTCCGTGGGGCCGACGCAGTAGAGCATGCCGGGCTGCAGCTGCCAGACCTGGCCGGTGGTCAGGTTCTCCAGCGTGCCCGTGCCCTGGCGCACATAGTTGGCTTCCCAATGGTTCTTGTACCAGAGCGTTGCGTTGCCGCCCGGCGCGCCGCGCGCTTCCGAGAGCGACAGGCCGATGCCGTCGGAGCGGTTGATCATGCGCAGGGCGCTCGACCTGCCCTGGTTGATGGAGATCAGGCGGTTGCCGCCTTCCATTTCCTCAAGCGTGCGGACCAGCATGGTGTTTTCCTGCCTTTCAGGACCGGGGACCGGGCGGCACCGGCCCGGTCGGGGGATAGGCGCCGTCCTCATCGTGCACTTCCGTGCCTGCAAGC